>NZ_CP021416.1:1917690-2237305 GCF_002162315.1 Sulfurospirillum diekertiae | reverse complement strand
TGAGTACGTTTTATACTAAAATGGGAGAAACGACCCTCACACCTCCCAAAGCTACTTTAGACGATGTTAATCGTTTTGATTTGGATGGATTTGTTTCCAAATATGTGAAAAAAAGTAAAGAAGGATTTAGCGAAATCGCACTTATTATCGAAGGGATTCATTGTAGTGCGTGTGTATGGCTCAATGAAAAAGTGCTCTCTAGGCAAGAGGGGATTGTTGAAGTTTCCATTAGTTATACCAATCATAAAGCCAAAATTGTGTGGGATGAATCATTGATCAAACTTTCAGAGATTATTGAAACCATTCGCAGCATTGGGTATAACGCCTATCCGTATGATCCTAAAAGCGGAGAAGAGCGAGCGACGGCACAACGTAGAGAGTATTACTCCAAACTGCTTGTAGGTATTTTTGCGACGATGAATGTAATGTGGATCGCCATTGCGCAATATGCAGGCTATTTTACAGGCATGCAGAGCAATATCAAAAATATTCTCAATTTCGCCGAGTTTGTTCTCGCCACTCCAACGCTGTTTTACACCGGTTCGGTTTATTTTAAAGGGGCGTATTATGGCATCAAACATCGCTATATTACGATGGATTTTCTCGTCGCTACGGGAGCAACACTCACCTATATTTTTTCTCTCTACGCGATGTTTTCACATAATGCTGAGGTCTATTTTGACTCAGTAACGATGATCGTTACCTTTGTCTTTGCGGGTAAATATTTGGAAGTTTTAACCAAGAAAAAAGCGGTAGACACACTCGACGCTTTTGGAAGTTCGATGCCCACAGAAGTCACCTTGATCAAAGGCGATGAAAAGATTTTAACCAGCGTTGAGTCGGTTGAAATTGGCGAGATCATCGAAGTGCGTGCCGGTGATAAAGTGGCCATCGACGGTGTCATTACCGAAGGGGAAGGTTCGTTTGATCTTTCACGTTTAAATGGTGAATCCATTCCTATTTTAGCTCAAAAAGGCGATAAAATTCTGAGTGGCTCCATTTGCTTAGACAGCGTTATTCACTACCAAGCGACCAACACTTTTTCCTCTTCGATGTTCTCTAAGTTGGTCTGTTTGCTTGAAGATGCCATGAATAAAAAGCCCAAAATAGAAAAACTTGCCAATCAAATTTCGGGCTATTTTTCACGAACCATTTTGCTCTTAGCGTTTTCAACATTGCTGTTTTGGTTTTACCAGAGCGGTTCCTTTGAAAAGGGTTTGATTATTGCGATCTCTGTCATCGTCATTGCCTGCCCTTGTGCCTTAAGTCTTGCTACCCCTGTAGCAACGATTGTGGGGATTGGGCTTGCTGCGAAAAAAGGGATTTTGTTTAAAGAGGCAGGATTTTTAGAGAGCATGGCAAAATGTAATACGCTTGTTTTGGATAAAACAGGCACCATCACGAAAGGCAAACCCGAAGTTGTCATGTATGAGTATGCGTACACTTTTGATCGATCTTTGTTGTATGCCCTTGTCAATTCATCCAATCATCCTATCAGCCAAGGGGTTGCACGCTTTTTAAAAGAAGATGAAACCACTTTACATGTAAAGAGTTTAGAGCAGATAAAAACGGTAGAGGCAAAAGGAGTCAGAGCCATTGCTGAGGGCTATGAGCTTCTTGGGGGCAATGCCAAAATGATGGAAGAGGCAGGCATCGAAGTGCTTTTGCCGAAAGGATTTGAATCACTCAGTCACTATTTCTTTGCGATTGATGGCAAACTTATGGCGATATTTGGGCTTAAAGATGCGCTCAAAGAGGGTGCTAAAGAGAGCATTGAGGCACTTAAAGCTTTGGGGTTAGAAATTGTCATGCTCAGTGGCGATCATGCAAAAGTAACCCAAGAAATTGCCGAAGAAGTGGGCATTAAGACGTACGAAGCAGGGCTCTTTCCTCATGAAAAAGCTGCATATATTGAAACGCTCCGTCAAAAAGGCCAAAGAGTAGTGATGGCAGGTGATGGCATTAACGATACTTTAGCGTTGAGTCAAAGCGAAATTGCGATTGCAATGGGGAATGGAGCTGATGTTGCGGTAGATATCAGTGATATTGTTCTGACCAATGATAGTATGCAAAGTTTGTATGAAGCGTTTGTTATCGCAAAAGCAAGTCTACGTGTGGTCAAAGAGAACTTATTCTTTTCGTTGCTGTACAATATTGTTACAATTCCCTTAGCCATGAGTGGGCATGTGATACCTTTATTTGCAGCCCTTTCCATGTCACTTAGTTCGTTGGTTGTTGTCGGTAATTCGATGCGCATTAAAAATGTTTTAAAAAGGTCGTAGCTATGGATGGGTGGATTATTGCGATGATGTTGGGTGCTTCAACACTGCTGGGAGCATTTGGTTTATGGGGATTATTGTGGGGAATCCGTAGTGGGCAATTTGATGATCATCAAAAGTTTTTGGATGGTGCACAGTTTGACAGTGAAGAAGCACTGAATGATGCTGTCAATATGGAACGTAAAAAAGCAAAAGTCTTAAAAGAGAAGAAAGAAAGAGAGGTGGGATACGCCCCACCTGATTAACGAAACTTTTCTGCCTCAAAGAGGCAAGCTTCAGTACCTAATGCAACGTAGCTATAAGAACTTTCCTTGTAGCTACGTAATGATAGGCTTATTTATATGAAGCGATTGTTGCAGCGACTGCTTTAAGATCTTCATCGCTAAGTCCAGAAGCGATAGGTTTCATGACGCCTTTCATTGCTGCACCATAACTGCCATCTTTATAACCTGTAACAGCTGCTGTGATTTTAGCGGCATCCCAACCTGCAATGATTTGAGATTTATTCAAGGCTGCTTTAGAAGCTTTGTCTCCATGACAGGAAAAACATTTTGATTGGTAGATTGCTGCGCCATCGGCTGCCATCAAACTAGATACTGCTGCAATTGCTAAAATTGTACAAACTTTTTTCATACGAAATACCCCTTTTTGAGTTGTGTAAGAAAAATTATAACTAACCAGACTTTAACCCTGCTTAGGTTTTCTAAGCGCCCTTGGTGTTCTATTTTCATTTCGGTAAAACTTGGATATAATCTAGTCCATCTTAATCTGAGTAGGGGTTCATTTGTTTCGAAGTGCGATAGCTTTATTATGTTTAGCGGTGACTCTGTTTGGGGCAACACATAGTGTCTGTGTAACCGAAAGATCAGATACAGCAAGAGCAAAAGAAGCCATTGAAGCGATTTTAAGCACAGAGCCAAACAATACAGAGTGTATGCTTCAACTTGCCAATATCTATCTTAAACAGGGGAAAATTGCTCAAGGATTTGAAATCTTGGTGGATGCGTATTCGATTGATCCACACAATGTTCAAAAGAGCCGTATTGCTACTGTTCTTCCCTTTGCACTTAAAGTTTCCAATTTAAAACAACAAGCGGCCAAAACCAATGACAAAGATATTTGGAACAAATTGGGCGATGGTTATTTTGAAATGGGCATTTTTAATGAAGCTTCAAAGATGTACCAAAAAAGCCTTGCTGTGGATGATATGCAACATATGATTCGCCTGAAACGTGCACTTGCTCTTCAAAAAAATGCACAAATTTATACAGCGATTGAAGAGGTGCAGATTGTCTTGATCAAAGAGCCAACACACCTTTATGCCAACTACTACATGGGTAAATTTTTAGCGTATGACTTACGAAATCGTGAAGAAGCAAGAGACTTTTTTGTGAGAGCAAAAGCTTCTTTGATAGCGCAAAAAGATACGTTTGGCTACCTTGAATACACCAATTTACTCAGTGATATCACCAAAGAGCTTGGAGAATAAGTGCAAAAAGCAATTTTCTTAGATCGCGATGGTGTCATTAATGTTGACAAAGCATATGTATCAAGGGTGGAAGATTTCGAGTTTTGTAATGGCGTTTTTGAAGCTTTACGTTATTTTCAATCTTTAGGGTATTTGCTGATTATTGTGACCAATCAATCGGGCATTGGACGAGGCTATTACAGCGAAAAAGATTTTGAAACATTAACCGCGTGGATGCTTCAAGAGCTTTTACATGTAAACATTAAAATCGACGCCGTTTACCACTGTCCGCATGCACCAGAAGCGAACTGCGCGTGTCGCAAACCCAAAAGTGGTATGCTTAAAGCAGCGATTGAAGCATTTGACATCGATGTGTCACAATCATGGATGATCGGCGATAAACCCAGTGATATTGAAGCCGCATTTGGCGCTGGCATTACACAAACAATTCTGCTTCATCCTATCCCTTCTAGCACTCAAGCTAAATATTGCGTTAATTTTCTTTTGGATACAATTAATCTTATTAAACAATAGGGTTAAGCATGCATTACAGCGAAACAGATTTCAACCAAAAAAACATTTTAATTACAGGTGGAGCAGGATTTATCGGTAGTAATCTTGCTTTTTATTTTCAAGAAAATTATCCTACGTGCAACGTCGTTGTCTTTGATCTTTTTAGAAGTGAAGCTACCTTTTCCAATGGCAATCTCAAGAGTTTTGGGCACTTTAAAAATCTCATAGGATTCAAGGGTGAAGTCATTAGTGGCGACATCAATGATGATGAAGCGCTCAACAAACTCTCTTCGTATCGCTTTGATTATATTTTTCATGAAGCAGCCATTTCGGATACAACGGTTTTAGATCAGGGCATTATGGTAAAAACCAATGTCAATGCGTTTAAAACTATTTTAGAACTTGCCAAAGTGAACCATTCCGTTGTGGTTTATGCTTCCAGTGCGGCGACATATGGTGATGCCGCTTCACCACAGCGTGTAGGGCATGAGCAACCTCAAAATGTGTACGGGTTTAGTAAGCTTTCTATGGATCATTTAGCCCGTGAATTTTGTGCTCAAAACCCTACTATGAGCGTGATAGGGCTACGCTATTTCAACGTCTATGGTCCAAGAGAATACTTTAAAAACACAACAGCTTCGATGGTTTTGCAACTAGGACTACAAATTTTAAGTGGTAAAACACCCCGTCTTTTTTATGGCTCCGATAAAATTGTACGTGATTTTATTTACATTGACGATGTCGTTCAAGCCAATATCAAAGCAGCGGTTTCAGGTAAAAGCGGTGTGTACAATGTTGGAACGGGCAATCCACGAAGTTTTCAAGATATTGCCGACATCTTACAAAAAGAGCTTGGAACTGCTTTAGGCACAGCGTATTTTACTAACCCTTACCGTGCGTATCAGATGCACACGGAAGCGGATATCTCTTTTACATGTAAAGATTTGGGCTATGCGCCACGTGTGAGTTTAGAAGAGGGCATTAAAGCCTATGTGCCAGAGATTCAACGTATTTTTAAATGCGAAGTGAACCATGGATAGATTAAGAACGTATCAGCCTTCCATTTTAGTCATTGGTGATTTAATGCTCGATCACTACCTTTGGGGAAAATGCGAACGTATCTCTCCAGAAGCTCCTGTTCAAGTTGTGGATATTCAAAATGAGAGCACGGTTTTAGGAGGTGCGGGCAATGTGGTCAACAACCTTTTAAGTTTAGGGGCTAACGTCAGCGTTTTGAGTGTTGTGGGAGATGATGAGAACGGCAAAGAGTTACTCTGTATGCTCGAAACCTTAGGGGCGGATATTAAAGGTATCGTGAAACAAACGGGACGTAAAACCAGTAAAAAAAGCCGTGTGATTGCGTCGCACCAACAAGTTGTGCGTTACGATAGTGAATCCAAAGAAGACATTACGGAAGCTTCAGTTAAGGCTCTTTTAGCGCAATGTGAAAACTATCTCGATACAGTAGATATTATTGTGCTTTCTGATTATGGTAAAGGTGTTTTAACACAAAGTTTTACATGTAACGTCATAGCGCTTGCAAAATCACATCAAAAATGCATTTTAGTAGACCCAAAAGGGGATGATTACCGAAAATACAGTGGCGCAACATTACTAACGCCCAATAAAAAAGAGGCGAGTATTGCCACAAAGATCGTCATCAAAGATGATGAAAGTTTGCAAAAAGCAGGGACTCTTTTGAAAGAGAGTTTGAGTTTAGAGTACGCAATCATCACACTCTCCGAAGATGGAATGGCTATTTTTGGCGATAATTTTATGAAGATGCCAACGGTCGCACGAGAAGTCTATGATGTCACAGGTGCGGGCGATACCGTTTTAGCCAGCCTTGGTTACGCACTCTCTTGCGGTCTTAGCATGAAGGAAGCTGCCTCGTTTGCCAATAAAGCGGCAGCCGTCGTTGTGGGAAAACTAGGAAGTGCTATCGTGACTTTGGATGAAATAGATGCCTATTCTCATAGCCTTAGAGGCGCTACAGCGGAGAGTAAAATTAAAACCAAAACAGAGATGGTTGCTCTTTTAAAAGCAACCAAGAACCAAAAAATAGTTTTCACCAATGGCTGTTTTGACATTTTACATGTAGGACACGTGAAGTACCTTGAAATTGCGAAAAGTTTTGGAGATATACTCATAGTTGGACTCAACGCCGATGATTCGATCAAACGTCTTAAAGGGCAAAGTCGTCCAATTAATCCACTGGAAGATCGAGCGTATATCTTAGCGAGCTTAGAATCGGTCAGTTATGTTGTCCCTTTTGAAGAGGATACACCACTGGAGCTTATCTCTGCCATCAAACCAGACATCTTGGTCAAAGGGGCGGATTACGAGGGTAAAGTAGTTGTGGGAAGTGATATTGCTAAAGAGGTACGACTCGTTCAGTTTGTTGAAGGTAAAAGTACCACAAAAATTATTGAGAGGGCACAACAAAAATGATGGAAATGATACAGCGTGAGATGCTCTCACATCAAGCAGTGATCGCAAAAACAATCGAGCATTTGCAAAGCCATATTTACACAGCATGTATCATTGCAACCGAAGCGCTTAAAAACGGTCACAAGATACTTCTGTGTGGCAATGGTGGTAGTGCGGCTGATGCACAGCATATTGCAGCGGAGCTTAGTGGGCGTTATAAGAGTGAACGACGAGGACTTCCAGGCATTGCATTAACCACCGATACTTCGGTTCTCACTGCTGTTGGCAATGACTTTGGGTTTGATCGTATTTTTGATCGCCAAGTCGAAGCATTGGCAAGGGAAGGGGATGTGCTGATTGGTATCTCTACGAGTGGGCATAGCAAAAATGTCGTACGTGCCCTTAGCCTTGCTCGTAATATGGGATGCAAAACGATAGGTCTTAGTGGACGTGATGGCGGTGTGATGAATGAATTTTGTGATATTAATATTGTTGTTCCAAGTGACGATACCCCTCGCATTCAAGAGGTGCACATTATGATTGGGCATATTATCTGTCAAGCGATAGATGATGCTCTAAGCGTAAAATAACTTCTTCTGCTTTAATGCCTCGCATACACGCGTGTGTTTTGATGGGGCACTCTCGTTTCATGCACGGGGCACAGACAAGATCGTGTGAAAGAATCGTGCTGTTTGGATTTTGCCAAGGAGATGTCTCTTTATACCGTGTTGGTCCAAACAGAGCAACCGTGGGGATTTGATACGCTGCTGCTACATGCATCGGTCCACTGTCATTGGTGACAAAGAGACTCAGTCCTGCAATAGTTTGAATTAACGCTTGAATCGTTGTTTTACCAGCTAAATTGGTGACATTGGTAATCTTGCTTTTTTTGAGTTGTTCTTCAACTTCTTGTGCAATATCCATTTCATTTGGTCCACCAAAAATGACAATATCATAGCGATCTGCAAAATGAATCGCCACTTTGGCAAACTCTTCTGGATACCACCGCTTGGCGCTTCCATACGTTGCCCCAGGATTAATCCCCAGTGTTGGTCGCTCAAAGTGAAAAGGCGTTTGATAAAGCTTTAAAGGAAGAGCCTTCGTCTTTACATGTAAAGATTTTGCAATAAATTGAGTGTACTTTTCAACCTGATGTCCCGCAAAGACATTTTTTTGATAGTGAAATTTCTTTTTTGCATCAAGACACCTTAATAAAAATGATGACACCAATGAGCTTCTAAAACTAATGGCTATATCGAAAGCTCCTAAAGTATGTGCTAGGGTGTAAAGCCAATAAAACCTTGAAAATGCTTTTTTACTTTCATCGACGATGCAGTGAGAAACGTTTGGATGACTCTTGAGTGCCTCTGTGGAGACAAAAGAACCAAAGAGGGTAATGTCTGCATTGGGGTAGTGTTCGATGATATTTTCAATGGCAGGCGTTGTCATGATAGCATCGCCTAACCATGTGGGAAGTTCAATAAAAAGTCTCATTTGATACGTTTGTAGTGTTTTTTACTCAGTTCTAACCCAAACAAGTTTTCTAACGTGAGCATCATTCGGTGTTTTTTCTCTTTGCTTGTCAAAATATGATGTTTATCTGCTTGAAAAACACCTTTTTCTTTAGGCAACCACTCTTGTACAATTTTTGGATGAGTGCCTGTGAATTCTTGGATGATACGACCATCAATGTCTGCATAGTTGATAGTTTTATGCCCTTTATTCCAGTATTGTTGCACTTTTTCGCTTTTTAGATTCATCTGTGCTTCGCTTCTTACCCACCCATAATGGTACATTTTAGCGCCACACTCCACCGCTTTGGGGTATCTGCCTATTTTATTTTTATCTAAAACAAGCCAAAAAAGCCCATCGGGAGCATAGCTACGAATGGAATTTTTGATAATACGAGGAGCTTTTCGGTACCAAGCAGGGCTCCAAAGATAGCTATTGGCATTGCCATAAAAATGATAGTAATCAAAAACGATCGCTTCGACATCTGCGTCATCTTTGTATTTTTTCATACATGCGTAAATTTTATCTAAATCATCTTCGTGAACCACTTCATCACCTTCAAGGTAAAAAGCCCAATCGCCTGTACAATTAAATTGAGCTATCATTTTTTGTTGACCGTAAACATAGCCACGGTCTTTCATATGATTGTTCCATTGGGATTCTATAATTCTGATTTTGGGGCTATCAATCGCGTGGATGATTTTGAGTGTGTCATCTTCACTTTGTCCGACATTGACAACAAACTCATCGACAATCGGTAAAATAGATTTGATAGATTCTACAAAAGGGTATCCTAGTATTTCGCCATTTTTGATGAAGGTAAACGCACTAATTGTCATTGTCTAACCCTTTGAGGTATTTATTGATTCCATTGTTACACCAAACGAGTTTTTGCTCAATGGTATTTTTTAAAATGGCATCATTTTGTGGAAGGCTGGCTCTCGTATTCTCTGGGTGATAGAGATGGTAAGCAATGGCATTAAAACGTATATCGTGTCTTTTGATACCATAATTGAGAAGTCTAACAGCAAATTCGCTATCTTCTCTTCCCCATCCAACAAAGTCCTCATTAAAGCCATTGATTGCAAGACAATCTTTTTTAAAAAAGGCTAAATTGCAGGTTTTAATGCCTTTGAGATGGTTTTTATGTGTTGAAAATAGAGAGCTTAAGAATTTAGAATGAAGTGTGTTTTTGCGATTTTTAATTCCTTGTGAGAAAAAATTTAAGGCGAGTTTCTTTGCCTGAAATATTTTCTGTGTCAGGTGCTTTTCAACTAAAACGCGTGTTCCTTGTGTAAAAAAGCCTTTTTTTGCAAAAGAGAGATGATCTTGAATAAAGTTTTGATGCAAGCAGATGTCCCCATCAATTAAAATAATATACTCACCGCTTGCTTTTGCAATAGCTCTGTTTCTACTCATGGAAGCGCGAAACCCAAGATCTTCTTGCCACGAATGGATAATAGGCAGAGTAGGGTTTTCGTGTGCAAAATTTTCGATAACTTTTTTTGTTTTTTCAGAACTTCCATCATCGGCGATAATGATTTCATCGGGTAAAAGTGTTTGTGTCGCGCAACTAAAAAGAACCTGTTGCAGTGCTTCTTCCCAGTTGTAGGTTGTAATGATAAGGCTACATGTCATCGTTTGTTATTCTCATAGAGCTTGATATATTTGTAGAAGGTACCATTGGCATTTGAGATCGAAATGACAAGTCCTTCATAGCCATTTAAAAATCCTTTTTTTAAAAAATAAAATTTTATAAACGTAAAGAAGGCTCTTACAACAGCTTGTAAAGGAGATGCGCTTTTCTTACCTTTTTTATCTTGTGCCCAAAGAGTGGAATATTTCTGCATTTTATCGATTAACTCATCAGCACTTTTAAAAGAGTAGTGTTCCAATTCGTTATTGAGCTTTTTAATTTTTAAACCATTGTTCAAAAGGCTTTCATGCACTAAATCATCACTGAATTTTGTGCTTTGTTTATGAAAAATACGTTTCACAAAGTCATTATCCCAGCCACAGCATTGCATTTTTTTGGTGCCGTAAAAATTAGATCTCTTGATCGCATAAAGGGTGTTTTTGTCAAATTTTATGGATTGTATTTCATTGATTAAGGCGGGTGTTGCAATTTCATCACTGTCTATGGAAAAAATCCAATCATTTTGAGCATAGGAAATGGCAAGATTTTTTAAGGGACCAAAACCAATGAATTCATGTTTGAAAATTTTAACATTAGGGTATTGCTGTGCAATTTTTAAAGTGTCATCGGTTGAACCATTATCTAAAATGATAATCTCATCAAATGATTGAAGTGCTTCAAGACATTTCTTGATATGCTCCTCAGAATTCTTTGTGAGTATCGTAACGCTTATTTTAACCATTTTTGAACTTCTTGAAAAATAGTGTTTGGATTGATGATTGCTAAACAGTCACTTTTACCATGCTTATCATCACATCCTGCTTTTCCACAAGGCACGCAGGGCAGATTGGCTTGAAAAATCGTAATAGCTCCATAGGTATAAAAAGGTGGAGTCCCTGTCATGTAAGTACCACTTAGATTATCCCATGGTGACCACATGGAGGTGAGGGTTGGACCAAAAATAGCAAAGATACGCTTATTTTGGGCTGCTGCGATATGCATGTTAAGAGTATCCATCCCAATATATGCTTGAGAGAGGTGTGAGAGTGCTATATATTCACCCAAAGAGGTTTTGCCTATGAAGTTGTGTATATTAGCAAGCTCTGGCAGGCTTTGAGAAATTTCTTCATCTATGGGTGTTTTTCCTCCCGTAACAATGATGGGAATGTTTAAACTATTTAAAAGTCTTAGAAGCGTGTTACGTGTTTCATTGTTGAGCATTTTATATCTATATTGAGCAGATGGGTGAAAAATAATGAAATCTTTAATGCCTCCTTTTTGCACTATAGTTTCTATGTTCCTTATATCTTCTGCTTTTGGATTAGCGGGTATTTCCACTTTAGAAGAGTTAATTTTGAGTAAATTAAGAGGTGATACGTTGTTCATAATAATATGTTTTGAGGTATCAAAAAAGTAGTGTTGTGTTAATAAAAGTTTTTTCCACCATGATTTTTTGGCATCTTTTTCAACAGCAGCAATAGAATGTTTCGCCGCAAAGGTAGCATATAAAACACTTCGGTCACTGGATGTCAAACTAATGGCTAAATCATACTTTCTAAAAATTGATTTTATTAACAAAAATTCTTCTTTGAGCCTTTGTATGACTGAGAGTTTTCGCCAAGAATATTTATAAAGATGGATCGTATGGATATGCTCCAACGTCTTGGCAATGCCTAGCGTATCATCATTAATCAATAAATCAATTTCAGCCTTGTCATAATGGTGATATAAGGCATTGATGAGAGGAGAACTTAAAAAAACATCCCCATTGGATCTTTGAATAACAATTAAGATCTTAGACTTTTTCACCGGAAAAGTCCTTGTAAAGGATGGCACTAAAATAAACAAATAAAAGGGCTGTATGATGCCCTAAAAGGTAACTGTCACTGAGCATAATGGTTAAAAATAAAAGAGGGAGTGCAAGTCTCAAGGGTGCGAGTGAATCATTTGATTTAAAAAATGATTGTATCTGTATATAAAAAATTGAAAGTAGCAGTAAAAGACCTACAATACCCGTTTGTGCTAAGACCAGTAAGTACATATTGTGAGGATTGACTGTAGGAAGGGCGCTTGGCGATCTTTTCATATTTACTTTTTCATATTCATTAGGAAAATCACCTGTCCCAACACCAAAAATAGGATTTGTTTTGATAATTTGTAAGGTATTCATTGCAAACGTCATTCGTAGTCCAACACTCGTGTTTGGATTTTTATCAATCATGTGAATGTCATTGAGTCCTTCGTGAATCCTTGTGTTAAAGAGCGTGCTTGACGAGTAGGCTATGAAAAAAATGGTAGGTAAAACAATGAGGATCAAAAGTGCAGATTTTAAAATATTTTTTTTAAAATATAAGATAAATGCTAAAGACAACATAACAAAAAAGCCAACTTGACCCGCTCTGCCTCCTGTGATAAAAATATTGATAGTCATGGTGGTTAAAAAAAAATAAAGAAATGATTTTAGAGAAGTTGTTTTTATCATTTTTGACGAAAAATATAAAGTAAATTAACAAAAAAAATACTGAATGCCAAAAATGGATTGTATGAAATATGGCTTATAAACGGGGTAGGATTGAGTGTTGTTGCGCTTTGAAAGGGGGGAATGATCCCAAACCAAATAAGATATGACAATACTTCAGATAGGCTCATCGCAAACAAAAAGGCAAGGATATAATAAGAAATATGTTCTTTTTTAACAATTGTAATGAAAATGAGAGGAAGCAACATACGCCACTCTTTACTCACTATATGCAGACCCCATTTTAAATCTTCACTCCATAGTAGGCCGATAAGATGAATCATGAAGAAGGCTAAAAAAGCGTATGTAATTTTATTGTGTTGGATGATGGTGAATTTTTCTTTGAACTTCCCTTCTACTAACCATAGAAGCATGATGCACCCTATAACAGCCGTTCCAATGGAAACGGATAAAGGGAATGTGAATCCTAATAAGATCAAAAGGTAGCTATTGATCGTTGGGATTTTTGTCTGAAATGATGAAAAATGATGAATCGTCACTTGTAGCATTCCTCGTATTGATTTTTCCATCTGCGGTGAAACCAAAACCATTCATCTGGCTTGCTCTCAATGATGCGTTGTGTTATCGCAGCTTGTGCTTGAATGCTATTCAGCAAAGATTGTTCGTTGTCATCACGAGGCGCAAGAATCGGTTCGTAAAAAGTGAGATCGAAGTGCTCATGATCTTGGGTTGTAATAAATGCAGGGATAATAATACAGTCTGTTTTTTTTGCAAATTGAGCAGCTGCTGGTGTGTGCCTTACCAGTTTTCCAAAAAAAGGAACAAGCACTCCCTCATTTTCAGAAGTATTCTGATCGACAAGTAAGCCTACACTTCCACCGTTTTTAAGGGCTTTGAGGATGCCTCGCATGGCACCTTTTTTATCTAAAAGCGTTACATTGAAGCGTTGCCTGTTTTTTTCTAGAATGGAATTCATCACTTTAGAGTCTAATTCTCTTCCAATAATGCTGATTGGCCCAAATTTTGCGCCTACCGCTAAGGACATAATCTCCCAATTACCATAATGGGCGGTTTGAAAAATGACCCCTTTTTTGAGTTTTAAAGCTTCAACATAGATGTGCTCATTGTGAAAAGTCACTTTTTGAAGTAGCTTCTCTTTTGAGATGGTTTGATTTTCTATAAAATCTTTGAGCAAGTAAAGTAAATTTTTATAGCACTGCTTGATAATCTCTATTTTTCGCTCTTCACTCATGCGATCTTCAAAAGCAAGATCTAAATTTACTTTGGCAATTTTGGTGTGTTTTTTATCAACTAAATAGCCGATGGCTGCAAAAAGATTAATCAAAAAGGTCAATAAAGGTTTTGGCAGTTTAGTCACAAAAAGTTTAAACAACCAAAAAGCTGATAGATAAAAATAATCTAACACGGGAGTAGTTCCTTTGCCAATGCAATAATTTTTAGGGGATCAATGTGTTGAATGCAAAAATCATGTTTGTTGATATCTCGTGCATTTATAGCTTTTTCGCAATCGATTGTCAAATTAATTGGGGTTGTAACGGTGTTTCGCGCACTGGGTGTTGGTCCGAAAATAGTAATACTAGGGCGACCTAATGCCCATGCTATATGGGTCGGTCCACTGTCTGCCCCTATGATGAGTTGGCTATTTTTAATGATCGCTTTGAGTTCATTCAAACTCATTTTTGGAAGCATCGTTGCGTTGGTATGCTCACAGATAAACTGCGCATCGTTCCTCTCTTCTTCACTTCCCCAAGCGACAAAACTCTTTACATGTAAAGCATTGATGATGTTCACAAAATGTTCTTTAGGATAAATTTTACTTTTCCACGATGAACCTGTAATGACAAGGAGTGTTGGAGTGATGCCGCTCTTATACGTTGAAAACAAAAAAGGCTCTTTGGTGTGAATGTCGGGAAGCTCAATGTTCAGGGCTTTACATGTAAGCTTGAGATTGCGCAGAATGACATTTTCTTCATAAGGAATATAAAAAGAGGTGTTATAGAACCATGACGCCAGAGGTTCTCTAAGGCTGTGTTGATCAAAACCAACACAGTTTGGACTTAAAATTCTAGCAACTAGAGCAGATTTGATGAGTCCTTGCAGGTCTAAAACAAGATCATACTGATTTTGCTTTGAGATCGTTTTGAGCTTTTGATACTCTTTGAAAAAATGAAGTTTATTGTTTTTGAGACGTAGGGGATAAATGGTGTAGATGTGAGGATTATTATCTAAGATACCGACAAATTTTTCTTCCACAAACCAATCAATCTGAGCGTCGGGAATGTTTTTTTTTGATATATTGCAAAACAATCATGGCGTGAATAATATCACCCAGTGCCGATAGTTTTACAATCGCAATTTTCATTCCGCATCATCCCTTTTTAAATGAGTTAAGTTATAATTTTAACTAAAAGTCACTTAAAGGCTGTTCAATGATCTGTGTGTTCGATATCGAGACCATCCCTGATACCAAGCTGATTCGAAGTGTCCTGAGCCTTGAAGGAGACGATCTTGAGGTCTCACTTTTAGCGCAAAAGGAACAAGAGGAGAAGAGTGGTAGCAGCTTTTTGCCGCTCTCTTTCCATAAAATAGTCGCTATTTCAGCCGTCATTGCCGATGATTTTGGCATTTTTCGCAAAGTGAGTAGCATCGAAGGAAACAGCGAGCATGAGATGATCAAAAGTTTTCTAGGCTTCATCAACAAACACAATCCAAAGCTAGTCAGCTTTAACGGGCGCAGCTTCGATATGCCCCTTTTGATGCTTCGTGCAATGCAATACAACCTTACATGTAGCGCTTATTTTGAGCAAGACAACAAAGAGCTCAATAAAAACAAATGGGAAAATTACCGTGCGCGCTACTCAGATCGCTTTCATGTGGATTTGTTAGACCATTTGTGCGAATTTGGCGCGGTGCGAGGGATGAAGTTAGACCATGTTTGCTCGATGGTAGGATTACCTGGCAAATACGATGTCCATGGCGATCAAGTAATGGAGCTTTATTATGCGGGCGAAATTGATAAGATTAAGGAGTATTGCGAGAGTGATGTGCTTAATACCTATTGGCTTTTTTTGAAGTATGAACTTTTAAAAGGCAACCTCATTATAGAGGATTATCAGCGTGCATTGGTTACAATGCAAGAAAATTTACGGGTTGAAAAATCCTATACGGATGTTTTTGGCATCGCAATTGAAGAAGAACTGTACAAGGAGAACCATTGAAAGCGATATTTAGAGAGTATGACATCAGAGGTATTTACGAAAAAGAGCTGAACGAGCAAACCGTAAAATTAATTGGGTATTTTTTAGGAAAACAGATTGCTAAAGTAGGTAAAAATGTTGCGATTGGCTATGATGCGCGTTCGCATTCACCGATTTTGTGTGAATATCTCACGAGTGGTTTAAATAAGGCGGGCTGTAACGTCCTTAACATGGGATTAGTTGCAACACCAGTGAATTACTTTAGTAACTTTCAAAATTTTGATGGCGTGAGTCCTAACGCTTCGATTATGATCACCGGTTCTCACAACCCTAGCGAATACAATGGCTTTAAAATCACGATTGATAAAAAACCGTTTTTTGGTGAAGATATTTATGCTGTCGGTCGAGAGATTATGCAAAATTATGATCTTGAAATTGAGGATGATTTGAGCTCCACTTTCATTAATGCCAAAGAGCGTTATATCGCTTATCTTATTAAAGAATTTGACCATCTTAAAGGCTTCAACCAACCGTTTGTCTATGACTGTGGAAATGGCGTAGCAGGCGTTGTGGTGCAAGATGTTTTCAAAGCTTTAGGCTTTACATGTAAAGGGTTATTTACAGATCCTGATGGTACTTTCCCAAATCACCACCCAGACCCAACCGTAGAGAAAAACCTTAAAGACATTAAAAAAGAGCTTGAAGGCGAGTATGCGCTTGGCTTTGCGTATGATGGTGATGCTGATAGATTGGCGTTTTTGACCAAACACAACAATGTTAAAGGTGACATCATGGCGATTCTTTTCTCCAGTGCCATGAAAAACCCAACGGTCATTGGTGAAGTGAAATGTTCTCAAGTCATGTACGATGAGATCAATAAGCGAGGTCATGCGATTATGTACAAAACGGGTCACAGCAATCTTAAAGTCATGATCGCTAAAACCAATGCTGATTTTGCAGCGGAAGTCAGTGGTCACCTTTTCTTTAATGACCGTTATTTTGGCTACGACGATGCGATTTATGCAACACTTCGTATGATTGAAATGGTGAAAAATGGTTTGGACGTAGATGCTGAAATCGCAAAATTACCAACCGTATATTCTACTGAAGAACTTAAAGTCGAGACGAATGAAAGTGATAAATTTCCTCTCGTTGAAAAAGTAAAAGAGCTTCTTAAAAACCCTCCTAAAGATTTTCCTGCCATTAAAGAGATTGTCGATGTCGATGGTGTCAGAGTGATCTTTAACGATGGTTGGGGTTTGGTGCGAGCGAGCAATACAACGCCTGTTTTAGTCACACGTTTTGAATCGACCAATGCGGATAACGCGAAATTGTACGAAAAAAAAACTGAACGAGCTTATAGCAACTGCCAAAGCAGAGCTTCACTAACATGAAAGGGATCATCCTAGCAGGAGGAAGCGGAACGAGGCTTTATCCTGTCACGCAAACGATTAGCAAGCAGCTGTTGCCGATTTATGACAAACCGATGATCTATTACCCACTTTCGGTACTAATGCTAGCAGGAATTCGTGAGATACTCATCATTTCAACACCTCAGGATATTGGGAAGTTTGAAGATCTTTTTGGTGATGGTAGCCGTTGGGGTCTTTCACTCTCGTATAAAATTCAACCAAGTCCTGATGGATTGGCACAAGCGTTTCTTTTAGGCGAAGAGTTTATTGGGAACGATAGTGTCTGCTTAATTTTGGGTGATAATATCTTCTACGGTCAAGGCTTTACCCCCTTGTTACAGAGTTCTGCACAATTAAAATCAGGTGCGATTGTGTTTGGCTACCAAGTCAAGGACCCTCAGCGTTTTGGTGTGGTTGAGTTTGATGAAAATCAAAAAGCGATTAGCATTGAAGAAAAACCCAAAAATCCCAAATCCCCTTTTGCTGTCACGGGGCTTTATTTTTATGACAATAGTGTTATTGAAATCGCCAAATCTGTAAAGCCAAGCGAGCGTGGAGAGCTTGAGATTACCTCGGTGAATGAAGCCTATCTAAAACGAGGTGACCTCCAAGTGGAAGTTTTGGGTCGTGGATTTGCATGGCTTGATACTGGAACCCATGATAGTTTACTCGAAGCTGGAATGTTTGTCCAAACGATTGAAAAGCGTCAAAGCTTCAAAATTGCATGTTTGGAAGAGATCGCTTATAATTATGGCTGGATCACGAAAGAGCAAGTCTTAGAGATTGCAAAACCTCTCAGTAAAAATGGGTATGGAGAGTATTTGAAGGAGTTGGTTAAATGAGTCAAAAGTACATTCTCGTTACAGGCTGTGCAGGCTTTATTGGCTCAAACTTTGTACCTTATTTCTTAGAAAAATATCCAGAGTATCATCTTGTCAATCTGGATCTCTTGACCTATGCTGGTAATTTAGACAACCTCAAAGAAGTAGCTGGAAATGAGCGCTATACCTTCGTACAAGGTGATATCTGCAATAGAGCATTAGTAGAATCCTTGTTTGAAAAATATAATATTGGGGGCGTGATTCATTTTGCCGCAGAATCTCATGTAGATAACTCCATTAAAAATCCAGGGGTGTTTATCGAAACCAATGTCAATGGTACCTTTACACTGATAGATGTGGCGTATAAAACCTGGATGGAAAAACCTTTTATGCTGAGAGAGGGCTATGAAGAGTGTCGTTTTCATCATATCTCTACCGATGAAGTGTATGGCACATTAGGGGCTACGGGACTTTTTACAGAGATAACAAGCTATGCACCAAACTCTCCTTACTCAGCTTCTAAAGCAAGCAGTGATATGATTGTACGAGCCTATCATCACACGTATGGGATGAATACGGTCATTACCAATTGTTCCAATAACTATGGCCCAAAACAACACGATGAGAAACTTATTCCTACGATTATTCGAAAAGCATTAAATAATCAAAAAATTCCTATTTATGGTGATGGCAAAAATATCCGTGATTGGCTCTATGTGTTAGATCACTGCAAAGGGATTGACCTTGTTTTCCACGAAGGAAACTCAGGTGAGACTTATAATATCGGTGGACGCAATGAAAGGGATAACCTTTATATCGCCCACAAGATTTGTGAGATACTCGATACCCTAAAACCCAAAGAATCATCGTATAAAGAACAGATTAGTTTTGTGGAAGATAGAGCAGGGCATGACAGACGTTATGCCATTGATGCGACCAAGATAGAGACCAAGCTTGGCTGGGAAGCGGAAGAGAACTTTGAGAGTGGTATTCTTAAAACCGTTGTTTGGTATCTTCAAAAATATAAGGCAAAGATTTAAATGAAGCGATTAATACTCTTTTGGCTTCTTTTAACAAGTTTTATGTTTGGCGCTAAGCCTGAATTGATGCTTTTGCAAGAATGGAATGGACAAGACGTTTCAGGGTGGTTGATGAGTGAAAAAATGGATGGTGTGCGAGCCTATTGGGATGGGCAAAAACTGATTTCTAGAGGGGGCGTTGAACTTGCCGCTCCTGCTTGGTTTACCGAAGGATTCCCTCCTTTTGCTGTGGATGGAGAGCTTTGGAGTAAACGGGGAGATTTTGAAAATATCATCTCCATTGTTAAGAAAAAAGAGCTACATGATGGCTGGAAAAATATCGCTTTTTACGCCTTTGATGTGCCTTCCGAAAACGGTGGCTTGATCCAACGTTTGGTCAAGCTTGAGTATTATCTCAAACTCAATCAAGCGGATTATCTCAAAGTAGCCAAACAGTTTACATGTAAAGACAACGATGACTTGAAACGTTTTCTCACTGAGGTTGAAAAAGGCGGTGGAGAAGGCGTTGTAGTACGCAATCCTGATACCAAATACGTTGCCAAACGCGATCCCAACAGCCTCAAAGTGAAAAGTTTTCAAGATGCTGAATGTGAAGTAGTAGAGCATCATAAAGGCGAAGGCAAGTATAAAAACAGCTTCGGTTCGCTTACATGTAAGATGGATGATGGCGTGATGTTTGATATCGGCTCAGGTTTTAGTGAAAGCGAGCGTAAAAATCCTCCTGCCATTGGTTCTAAAATTACGTATAAATTTCAAGAGATGACCAAAGGTGGGAAACCACGATTCCCTATCTATATGAGAATTAAAGAAGAGATATAAGTTACTGAAAAATTGTGCTCTTATGAAAATAGTAATAGCAACCAAAGTAAAATGATTTAAAACTTCATATGTCAAAGTGCGTGTTATGGGAAAAATGATACAAGAAAGAAGTAAGAGATGACATTTACGCGAACGAATATACCCGATGTGATCATAATAGAGCCCAAAGTGCATGGTGATGAGCGAGGGTACTTTGTAGAGACCTTCAGACAAGATCAGTTTGAAGAATTTGTAGGTTTCAAAGTGAATTTTTGTCAAGATAATGAATCACGAAGTCATCACGGTGTTTTGCGTGGACTTCATTATCAACTTTCACCTTTTGCTCAGTCAAAATTAGTTCGTGTCATTGATGGAAGAGTTCTGGATGTTGCTGTGGATATTCGTGTAGGGAGTCCGACATTTGGAAACTATGTGGCTGTTGAACTCAATGGTAAAAATAAAAAACAGATGTTTATTCCAAGAGGTTTTGCTCATGGTTTTGTTGTTCTAAGTGAAACCTGTACCTTTACCTATAAAGTCGATAACTATTATGCGCCTGAGTGTGATCGAGGAATTTCATTTAATGATCCAAAACTAGGTATTGATTGGCAACTGAGTGCAGATTTGTTTCAACTCTCCACTAAAGATACCCAACAACCTAAACTTGAAACTATGCATGAACTCTTTGAATATGGTGTAAATTACTATGCTTAATATCTTAGTGACAGGCTCGAATGGTCAATTAGGAAGTGAGATACAAGAACTTTCTTCCCATTTCCCCTATACATTTTTCTTTACATGTAAAGATCAACTTGATATTACGGAGAAACACACTATTGAGTCATTCGTTGAAAAAAATGCTATTCATGCCATTATTAATTGTGCAGCGTATACCGCAGTTGATAAAGCTGAAAATGAAGAAGCTTTAGCCGATAAAATCAATCATCAAGCAGTAAAGCATTTAGCAAGTATTGCAAAAGAAAAAAACATTAAACTGATTCATATCTCAACTGACTATGTCTTTGATGGTACGAGTTACAAGCCCTATCAAGAAATAGACACAACTAACCCAAAATCAGTTTATGGTAAAACTAAATTGGATGGAGAGAATGCACTTTTACAGGGTAATCTTCCAAACAGCATTATCATCCGTACTTCGTGGGTTTACAGTAGTTATGGTGCTAACTTCGTAAAGACGATGCTTCGTTTAGGAAAAGAAAAAGACGCTTTAGGTGTTATTTACGATCAAGTAGGAACGCCTACATATGCAAAAGATTTAGCAAAAGTGATTTTAGATATTTTGCCAAAAATCAACACTACTCAAACACAGATCTATAACTATTCTAATGAGGGTGTTGCAAGTTGGTATGATTTCGCACAAGAGATTATGCAGATGGCAAAGCTTACATGTAAAATCAACCCCATCGAAACTTCACAATATCCAACCCCAGCCAAACGACCTCATTATTCACTTTTAAATAAAGCAAAAATCAAAAATGAGTTTGGCATAGAAATTCCTTACTGGAAAAATAGTTTGGAAGAATGTTTGCATAAAATAAACGTTAATAATGAATAAATTATTTATGGAGATACAATGAAAGTCGTACTACTCGCAGGTGGATATGGAACACGCATAGCAGAAGAGACAGACATCAAACCAAAGCCGATGGTGGAAATTGGTGGTAAGCCAATTTTATGGCATATTATGAAGATTTATTCTCATCATGGTTTTAATGAGTTTGTAGTGCTTCTTGGGTATAAAGGCTATTACATTAAAGAGTATTTTGCAAATTATTTTCTTCACCAAAGTGATATAACCATTGACCTTCAAACCAACAGCATAGAAGTGCATAACAATACCAGCGAACCATGGAAAGTGACCCTTGTCGATACAGGGCTTGATACAATGACCGGAGGTCGTATTAAACGCGCTCAGAAGTATATAGGGAACGAGCCTTTTTTACTGACTTATGGAGATGGTGTAAGTGATATTGATATTGCAAAAACAGTAGCTTTTCATAAACAACATGGCAAAGCGCTTACAATGTCCGCTATTCAGCCAGAAGCTAGGTTTGGGAATCTTGCTATTGATGAGACACTGAATATCAAAAGTTTTATCGAAAAACCAAAAACAGAAGCAGGATGGATCAACGGAGGCTTTTTTGTCTGTTCTCCAAAAGTATTTGATTATATTGATGAAGATGAAAGTTGCATTTTTGAACAAGCTCCTTTACAAAATTTAGCCAAAGATGGTGAGATGTTTGCCTATAAACACGAAGGTTTTTGGCAACCCATGGACACGCTTCGCGATAACCAAAAGCTCAATAAACTCTGGAAAGAAAATAAAGCTCCATGGAAAGTCTGGTAATGCAACATCTTTTTGGAGGCATCTACAAAGATAAAACTGTCTTAGTCACAGGACATACGGGCTTTAAAGGTTCATGGCTTGTTTATTGGCTCAAACTTATGGGAGCAAAAGTTATAGGTTATTCTTTGGAAGCGCCTACCCATCCGAATCATATAGCATTGCTTGATCTTGATATTATTTCTATTATTGGTGATATTCGAGACTTAGAAACATTAGATAAAACATTTGCAACGTATAAGCCCGATATCGTATTTCATTTAGCTGCGCAAGCATTGGTCAGACCTTCTTATGCAAATCCAATAGAAACCTATGAAACCAATGTGATAGGAACGCTTAAAGTCTTTGAAGCATGTCGTAAACATCAGGTTAAAGCGATTGTAAATATCACGAGTGATAAAGCCTATGAGAATAAAGAGTGGATTTGGGGATACCGGGAGAATGACCCGATGGGTGGGTATGACCCTTACAGCGCTTCAAAGGGATGTGCAGATTTACTAGCAAGTTCATATCGAAACTCCTATTTTAATATCAATGACTATAAAAAATCACATCAAACGCTTTTAGCAACATGTCGAGCAGGGAATGTGATTGGTGGTGGAGATTGGGCTCAAGATAGACTGATGAGTGATATTATACTTTCTGTCTCTCAAAGCAAAAAAGTAAGTATCCGCAACCCAAAAGCAACCAGACCATGGCAACACGTGCTTGAGCCTCTTAGTGGCTATTTGCAGGTGGGACAAAAACTGCTTGAAGAAAAAGTGGAGTTTGGTGAAGCTTGGAACTTTGGACCGAGTGATGAAGGAAGCATTTGTGTCGAAGAAGTTGTTTTACATGTAAAGCAGCATTGGGATAAAATTGACTATGAGATCAATCGTGATCCAAATCAACTTCATGAAGCAAATCTTTTAAAGCTCGATTGTTCAAAAGCGCATATAAAGCTTCATTGGAAAGATGTATGGGATAGTGAGAAAACGTTTGAGAAAACTGTCAAATGGTATAAAGCCTTTTACGAAAACAGTAAAATTTTGAGTCAAGAAGATTTGGAAAGTTATATTGCTGATGCAAAAGCAAAAAATATAGCATGGACTATCAAATGAAAGCATCTGATTATATTGTGCAGTTTTTAGTTGATCAAGGCATTGACAAAGCTTTTGGATATATTGGCGGAGCCGTTGCTCATCTCTATGATTCGCTTGATAAAAATAAAGCGATTGAAATTATCAATACGATTCATGAACAAGGTGCAGGGTTTGCCGCTGAGGGATATGCCCGTGTCACTGGGAAAACAGGTGTGGCAACAGCAACAAGTGGTCCTGGTGCAACGAACCTGATAACGCCGATTGGAAGTTGCTTTTTTGATTCAATTCCTACCCTCTTTATCACGGGACAGGTCAATACGTATGAATACAAATACGATACACCTGTAAGGCAGATAGGTTTTCAAGAGACGGATATTGTCAGTATCGTTAAGCCTATTACAAAATATGCGGTTATGATTGATACGATTCAAAGCCTTCGTTATGAACTTGAAAAAGCTTATTTCTTGACACAAAATGGCAGGAAAGGTCCTGTCCTTATCGATATCCCAATGAATATTCAACGGACTGATTTCAATCCATCCGAGCAAAAATCTTTTTTTGAGAGTGATGAATATCAAACGATGTGTATTCATGATGATAATGTTGATTTTGAAAAAATTGTAGAAATGCTAAAAATATCTCAGCGTCCAATTGTGTTGATAGGTGGGGGAAGTCGCCTTTCTTCCTTAGCACCAGAAGCCATTAATCACTTGTTGAAAAAATCCAATTTGCCAGTTGTTTACTCGCTGATGGGAAAAGATGTCATTAAAGACGGTTATAAATATAACTTTGGACTCATTGGCTCTTACGGAAATCGATATAGTAATTTAGCACTAGCCAATGCTGATTTGATTGTAGTATTAGGCTCTCGCCTTGATACACGACAAACGGGTACTGATTTAAAAACGTTTGCAAGAGAAGCAAAGATTATACAAGTCGATATAGATGCTAATGAGTTAGGTTCAAAAATCAAGGCAGATATCGCTTTGCATTGTGATATTGCTGATTTTATCAACCAATTATCGCACTATGATTTTAGACTGAATTTTGATCAATGGCTTGAAAAACTTATCGGATATAAACAAAAATATTCATCAACGACTGGCATTGATGGCAAAGCAAAAATACCGAATCAAATCATTAAATGTATTGCTCAATCTTCTTCTGATAATGACATAATTTGTGTTGATGTGGGACAACATCAAATGTGGGTTGCTCAGTCCTTTGATACCAAAGTAGACCAACGTGTTCTTTTTTCAGGTGGCATGGGAGCTATGGGTTTTGCCTTGCCAACAGCTATTGGAGCAACGATTGCTACAGGTAAAAGAGCTCTTGTGATTGCAGGGGATGGTGGATTTCAGATGAATATTCAAGAATTAGAAGTTATCAAAAGAAGAAATTTACCTATTAAAATATTTATTATGAACAATGCCAATCTCGGTATGGTCAGACAATTTCAAGAAATTTATTTTGAAAAGAGATATATTGGTACTCAAAAAGATTACAGTGTTCCCAACTTCGCAAGCATAGCAAGCGCTTATGGACTCAAAAGTAGTACAGTTTCGACCATGGAAGAGATTTCTCACAAAATTCAAGAAACACTCTTAAGCGATGAGGCAGAAGTTATTAATATTTGTCTGCAAGAACAGATGACGACGGTTGAGCCAAAACTCATTGTCAATAAACCTATTGAAGATATGTACCCTTTTTTAGACAGAAAAGAATTAAATGCCCAAATGATTATCACTCCTTTGGATAAAGAGTAAATGAATATTTTTATCACAGGTGTTAGCGGTTTTATAGGCTCCCATCTTAAAGAATACCTATTTTCAAAATATCATAACCATACACTTTTTACACCATCCAGCAAAGAGCTTGATTTAAGTGATGAGCCTGCAGTTGATAGGTATATTCATGAGCACAAAATTGATGTAATTGTGCATACTGCCAATCGTGGTGGTGGACGTGATACGACTGATATGAAAAACGTTACAGAGTATAATTTACGCATTTTTTTCAATATTGCCAAACATGAAAAAAATGTAATAAAAATTATCTCTTTTGGCAGTGGGGCCGAGTATGGCAAGCATAAGCCCATTGTTCATGCAAAAGAAGAAGATTATTTAGAAGCATTACCACTTGATGAATATGGATTTTATAAGTCTATTACGTCGCACTATATTGAAAGATCTGATAATATAGTGCAGTTGCGTATTTTTGGGGCATACGGTGAGTATGAAAATTATCGTTATAAGTTTATATCAAATGCAATCGTTAAAAACCTTTTGCACTTACCTATAACCATCAATAAAAATGTCTATTTTGACTATATTTATAGTGATGATTTAGTTAAAATGATCGACTTTTTTATCCATAATGATGTTAGAGAGAAGATTTATAATGTAACGACAGGAACCAAAGTAGACCTTTTCACCTTAGCAAATTTGGTGAATGAAGTCAGTGATTTTCATTCCGATATAAGAGTTGTCAATGAAGGACTCAATAACGAATATACTTCGAATAATGAGCGTTACTTTTAAAAGAGCTTGGAGATTTTCAGTTTACAATCTCATAAAAATGCAATAGCAAAGATGAGATGTTATTTTCAAGAGAATTTAGATAAATTAGATACCAAAATAATCAAAGAAGATCCGTATCTAAACGCAATAGATACAATGTGGAAAGGGAAATGATGACTCAAGAAGAACAATTAAAACAAGAGATTTTAGATAAAACAAAAGAATATTATGAACTTGTGCATAAAAAAAATCAAACTAAGCCGTTTGTAGCAGGAGAAAGTCGCGTTAATTATGCAGGGCGCGTCTTTGATGAAAAAGAGATGATGAACCTTGTCGATAGCTCGCTTGATTTTTGGTTGACATATGGGGATTACTCTAAAAAGTTTGAAAAAGAGTTAGCAAAGTTTTTACATGTAAGATGGGCGTTCTTAGTTAATAGTGGCAGTTCTGCCAATTTGTTGGCTTTTTATGCACTCACTTCACCACTGCTCAAAGAGCGACAAGTCAAACGAGGCGATGAAGTCATCACGGTAGCGGCAGGTTTTCTAACAACTGTAGCTCCTATTGTTCAATACGGTGCCGTACCTGTCTTTGTCGATATGGAACTTAAACATTTTAACATTGATGTAACACAGTTAGAACAAGCACTGAGTCCCAAAACAAAAGCGGTGATGATAGCGCATACCCTTGGTAATCCTTTTGATATCAAAGCCGTCAAAGCCTTTTGTGATAAACACAACCTTTGGCTTATTGAAGATAACTGTGATGCCCTTGGCTCTATGTATGATGGTAAACCTACAGGCACATGGGGTGACATTGGAACGAGTAGCTTTTACCCACCACATCACATGACTATGGGTGAGGGCGGAGCCACCTATACCGACAATCCACTGCTTAAAAAGATTATGCTCTCCATGCGTGATTGGGGAAGAGATTGTTGGTGTGAAAGTGGCGTGGATAATACGTGTGGATGTCGTTTTACCCAACAATTTGGCAGTTTGCCAAAAGGGTACGATCATAAATACGTTTATAGCCATTTTGGCTTTAACCTTAAAGCAACGGATATGCAAGCAGCCGTTGGGTGTGCACAACTAGAGAAATTTCCAAGTTTTGTGGAAAAACGAAAAGAGAATTTTAAAAAGCTTTACAATGGACTTAAAGACATTCAAGAGTTAATGTTAGTAGAAGCACAAATACAGAGTGATCCCAGTTGGTTTGGATTTATGATGACCCTGACAAAAGAAGCAAAATTCACAAGAAATGATCTTGTTGAATACTTGGAAAACAACAACATTCAAACACGAAATCTTTTTGCGGGAAATATGCTACGACATCCCCTATTTGAGTCACTTGAAAAAGATAAAGACTATAGATCTGTAGGTTTACTTCCCAATACCGATAAGATCATGAACGATAGTTTTTGGATTGGACTTTACCCTGGAATGGGCGATGAAGCAATCGACTATATGATTGAGATTATCAAGAATTTTCTTATTACAAAAAAAGGGTATTTTTGTTAAAAACTCTTTTAAGCCATGATTTTCGTCATACTGCTATAAATCAGATATGGCGGTTGTTTTCTGGTCCTTTAATGCTTATACTAATACCATTATACTTGAGTGCAGAGGCACAAGGGTATTGGTATACATTTGTCAGTTTGGCTGCATTAGCAATTTTTGCTGATATGGGGTTTTCGACGATATTGCTTCAATTTTCTGCTCATGAATTTGCGCATTTAAAGTTTGAAGAAAATAAAACTTTATCTGGTAATCAACATTATTTAGAAAGAATAGCTACTTTATTTAGGTTTTCTATGAAATGGTCTATCCGCATGGGATGCTTAGCTTTTCCTATCATTTTAATAGTCGGTTTTATAATATTAAATGAAAAAAAAACAGATGTGATGTGGGTAATTCCATGGATAGTTTATGGCATTGCTTCTATTTTTGTATTTATAAACAGTATGCTACTTTCTTTTATAGAAGGGTGCAATAGTGTTGGAGAAGTTCAAAAAATTCGTTTTCTTATCTCTTTTATTACATCTCTTTCTACAGCGATACTTCTTGTTCTCGGTTTAAAACTATATGCTTTAGCAATTTCTTTGGTTATTGGAGCATCCAGTGGCACGATAATTATTTTTTATAGATATAAATATATGTTAAAGCAATGTTTTGTTTTAAGTAAAGATATTGTACATGATTGGGAAAAAGATATTTTGCCTTTGGTGGGAAGATATGCGGTAAGTTGGATAAGTGGATATTTTATCTTTTTTTCTTTTACACCAATTGCCTTTCATTATTATGGGGTGGTTGAAGCAGGACAAATTGGATTTAGTATTGCAATGTGTACGGCAATTTTCGGGATAGCAAATATATGGATGACAGTAATAACGCCTAAGACAAATATGTATGTAGCCCATAAAGACTATGATACACTAAATTCTATCTTTACCCGACATTTAATTTTAGCAGTTATTACATATCTCTTGAGTGTGGGTACGCTATTTATCATAGTGCTATTTCTGAAAGATATCTTACCATTTGCAAATAGGCTGGTAAGCCCTTTTTCTCTCAGTATCATAACTTTAGGATGGTTATTTCAAATTATCATAAATGGGTATGCTATGTATATGCGAGCTCACAAAGAAGAGCCATTGATGCTCTCATCATTTGTGACAGGCGTATATATAGTTATAACCACTTTATTTGTTGCTATGTATTTGCCGTTTGAGTATTTTTTCTTAGGATTCTTGAGTAGTTATATATGGGGTATTCCTTGGGTGTTAATAATTTTTAGAAAATATAGAGGTGGGAAAAATTGATATATAATAGTCTCTTGTCTATTGTGGTTCCAACATACAATCGTGCTGATTTTCTTGATTATTGCCTTGAATTTCATATTCCATTAGCAAGAGAATACAATATACAAATCTTTATATCTGATAATGCATCGACAGACAATACTAGAGAAATAGTTTCAAAATGGATGAAGGAATATCCGTTATTAAAGTATCACCAAAATGCATCTAATGTAGGGCCTGATAGAAATTTTGAAATTGGACTAAAATTGCCAGATACTGAATATATTTGGTTGTTGGGAGATACGTATCAAATCCCAAGTAATGGTATTGAATACTTTTTAAGACTTTTTCCCGAAAACAATAAATACGAAGTAATTATTTGTAATGTAGAAAATCGTGTTTTAAATATACCATCTCAACGATATAAAAATCCTAATAAACTTCTTAATGACTTAGGGTGGCATCTAACTTGCTTATCAAGCTTAATTTATAGTTCTAGACTTGTTGCCCAAGCTGATTTTGAACGTTATTATAATACTTCTTTTATTCAGACAGGGATTATATTTGAGTATATAGCAGAAAAGAATTTTACAATTTATTGGAGTGATAGTATTTCTGTGATGGGGATAAACGATACTCGTTTAAAAAAAAAGAGGATGGACACAAGAGGCGTGTGTTTTTGATATTGCTTGTGTTGCTTGGTCCAATTTTATTTTTTCTCTGCCATGTAAATATGATTTACATGTAAAATTAAAGTGTATTTTAGATCATGGAACAAAATCTAATATTTTTTCTTTTAATAACTTGCTGTTTCTTCGAAGTATGAATATATTAAACTATAAAACTTATAAACAATACTCTTATATTTTCCCTTTTACAATATCATATTCAAAATACATTATCGTATTTATCAGCTTACTTCCACGGAAAACATATAATTTTTTAAGATTTTTTTGGCGATTTTTGAAAAGGAATAAGTAATATGAATCCAATTTCTGCAATCATCGTGTTGTATAATCCAAATTCAACAATAATAAACAATATTCAAAGTTATATTAATAACGTTTCTAAACTTTATGTTGTTGATAATTCAGATGTTATTAATAGACAATTTGTTGATAGTCTTGCACAATTTAAAAATTTAATCTATATTAATAACAGTGGGAATCAAGGTATAGCACATGCTTTGAACGTTGGGGCTAAATTAGCCATTAAAGACGGTGCTTCTTGGCTTTTGACTATGGATCAAGACAGTAGATTTGAAGGTAATAATTTAGAAAATTTAATTCAATGTGCTTTACACTGCGATATTACTTCTATAGGTATAATGTCTCCCGTACATGTACTAGAACATTCTATAAATAAACCCGTCCAAATTCAAAAGGTATCTGAAACCTTTGATGTAATGACTTCTGGGAATTTGCTTAATCTTCATATTTATCAAAAGATAGGTGAGTTTATTAATGAATTGTTTATTGATGCCGTAGATCAAGAATATTGTTTAAGATTGCGACATAATCGTTACAAAATATTGTTGTGTGAATTTGCACTATTAGAACATTGCTTAGGTGATCTTAGGGAGGTTAAGTTAGGGTTTAAATCTATTCGCTATTCTAATCATAGTCCCATAAGAAGATACTACATAACACGAAATCGGCTCTACCTTTTTCAAAAATATTTTTGGGAGTTTCCATTATTTGGATTTAAAATCATAAAATGGATTATCTTTGAATGGATTAAGATTATAGTTCTTGAAAAAGATAAAATAGCTAAAAATAAAGCTACACTAGAAGGAATTAGAGATTTTTTTAGAGGGAAATATGGCAAATATTGCTCCAAGTAGTTCTACAATCGATATATTAATGGCCACATATAATGGAGAAAAATACCTTTCTGAACAATTTGATTCTATTGTAAATCAGACTTATAAAGATTGGAAATTAATTATTCATGATGATGGCTCAATCGACAATACTGTATATATTATAAAAGAATATATGTTACAGTATCCGGAAAAGATTATATTAATTGATGATGATATTTGTACGGGTGAAGCAAAAAATAATTTTGCATATTTGATGCAGTTTTCATCGTCTCCATATATTACATTGTGTGATCAAGATGATGTATGGTTCCCTTATAAGCTCGCAACGATCATTCCTTTACTCCAAAAATATGACTTAGTGATGAGTGATGTAATAATCGTGGATGAAGTTAAGCATCTTTTAAATGACTCTTTTTATAAACTCAATCATTCTAAAAGAGGATTTTTGAACAATCTTCTGCATAATTCTTATATTGGATGTGCTATGGCATTTAATCGCAAAATATATGAGAGAGCCATGCCTATACCAACGAATATACCTATGCATGATTGGTGGATTGGATTGATTTCAGAAATTTTTGGTTCAGTTGTTTTCACTAATGATAAATTGATGTATTATAGACGTCATACTACAAACGCTTCTCAGACAAGTGAAAAATCCAAGTACTCAATTTTCAAAAAAATTAGCTTTAGGGGAATTATAGTGTATTATATTATTTTACGTTGTATTAGGCAGTTTATAATACGATGATAAAACAAAATAAAATAGCCATTTTATTAGCTGCTTATAATGGTAAACAATACATTCAAGAGCAAATCGGCAGCATTCTAAATCAAAAAAATGTTGAGGTAATGATTTTTATTAGCATTGATCCTTCGACTGATGGAACAAGAGAGCTTTTAGAAGCTACTTATTGCACCAATCCATATGTTGCTATTTTAAACGATGTTGGTAAATTTGGAGGTGCCGCAAAAAACTTCTTTCGTCTTATTCGTGATGTTGATTTTACGCCGTATGATTTTATTGCTTTTGCAGATCAGGATGATATTTGGTACCAAGATAAGTTAAGTCACGCAATCCAAAAATTAAATGAAACAAAATCTGATGGATATTCTAGCAATGTCTTAGCCTTTTGGGAAGATGGACGTGAAAAGTTGATTGTCAAGTCGCAGCCACAATGTCAGTATGACTATTTGTTTGAAGCAGCAGGTCCTGGATGTACTTATGTAATGACGCAGTCATTAGCAAAAAAGATTCAGCAATGTGCAATAGATCAAAAAGAAGCCATGAATTATGTATGGTATCATGATTGGTTTTGTTATGCATTTGCTCGTGCCAATGGCTATACATGGGTCATCGATGAAAAACCGAGCATGCGGTATCGCCAACATAGCGATAATGAAGTCGGTGCAAACTATGGATGGAAAGCATTTTTGCATCGTTTTCAAAAAGTTTTATACGGTGGAGCACTTGAGCAAGCAAGAGATATAGCTTTTTTAATAGGTATGAAAGATTCTTCTTTTGTGAAAGAATGGCATGCACTGACTCGATGGAGCTTTATAAAACTAGTTTTTCATGCACCTCAATGTAGGCGAAAAACTAAAGATAAAGTTTTGTTTTTTATTGCGTGTTTAATTTTAGCGACATTAGTATCTAAACGTTGTGATTTTTTACAAGTACAATGAGGTAGAAGGCATAGCCAACCTTCTATAAGTATCCTCAAAAGATTTTTTAGCCTTTATTAAAAAAACTAAAGTATTAAATGGGTATGATAAAGTATTTTATTGTCTATATAAGAGAGGGTATAATTGAATTTTTTTAATGTATGTGTCTTTGTGAGTGTTTTTTTGGTATCAACAATCCTTTCATTTATGCTAGTGAAATATAAAGATATTATTTGTATTTTAGATGAACCTAATGCACGAAGTTATCATACTGTAGTTATTCCTCGCAGCGGGGGTGTGGGTATTTTTATAGCGTTTATACTAGGAGTGCTTTTATTAGACATTGCCCATGATTATTGGTTTTTTCTTCCATTATTTATTATATTTGCACTAGGGTTGTATGATGATATCAATCCTCTTTCCTCTAAAAAAAAGCTTCTAATAACTTTTTTGTCTTCTATACTTTTATTTTATTTAGGTTTTGATATAGACAAATATGGATGTTTTGTTGGCTATGACATTATTTTGCCTACTTGGATTTCGTGTCTATTTTTTGGTATTGCATGTGCTGGGTTTATCAATTCTATCAACTTGATCGATGGTTTAGATGGTTTGGCATCTTTGGTATCACTAGTTATTCTTTGTGCATTTGCTTATTTAGGGTTTCGTTGGCATGATGATTTTTTATTTGGTGTCGCCTTAGTGTTAATGTCTGCCATATTAGGTTTTCTCATTTTTAATTGGCATCCAGCTAAAATTTTTATGGGTGATTCAGGTAGTTTAACATTGGGATTTATCATTGTTATTCTTTCCGTTTATTCTATTAAACAGAGTTACATTACAGCAGTGTCTGTGCTATTACTGGCTGCAATACCTATCTTAGATACACTTATTGTAATGGTTAGAAGAATTGTCAATAAGCAAAATCCCTTCAAAGCGGATCAAACACATATGCACCATATTGTGCTTAAGCAGCAAAATAGGCATGTGGTTCAGACAGTGATGTTAATAGGTATATGGCAAATACTATTTACCTATATAGGCTTAGGATTTAAAGTAAGAGATGATTCCTATATCCTTGTTCTATTTATACTTTGTTTTGTCTTTTTTTATTTTAGCCTAACACCAAAAAAAATAAGAAAAAATTAATATGTGTGCAAATGCACAACAATAATATCAGTTAAATAAAATTAGCAAATATAGTGATTGTTTTACGGCTGTAAAACTAGATATGACAGGACTCTAGCAAGCAAGTGGGCGCACAATGACATTGAGTATGACGAGAGAATCCAGCTTGATGTTTGGTATGTTCGCAACTGGTCGATAGAACTTGATATACAAATCTTAATTAAAACCATTTTAGTCGTTCTTAGTAGAAAGGGAAGTTATTGAACACACTCAACCAAAATCATTTACGCCTTGTAGGGCTCATAATTTTTGCTTTTATTTTTAGCTTTAGTATACGTTTGATTTGGGTTTATCAATTTAATGATTTTGAGAGTTTCAAGTTTGCTGGGCAGTTTATGATCAATACCAACGATGGGTATTACTGGGCTGAAGGTGCTAGAGATTTATTAGGTGGTTTTACTAAGCAACATGATCTTTCTCCGATTACCGAAGCAGCGTCATGGCTTACCTACGTCGTAGCGAAGGTATTGCCTTTTTCTTTTGAAACAATTATATTTTATATGCCAGCCGTACTTGGATCGTTAATCGTTATTCCTATTATCTTGATTGCCTCTAATTTAAAAATGATAGAAGTCGGTTTTTTAGCAGCGCTTCTAGCCTCGATTGCGGTAAGTTATTACAATCGAACAATGGTAGGGTACTATGACACGGATATGCTCACTATTGTATTGCCAACATTCCTCTTGTGGTCATTGATTTTAGCACTCCGTACGAAAGAAGAGAAATACCTTTTAATCACTGCTTTAGAAATTATTGCTTATCGCTGGTGGTATCCGCAAAGCTACTCATTAGAATTTTCTTATTTTGGATTGATTTTGGCGTATGCTTTAATCTTTGATCGCAAAAATCTGTTTAATTTCAAGCTTTTAACGATTATGCTTTTTGCAATGATGGGCTTACCAAGTACCATACGATTGTTGATTGTCATTGGCGTTTATATCAGTTTTAAACACGAAAGATTAAAACAGTACGTATGGTATTTCTTAGCAGCGGCAGGAGCGCTTTTCCTCTTCAGTGGAGGACTAGATCCTATTTGGCTTAGACTTAAACTTTATGTTTTTAAAGATGCAATAGAAACAAGCAAGGATATTTTACCATTGCATTTTTTTTCCGTGATGCAAACGGTTCGTGAAGCTGGTCAAATTGATTTTGTAACCTTTGCTGAACGCATTAGTGGACATACGATTACTTTCCTACTCTCTCTTGTTGGCTATGTCTTAATGGCCAAAAAATACCCTGTAATACTTTTAGGCCTTCCCCTTTTAGGGCTTGGGTTTTTGGCCCTTTGGGGCGGACTTCGCTTCACGATTTATGCAGTTCCCGTATGTGCATTAGGTGTGTCGTATCTACTTTTTACATGGAGTGCTTATATCACCCAATTGTTTGTGAATGAAAAGCTTGGAAGCATTGTTAAATCAAGTTTTGTGATTCTCTCAAGCCTAGGGATTTTATATCCAAATCTTTTGCATATTATTGAATATCGTGTACCCACAGTGTTTAACAAAACAGAAGTAGAACAACTGGATTCACTTAGAAAAATAGCGGATCGAGAAGACTATATTGTTGCATGGTGGGATTATGGGTATCCTATTCGTTATTATACAGATGCAAAAACCTTGATAGATGGAGCAAAACATGATGGGAATGTTAATTTCCCTGTAAGCTTTATGTTAACTAACCCCCAAGAGAGTGCAGCAAGGCTAGCACGACTTGAAGTTGAATATACGGAAAAAGCATTTTTAGTGGCAGAGCAAAATGAGACAAAAGCTAAAAATGAGCAGAAAAAAATCATGAACAACACGGCTCAAATGACATTAGATTATGGTTTTCATGATGCGAATGACTTTCTGGATGCTTTGCAAACACCTCTCTCAATGCCTGCTAAAACACGTGAAATCTATTTTTATCTGCCTTACCGTATGTTGAGCATTTTCCCAACGGTGGCGCAGTTTAGTAATCTGGATGTCATGAGTGGCAAAATGGTACGTCAGCCCTTCTTTTTTCAGACAAATCGTTTTAAAGATAATGGTACAACGCTAGATTTTAGCAGTGGTCTTGTACTGGATAAAGCTAAAGGCGTATTAAAACTTGGGGCACAGGATATTCCTATTAAATATTTTATTCAAACATCGTATACACCAGAATTTAAATTTGTCAAAGAACAAACGATGATCCATTCAGATGGTGTTTTCTCAATTATCTATATGCAAGCCTACAATACGTTTCTGATTCTGGATGAATCGATGTTTAATTCGACCTATATTCAACTTTTTGTATTAGAAAATTATGATGAACGATTTTTCGAGCCGATTAGTTTAGAGGCATATGCTAAAGTGTATCGGCTCAAAATTTAGCTAAAATAATAAAGTTTTTGCAAAAACTAAAAGCATCAAGGATGTGCGAGCTTTCCGCTGAGGAAAACTCAGTGTTAACGTAGTTTTGAAAGCTTTGCTTTCAAAGCGTGTTAGTTCTGCAAGAAATTGAATAAAAAAAAGAAAAGGCCTGATATGATTATTCGTGAAATTCAGCAGTTTGCTGAGGTTAGGACAAGGGCAAGGGCATATTTATGCTATCTGTTTACGCGCAATATTCCTAATCGTATGCCTGAACCAAACCTAGATGTCATTACGGCAAGTCTTGATAAAATTGTCCATGAAGTCGAAGAGTTCGAAGCACTTTATTTACTTGACCAATCCGGTAATCAAGTCATCAATAATATTACAGATGATCCACATCGTAAAGGTGGTTTGGGGCAAAATCGTAGTGGAAAGTCCTATTATTACCGTGCAGTACGTGAAAAACGCTGTGTGTTAAGTGATCCGTATCCTTCAACCTTGACCAACGATTTAACGGTTACGGCTTCGTATCCTATTTATGATGAGCAAGGTATCCTAAAATTCATTGCTTGTATTGATGTCTCTTTGGAGCATATTCTTAAAATTGCCCACCCATCATCATTACAGTCTGCTTTTGGAAAAACATCTCAATTGATTTACACTATTTTTTCACTCTCTCTCTTGGCAATTGCGCTGTTATTACTCTTTAATGGGATGCGCAGTCTTTTTATGCACGGACTTGAGTTTAATCTTCTTGATATTAAAGCGATGTTTGAATCCACCATTTTAATTACCCTTTCCTTAGCGATTTTTGATCTGGTGAAAACGATTTTTGAAGAGGAAGTTTTAGGGCGGAATGAGCGAGATGACAGTGGCGGTATGCATAAAACGATGGTACGTTTTTTAGGCTCTATTATCATTGCTCTTGCCATTGAAGCCTTAATGCTTGTCTTTAAATTCGCGATTATCGATGCGGCACACATTGTCTATGCGGTCTATCTGATTGGCGGTGTGACAATGCTTCTTTTTGGACTCGCGTTTTATCTTAAATCCATACCTCAAAAGAGAGATTCATGATAGGATTGATTGATTACAATATGGGAAACCTCAGGAGTGTCACCAATGCGTTTGAAAAGCTTGGTGTTGCCATTGAGATTGTCAAAGATGCAGAGGCTGTATCGAAATTTGATAAGATTATTTTACCCGGAGTGGGTGCTTTTAAAGATGCGATGGGCTGCCTTAAAGAGCGAAATCTTGATGAAGCCGTGAGATCCTTTGCTACTTCTGGTAAACCGCTTTTAGGCATTTGCCTTGGGATGCAACTGTTATTTGAAAGCAGTGTTGAGTTTGGTGAGTGTGCAGGACTTGGGCTGATTGAAGGAGAGATCGTAAAGTTTGATACCTCTCGTTTTGATCAACGTCTTAAAGTCCCTCATATGGGCTGGAATCAATTACATGTAAAAAAAGAGACCCCTTTGTTTAAAGGGATGCCAGAGTCATTTTATCTCTATTTTGTACACAGTTTTCATGCACGCTGTGATGATCAATACACCATTGGTACAACAACTTATGGGTATGACTTCCCCAGTGCGGTACAAAAAAAGAATGTGTTTGGTTTTCAGCCGCACCCTGAGAAGTCACACGCCAATGGATTGGCAATTTTAAAGAATTTTGTGGAGTTGTAATGGATATTTTACCAGCGATTGATCTCAAAGATGGCAAAGCCGTACGCCTAACCAAAGGGCTGATGGAAAGTGCTAAAATTTATTCCAATGAGCCATGGAAAGTGGCAAAAGTATTTGAAACAATGGGCTCAAAATGGGTGCATTTGGTGGATTTAAACGGTGCTTTTGCGGGAGAGCCAAAAAACCTTGAGCAGATTGAAAAAATTCGTCAAAACTGTCACTTGAAATTAGAGCTTGGTGGTGGTATCCGCGATGAAGAGACGATTCGCCGTTATGTGGATTTAGGCATTGATCGCGTTATTTTAGGCTCCATCGCTTTGAAAAATCCCGCTTTTGTGAAAGAGATGGCTCAAAAATACCGTGTTGTGGTGGGTATTGATGCTATTGATGGTTATGTCGCGGTAGAAGGTTGGGCTGAAAAATCCACCATGAAAGCAACGGACCTTGCACGTGCTTTTGCTGATGTTGGAGTCGAAGCCATCATTTGCACCGATGTGGGACGTGATGGAATGCTCAGTGGCGTAAATCTTGAGTTTACACTTTCAATTGCTGAAGCTTCAGGCATTGCCACAATTGCGAGTGGAGGATTAAAGAATTTAGACGATATTATAACGTTGAAACAGAGCCAAAAGGTTGCTGGTGTTATCGTAGGAAAAGCGTTTTATGAAGGAAGTTTAGATTTGCGCGAAGCGTTTACGTATATCGCTAAAGAAACGCTTTAAACTAAGTTCAAACTAAACTAGGTTAGAATTTAACCAATAGCAATAACTTAACGACAAAAAGGAGTGACATTGAAGCTGCTTGTAGTAGATGATAGCTCGACAATGCGCCGTATTATAAAAAACACACTGCAGAGATTAGGGTTTGATGATGTTTTAGAAGCTGAACATGGTGTTGAAGCTTGGCAAATTATGGAAAGAACACCTGATATTAATGTATTGATTACTGATTGGAACATGCCTGAGATGAATGGTTTAGAACTGGTTCGCAAAGTCAGAGCAGAAAAAAAATATGAGAATATGCCGATCATTATGGTAACAACGGAAGGCGGTAAGGCTGAAGTTATTACAGCGCTCAAAGCAGGTGTTAATAACTATATCGTTAAACCTTTTACCCCTCAAGTTCTTAAAGAAAAACTCGAGGATGTTTTAGGCTAATTTGAATGGAAAAAACCTATAACGAACTTCAAATAACCCCTAGTAGTGAATACCCACTTTTCCTTGATTTTATTATGAGCCTCAGTGATGAGGCTATTGAGGAAAAAGAAAGCACGATTATTTTACGAAGCGAAGATGATTTAGAAATGATCCTTTTCGGTACAGAAACATTTGCAAAAGAGCTTTCTTCTGTACTTGGTAAAGATATTCACCTTGAGACGAAGCTCTTAGTCAAAGAAAATGAAGATTGGATTGCGCAGTATCGAAACTCTGTACAACCTTTGCATGTAAACGATTTTTATATCCGTCCTACGTGGGTAGAAAATTTTGAAGGCAAAAAAAATATTATTATTGATCCAGCCCTTGCGTTTGGTTCAGGACATCATGAAACAACTTATGGCTGTTTACTGTTGTTGCAAAAATATATTAAAGAAGGTACAACACTTTTAGATGTGGGTTGTGGAAGCGGTATCTTGTCTATCGCGGCCCGAAAATGTGGTGCTATTGTGGATCTATGTGATACGGATGAACAAGCAACGGATAGCGCAACACAAAATTTTGAACTCAATCATGAAAGTTTTCATCGTATATGGACAGGTTCTGTTCAGAAGCGCGAGCAAGAGTATGATGTGGTTGTAGCCAATATTATTGCTGATGTTTTGATTATGCTTTCTTCTGATTTACAAAAAGCTGTCAAAGAGGGAGGATTGTTGATTCTCTCTGGGATTTTAGATAAATATGTAGATAAAGTAGAACACAAATTTTCTTCGATGAAATTGGTCGAAAAGTATCAAAAAGAGGAGTGGTTTACACTCGTGTTACAAAGGAACTAGATGAGTCAAAATAACAATCAAGATAACAATAAAAACGATAAAAAAAACTTTTTTAATCAAAATCCGCTTTTAATGTTTGCTCTTTTTTCAATCATTGTCATTGTTTTATTTAAAAATTTTACATCCGTATCTGATGCAGGCATTGGATCAAGTTTTAGTGCTCAAAACAGTGCAACTAAAAACATTAGTTATTATGAACTGAAAGAGTTGATTAAAAATAATCAAATCAGTTATGTTGCTATCGGACAAACGACGATCAAAGCATTTTCTCCCGAAGGTGCTCAAAAGACCGTTTACATTGTGAAAAAAGTAGGTGAAGATAGCACTTTTATTCCTTTAATGGATGAAAAAAAAGTGGGCTATGGTGGCTATAACGAATCCAATATCTTAACTGAAATTCTTTTTTCATGGGTTCTTCCCGTATTTGTATTCTTTGGTATCTGGATGTTTTTGGCAAATAAAATGCAAAAAAATATGGGTGGCGGAATTTTAGGAATGGGGAGTAGTAAAAAACTGGTGAATTCTGAAAAACCTAATGTGAAATTTGATGATGTTGCTGGTGTTGAAGAAGCTAAAGAAGAGGTCAAAGAGATTGTAGATTTTCTAAAATTTCCTGAGCGCTACATGAATTTAGGGGCAAAAATTCCTAAAGGTGTTCTTCTTGTAGGCCCTCCAGGTACAGGTAAAACACTACTTGCAAAAGCTGTAGCTGGTGAAGCAAGTGTACCTTTCTTCTCCGTTTCAGGCTCTAGTTTCATTGAGATGTTTGTGGGTGTGGGTGCAAGTCGCGTTAGAGACCTATTTGAAAATGCAAAAAAAGAGGCACCTGCCATTGTCTTTATTGATGAGATTGATGCTATCGGTAAAAGCAGAGCTGCAAACGGCATGATGGGTGGAAATGATGAAAGAGAGCAAACGCTTAATCAACTCCTTGCTGAGATGGATGGCTTTAGCTCTGATAAATCTCCTGTCATCGTTCTTGCTGCAACCAATAGACCAGAAGTTTTGGATGCAGCACTTTTAAGACCCGGTCGTTTTGATAGACAAGTTTTAGTCGATAAACCAGATTTTCAAGGAAGACGTGATATTTTAAAAGTACACAGTGCCGATATTAAACTGGGAAAAGATATCAATCTTGAAGAGATTGCAAGGCTAACAGCAGGTTTGGCGGGTGCAGATTTGGCTAATATTATTAATGAAGCAGCACTCCTCGGTGGACGAAAAAATAAAGATTATGTGGAACAAATTGATCTTATTGAAGCTGTTGAACGTGCCATTGCGGGACTTGAGAAAAAAAGCCGTCGTATCAATCCTGAAGAAAAACGCATTGTCGCTTACCATGAAAGTGGTCATGCTCTTATTGCGGAGACAACCACAGGAGCGAAGAGGGTTTCTAAGGTTTCGATTATTCCAAGAGGGCTGGCTGCCCTTGGTTATACTCTTAATACACCAGAAGAGAATAAATTTTTAATGCAAAAGCATGAATTGATTGCTGAAGTGGATGTCCTTTTAGGTGGACGCGCAGCAGAAGAGGTTTTCTTAGGTGAAATTTCAACCGGTGCTGGTAATGATTTAGAGCGTGCAACGGACATTATTAAATCTATGGTGAGTATTTACGGTATGAGTGATGTTGCTGGATTAATGGTCCTTGAAAAACAACGCAATGTCTTTTTAAACGGTGGAACAACCAAAGATTACAGCGATAAAATGGCTGAAAATCTAGATGAACACATTAAAAATACACTTCAAGATCGCTATGTAATCGTCAAAGAGCGTTTGGAAGAGTACCGTGAATGTATCGAACGTATTGTTGCAAAATTGAGTGAGAAAGAGACGATTGATGGTGAGCAATTACGTGAGATTATTGAAGCTTATGAAATAGAGTTGAATATTCCTTCAAAACTTAAACGTCCTATTCATCATGCGCCAAAAACGACAGAAGAGCACCCAACTATTGATGCGTAATCATTCTTATACTTCAACGCATATTCTGGCAAAAGAAGGATGGATCTATAGCATTTTAGCACTCATGGTTTTCCTAATTGCTTATGCTTTTTCTTTCTTTGCTTGGTTTTTCTTTTTACTCTTTTTAGGCACAGTTTTTTGCTACAGAAATCCTGAACGTATTGCTGAAGAAGATGATGAACGCTGCCTTATCGCACCTATGGATGGCGTGGTTACGGATATATCAAAAATCAGTTTAAATGATAATAGTGAAGCCCTTCGTATCGTGATTCGAAAATCTCTTTTTGGGGTAGGTGTTTTAAGAGCACCTCTTGCGATGACTCTTAGTGATGTTAAAAATCGTTTTGGGCTATTTATGGACTCCTCTTCTGCTTTATTTTCAAATTTAAGTGAACGAAAAAGTATTACATGTAAAAGTCAATTTGCTTCCATTAAACTTGTTATCAGTGCAGGTTTATGGAGCCAGAAAATGACACTTTTTAAGAAAGCTGGAGCCTTTAAAGCGGGTGAACGAATAGGCTTTTTACGAGATGGTGAGATGGCACTTTTACTTCCTCTTGATACGCGCGTGAAAGTTTCACTCAGTGATGAAGTAAAAGCAGGTGCAACTATTTTAGGCTATTTAGCCTACAAGGATAAAGATGACAAATAATAGCAGTAATAATAAACTCCAATTGATGTATATTTTCCCCAATCTTTTTACAGCAGCGAGTGCTTTTTTGGGAGTTATTAGTATTATATCTTCAACAAATGGACAATTTGAAAAAGCGGCTGTTTATATTTTACTCTCTTTAATTTTTGACGGCCTTGATGGACGTGTTGCACGTATGACTAACGCGACCAGTAAATTTGGTGCTGAGTTTGATTCTTTAGCGGACATTGTGGCTTTTGGTGTCGCTCCTGCAATGCTTTTTTATTTTAGTGTCGGGCATATGTATGGGAAACTTGGCTCTTTGTTATGTGCAATGTATGTTGTTTTTGGTGCTATTAGGTTAGCACGCTTTAATGTGATGATTGGCGTGTCAGAACCTTCTGTTTTTATTGGGGTACCTATTCCTACGGCAGCGGTTGTTGTTTCCATGTGGATTTTGTTTTACCGGGAGCATGCATTTTTTCAAGGATTTGAGTGGATCATGCTTATTGGTATCGGTGTACTTTCTTTTTTAATGGTGAGCAATATTCGTTATCCAAGCTTTAAAAAGATTGATATGAAAAAAGGTCATATCATTAAAGTACTTGTCTATTTAGTCATTGTTTTTTCTTTTTTATACATCTACCCGATTGAAGCAGGTACCAGTTTAGTGACTGCTTATTTAGCCTATGGACTTATTCGAGGATGTTATAATTTCATCGTTGCAAAATCGCATAAAAATTTAGTATAATATGCCCACTTTTGGGCATATCTATTTTAGCTCACGGTATATTGAATCAAGGAGAAGCGATGAATAGCGTTGATGTTGGCATCATGAAATCGATCAAAGTTTTACCAAAAATTGAGATCAAAAACGCTCTCCTGCAAAATCTCCTCTCCTTCTAACCCCATTTTATTTTCTAACTTTTTAAATTAATGTAACAAGGAATACAACCTATGAATGACACTAAAATTATAATTTTTGATACCACCTTACGTGATGGTGAACAAAGCCCAGGTGCTTCAATGAACACTGAAGAGAAGATACAGATTGCGTTGCAGTTGCAAAAATTGGGCGTTGATGTCATCGAAGCAGGTTTTGCAGCGGCTAGTCCTGGGGATTTTGATGCGATTGCTCGCATTAGTGAGGCTGTCACTAAAAGTCGCATCTGCTCACTCGCACGTGCCTTAGAGCGTGATATTAAGGCTGCTGGTGAGGCTGTTGCAAAAGCAAAATTAAACAGGATTCATACCTTTATAGCGACCAGCTCTATTCATATGGAATATAAACTTAAAATGACACCCGATCAAGTCATCAAAAAAGCAGTGGAAGCTGTACAGTATGCGAAAACATTTTGTGATGATGTGGAGTTTAGTTGTGAAGATGCCGGACGTAGTGATGTAAGCTTTTTGAAAGAGATCTTAGACGCTGTCATTAATGCAGGGGCGAGTACCTTAAATATTCCAGATACGGTAGGGTATCGTTTGCCAACGGAAATGGGAGCTATTATTAAGTCTTTACACGATTTTGTAGGAGATCGTGCCATCATCTCTGTGCATAACCATAATGATTTAGGACTTGCTGTTGCAAACTCATTAGCCTGTATTGAAAATGGTGCACGTCAGGTAGAGTGTACGATCAACGGCTTAGGTGAACGTGCAGGAAATGCAGCATTAGAAGAGATTGTTATGGCACTTCGTACCCGTAAAGACCATTTCATTGGATACGATACGAACATTAACATTAAAGAGATTTATCCTACGAGTAAATTGGTTTCGTCTGTGACAGGCATCGAGCCGCAACCCAATAAAGCTATTGTAGGGAAGAATGCCTTTTCACATGAGAGTGGTATACATCAAGATGGTGTGTTAAAACATACTCAAACGTATGAGATTATGAGTGCAAAAGATATTGGTTTGGATAAAAATTCGATTGTTCTTGGTAAGCATTCTGGTAGGCATGCCTTTAAAGACAAACTTCAAACATTAGGTTATGAGCTTAAAGACGAAGAGATTAATGAGGCATTTGATCGTTTTAAAATCTTAGCAGATCAGAAAAAAGAGATTTTTGATGATGATTTACGTGCTCTTGTTGCTGAAGAGATCACTAAAATTCCTCAAATTTTTGACTTACTTCGTTTGCAACTTTCTGATTGTGCACCTGGAGGTGTTCCAAGTGCGGCTGTGACCATTTTACATAATGGAAAAGAGATTACTGATGCTGCTATTGGCAATGGAACGATGGATGCGATCTTTAAAGTGATTGATCGTGTATGTGGTGTCAGTGGTGAGCTTAAAGACTATAAAGTGGATGCTGTTTCACAAGGGAAAGATGCGATGGCAAGAGTACTAGTTAAAGTGGTCTTTGATGAGAGTAAACCTGCGATTATGGGACATGGTTTAAGTGTTGACACCATGCTTGCAACGGCGAAAGCCTATATTGGGGCACTTAACAGTTATACATCAATGAAAGAACATCTTAGAACCGTTCGTGGTAATACCGAAGAGAGTATTTAACGCTTTAACCCTTTTACATGTAAAGATTCAAACCTTTACATGTAAAACTATCTTTGAATGGCAAAACTAAAATATTGAGAGATAAAACCAATATTTCCAATACTTCGGTACTGTGCATTCGCCGCTTCAAAATTCCCTATTTCTTGATATAACAATCCAAGTGCGTATTTACTTTCTACATTACTCGGATCAATCAATTTTGAGAGTTCCAAAAGTGCTATGGCATTATCACTGTGTCCTGCCCCAATGGCTGATACTGAAGCTAAGAAGATGGTATGGGTGTCTTTTTTCTGAAAATCATCAATGAGTTTATTGTACAGTGTAAAAGCCTCTTCGAAATTATTGGTATAGATCTCCATATAAGCGAGTGTTTGTATAATGGAAGGAATATCAACACGTTCTTCTTCCATTTTTTTACGAACACTATCGCGTTTTTGATGAAGAAGACCACCGACTTGTAAGAGTTTAATATACTGTTCTTTTACAATTTTTGGACCATAGTAGAACGCATCATAATCCAGAGGAAGATGATTGAATTCAATTTGAACGGCTTTGGCATAATTTTTGATGTTTTGCTTTTGATGCTTTACGTTAAAGGCAATAAGATTGGCAATAATATCTTTGGGTAGTAACGCTTGAAGTTTTTGAGATCCAAGGCGGTACATACGTTCATTGCCCAATTTTTGAGCGGCAATAATATTGAGCATCAGATTAAGAGGGTTATCTTCTTTCTCTTTTTCGAGCCAACGGGTCAGAGAAAAATGATTGCCATCGGTCAGATGAATGAGTGAGGCATAAAGATTGTCTTTTTCCAGTGTCTGATTTTTGTTAATACTGTCTTTGACATCTTCTGAGAGCTTTGTAATGTCCTTGCCGATCAAATTGCCGCTCATAAGGGCAAAGACACCCGCAAGATAGTTGTTACTATCGAGATGATAGCTTTTTGAAAAATTTTTATAAGCAGCAGCATAATCACCCATCTGGGCATAGGTTAACCCTAGGTTATAGTGTAAAATGGAGTGGTTTTTATACTCTTCAACCATTTTTGAGAAAATATCATTGGCTTCATACACATGAAAATCCAGTGCTTTTTTAATCCCTTTACTGATGGCGATATTGACTTTAGAAATGGTTGAGCTGGCTTTGAGGTATGAAAGTGCAGGACCAATTTCGTCAATGAAGATATTCATGCTTCCTTTACGAATATAGTCAATGGTTTGTTTTGCATCAAAGACTTTATAAGGCGCATAGTAAAAAATGAGACTGTAAGTATTTTCATCATCAAAAAAAAGCTCTTTTTCAAATTCAATTTGTGCTTTTTCAACATCAAATAAAGAAGGTTTGAGGATGGCTTTCATTTTATAGATAGGTTTTGCATCGGCGTCTCGAACCTTGTAAACTTCTCCCATCAATGAAGCAGTATTTCCAAGATTACCCAGTTTATTTTCTACCATAGCGAGTGCCATTTTTATTTTTGGGTTTTCATGATCATTTTGTAGAGCTTTGAGCAATGAAGCTTTTGCTTTAGGATATTCACCTAATTTTGCATGTAAAAGTCCAACGGTAAAGTGGTCATTCTCTTTTTCAATTTTTTCCAGTGTGGAGAGTGCATAGGAGTTGTTATCCAAAGAGGCTAAAATTTTAGATGCTAAATAGTCCTGATCTTCTTTATAATAGTCATTGATAGGATGTGAAATAGCACTGAGTGCCTCATAATAAAAATCTTTATAGTAGTTTACTAATCCAACATAATAAGAGTAAAGAGGCGCATTGCTCTCTTCTGGCAAATAGGCAAAAGCTAGATCAATGTAATAGGTGAAAAGTTTATTGTCCTTCATTTCTAGGGCACAGACGGCTGCATTAATCGCGCTAATAGTACGATGCTCTTTATTTTGAATGGCTTTTTTAAATGCTTCTAATGCTTCAGGGAAGTTTTGCTCTTTAAGTTTTGCCACACCAATGTTATAGTAGGAGATAGCTTCATTAAAGGTCGCAATTTTTTCATAAATTTTAAGGGCCTCATCTTTATTGCCTTGTTCATACAAGAGATGGGCTTTTTTAATCATCCCATCTAATTTCGAAGGGGAAAATTGTTCTTTAATAACAGGCTTTTCAACGACCTTCTCAACGGCAATAGGCTCGGAAGTTTTATGTTTATTTTTAATAATGACGACAAACGCAATTATCATACCAAGAAGCAATAATGATCCAAGGATGAGCAACATCAACAACTTTTTCTTAGACTTGTTCTTTTGCTCTTCTACTTCTTTTTCAGCAGCAGAATCCGCAGCAGCTGTTTCCGTTGCGTTCTCTTCCTCAATAGGAGCAAAACCTTCATCCGTAGTGGATAAAGGATCTGCTTCAAGTATAACTACTGCTTCTTCTGCCATGTTACATGTACTTTTTCAAAACTTCAGGGATGGCAATGCTTCCATCTTCATTTTGGTAGTTCTCCATAATCGCAATCAGTGTTCGACCGACTGCTAAAGAAGAGCCATTAAGGGTATGCACCAAACGGTTTTTACCGTCATCTTTAAAACGAATTTTGGCTCGTCTTGCTTGGAAGTCAAAGGTATTAGAAACAGAACTAATTTCACGGTATCGATTTTGTCCTGGAAGCCAGACTTCAAGATCAACCGTTTTTGCAGCACTAAAGCCAAGATCACCACCGCAGAGCATCAAATGACGGTGTGGAAGTCCCAATGAAGTGAGCAAGTCTGAAGCGCATGCCAGCATCTCTTCAAAAACAGCTTCACTCTGTTCCGGTGTCGTGATGCAAACAAGTTCTACTTTGTCGAATTGATGTTGGCGGATCATACCGCGTGTGTCTCTTCCCGCACTGCCAGCTTCTTTTCTAAAGCATGCAGAATACGCCGTCATTTTAAGGGGTAACTCTTCTTTGGTTAAGATTTCATCTCTGAAAAGATTGGTGACAGGTACTTCGGCGGTGGGAATTAAAAAGAGGTCTTCGCCATCAATTTTAAAGAGATCATCTTCAAATTTTGGCAATTGACCTGTGCCCATAAGGGTTTCGCGGTTGACGATGTAAGGAACTGCCACTTCATGAAAGCCACGACTTCGGTTAAAATCTAACATGTAATTAATCAAAGCGCGCTCAAGTCTTGCGGCTTCATTTTTCAAAACGCTAAAACGACTTTTAGCAAGCTTTACACCGCGTTCAAAGTCGATCCAGTTTTGTTGCGCGTCAATATCCCAGTGCTCTTTAGGCGTAAAGGAGAAGGTGCGAGGCTCTAACACACGTTTGAGCTCCACATTGTCATTTTCATCTTCGCCATCAGGCACAAGAGGGGATGGCATATTGGGGATCACGGTTGCTAGAGCTTCAAGTTTCTCTTCTAATGCCCGTACAATTTCTGTTGCATCGGCTATTTTTACTTTATTTTCTGAGAGCTCAGCTTTAAGGGCATGAACATCTTTGCCTTCTTTGGCATAAACACCGACGAGTTTGCTTTTTGTATTTTGCTCTGCTTGCAAGGGTTCTAGTACAAGACGAGCATTTTTAAGCTCCAAAGAAATACGACGTAACTCTTCTAAAAGAGTCTCATCGACTTTTTTTCTTTCTAAGGCTTTGTGCCACATTTTCAAAATCATTTTGTATTAATTTAATATCTAACATGCTTTCCCTTAGCGATAAATTCCAACAAGATCACGAATAATGCGCATCTTCTCCGTTGCGATTTTACGAGCCTTACTCGCGCCCTCATCTAAAATAGCGATCACTTCATCTTTATGCTCAACATAATAAGCTCTTTTCTCACGAGCTTCCGCAAAATAGTCCCAAATCAACGTGCTCAGATACGCTTTAAAGTGACCATACCCTTCGCCACCTTTAAGATAGCGTGCTTGTAATGCAACTACTTCGTCTTTTTCTAAAAAGAGTTTAGCCAGTGCATACACATTACATGTAAGATAATCTTTTGGCTCTTCCATTGGTGTTGAATCCGTGACAATGCGTGATGTTGCTTTTTTGAGCTCTTTTTCGGTGCAAAAAATATCAATCGTGTTGCCATAGCTTTTACTCATCTTGGCACCGTCAAGTCCTGGAACCGTTGCAACATTGTCATCGACTTTAAAGTCAGGCACTTTAAAGACATCGCCAAACTCATTGTTGAATTTAATGGCAATATCACGGGTAATCTCAACATGTTGGATTTGATCTTTCCCCACAGGAATCACTTCAGCATCGTACAGTAAGATATCGGCTGCCATTAAAACAGGGTAAGAGAATAAAGAGTGATTGGCAGCAATGCCTTTAGCCACTTTATCTTTGTATCCGTGTGCTCGCTCTAAAAGTCCCATAGGAGTGTAACCAGAAAGTACCCAGTAAAGCTCTAAGACCTCTTTGACATCCGATTGTGCCCATAGAGTTGCTTTATTTGGATCAATGCCAAGGCTCATGAAATTAATCGCCGCATCGAGGGTATTGTTTTTAAGTGCTACACCATCTTTTAATGAGGTGAGGGCATGGTAGTTGGGGATAAAAATAAACAGATCGCTGTTATTTTGCAAATCGACCATTTGTTTAATCGCGCCAAAATAGTTTCCTATGTGAAGCGCACCAGAGGGTTGAATTCCTGTTAATACTCTCATAAATCTGTCCTACTCTTTCTCTTTTTTCTCTTTTAAGTGGAGTAACGTAATTAAATCTTGTACGATGGCATCAACGCTTCGATTTTCAACATTGATGGTAATGTCAGCTTTAACTTCATAAAGCGATGATCGCTCTTCAAATAATGTTCTCGCTTTGTCCTCATCGCTCAGTAAGGGGCGTTTGGCAAGCTTAAGATCGGCATTTTCATGCTCTTTGAGCCTTTTTAAAATTCCATCGAAGGAGGAGCGAAGGTAGACAATCGTGCCAATCGCATCTAGATTATCGACCTTGAAGAAGCCACCACCTGTTGAGATAACGGCATTTTTAACATTTTTTTCTAGCCATTTGGCAGTTTTTTTCTCAAGCTTGCGAAAGTAGGCTTCTCCGTCTGTTTCAAAAATAGCTTTGATTTTGCGGTTTTCCATACTCTCGATCAAATCATCGGTATCCAGACCAAAGCGTTTGGTTCGTTGAATCAGTGCTCTGGAAATGGTGCCTTTACCGACACCCATGAAGCCAATAAAAACGATATTTTTATTCTTAAGATTCAGCACCGTTCTCTTCCTGTTCGTTGTCTCTCTCACCTTTGGCTCGTGGATAAAGCAGAATTGGTGAACCCTCTAAATTGAAGTTTTCACGCAATTTATTGGCAAGGTAGCGTTTGTAGCTAAAATGCAAAGAGCGTGGTTTGTTCATGACCAAAGCAATGCGCGGTGGCTTGGTAAGGTACTGGGTGGCAAAGTAAATCTTAACCACTTTTGAGTGATCACTGGGGATTTGATGTTTAATGGTCGCATTTCTGATGACTTCATTGAGCTGACGGGTTGGAATATGCTGTGAATAGTTAGCATAGACGGATAAAATCATATCTTTGATCTTCGCAACTCTTTGCTTGCTCTTCGCCGAAACGGTAATCAGTGGTGCGTAAGAGAGAAATTTAAAACGGTCTCTCACTTCTGTGGTAATCTTTTCAAAATCAGCCAGTGGATTGTCCCATTTGTTGAGCACAATAATACAGGCTAAATGGTTTTCTTCCACAAGACCAGCGATGCGCTCATCGAGCTCTAAAAAAGGCTCACTCGTATCTAAAACAAGCAGAGCAATATTGGCTCGCTCCAACATCTCTTTGGTTCGCATTAAGGCGAATTTCTCGATGCCTTCGATTTTTCCACGTCTGCGAAGTCCAGCCGTATCGACAAAGTTGATGACTTTATCTTCATACTCAATGCTCTCATCGACAGGATCAATCGTTGTGCCTGCTACACTGCTAACGACAGCACGTTGTTTACCTACAAGGGCATTCAGCAGTGAACTTTTACCAACATTAACACGTCCGATAATGGCAACATTGATCTGGTTGGTTTCAACCTCTTCAACGATATTTTCAGCGATGATCTCTTCATCTTCTTCCTCAAACGCCTCTTCATCGTCCCAAACGTCTTCTTCGGTATCATCCTCTTCTTCAAAGGTATCGTCCTCTTCATTGACAAGAGGAAGTGTTGTCCCTTCCGCTGCTGGTAAAAGCTCGCCGATCCACTCTAAAAGAGCGCTAACACCACGGTTGTGTGAAACAGAGATGGGGAAGACATGTTCGGCTCCAAATTCATCAAACTCCCACGCACGCTCCATCTCTTTGTCGTTGTCAATTTTATTGATTACCAAAGCGATTGGCTTTTTACGTGCTTGAAGGGCGTAAAAGATTTTTTTCTCTTCATCGCTTGGAAGCATTTTACCATCAACCACCATGATGATGATGTCGGCTTTTTTGGATGCTTCCATCGACATGTTGTGAACATTTTCAAACAGTTCGGTGGATTTATCAAGCCCGCCTGTATCTAAAAGAAGACATGGTTTTTCGGTGATATGGACTTGATGGGTTTTAATGTCACGTGTTGTTCCGCTAAAATCAGAAGTGATCGCAATGCGTTGTTTTGCGATGCGATTAAAAAGTGAGCTTTTCCCCACATTGGGTAGCCCGATAATGGCAATTTTCTTCATAGTAACCTTTATTGCATAATTAGGTTGATTATACTCTGTGTTTGCTGTTATTTTGGTAAACTCTCTACATAGAGCGTTTGTGAAGGGAATGCGAACTGCGCGCCGTTACGTGCGACGATCTCCATAATTTTAAAATTGACATCCTCTCTTACATGTAAATACTCTAGCCAAACGGTTGTTTTGGTAAAAAAGTAGAGAAAGATACTCAGTGCGCTGTTATCAAATTCATCAAAATTAACTAAAATGGTCTCTTGATGAACATCTGGGTGTTTTTTGAGCATGGTTTTTATCTCTTGGATAATCGCTTGCATCTGCTCCACGGAGGTGTTATAGGTAAGTCCCAAACGTGTTTTTACACGACGTTTTCCCATGCGTGACCAATTGGTAATAGGTGTATTGGCGAGTGTTGCATTGGGCATGCTGACTAAGGCTTGCGCAAAGGTACGAATTTTGGTTGAGCGAATACCAATCTCTTCAATGTATCCTTCTACTGCGGGTGTTTCAACCCAATCACCTACTTTAAAAGGGCGGTCTGTAAAAATGACCAGTGAGCCAAAAAGATTGGCAACCGTATCTTTAGCGGCGAGGGCAAAGGCTAAACCTCCAAGTCCTAAGGATGCGACAAAGGCGCTGACATTGATGCCCCACTCCTGCAAAACCGCCATAATACCCAATGCAACAAGAAAGATACGCAAAGCTTTGGTAATGAAATGCTGAATATCTTGGTGTAGCTCTTTACCAAATTTTGAAGAGAAGAAGCTAAAGAGATTGGAAAATTTATCCACCATTCGATACAAAATCCAAAAAATAATGAATGTTTCAAACGATTTGATCGCAAGATCGACAACATGATCAAAGCTTCTAAAAGGGAGCCAAAGCGTTGCAATGTAGGAGGCAACCAATACAATAGAGAGTTTTAAAGGCTCGTCAAGAACAGCGATGATTTTATCATCTGTGGTCGTTTTGGTACGTTTAGCTATGGTTCTAAGAGGTTTGAGAATAATGCTTGCAATAAGATTTTTGAAGGCTAATCCGAGTAAAAAAATAGTGATAGCAATTGCAATATGGGTAATAGGCAATCCAAAAAGGCTGTACTCTAAAATATGTTGGAGATCCATACTTTTTCCTAAGGGTTAAGATACAAATATCAACGAATTTTAACACAGAATAGATTAAGATTTCGTATTTATGGCGTTGAATGGAGTTATTTTGAAACAGTTTTTTGAAGGGATAAATAAAGGCGTACTCTTTATGCTTCTCTCTTCGTTTAGCTTTGCATTTGATGGTGCGTTTGCTAAAGTTTTAAGTCAGAGTATGGATTCCGTGGAAGTGGTCTTTTTTCGTAATGGTTTGACAATGCTTTTTGTAGCGCTGAGTATTTTCAAACTACCGATAAAACAAATTGGTGGGAAGCCTTGGTTGCTTCTTTTTCGTGCTCTCATTGGTTTCGCTTCGATGTTGGTTTTTTTCTACAACATTGCCCATATTCCCCTTGCTGATGCCATCACATTTTCACGAACTGCACCTATTTTCACGGCTATTTTAGCCTTTTTCTTTTTGAAAGAGAAAATCGGTTGGAAAGGCTGGGTAGCTGTTTTTGTTGGGTTTATCGGTATCGTTTTTGTCATGAAACCCAACGGCTTGATGCTTTCCAAAACTGACCTTTTTGGACTTTTTAGCGGTCTTGGTGCGGCACTTGCCTACACGAGCGTACGAGAGCTAAACCGTGTGTATGATACCCGTGTTATTGTGCTTGCCTTTGTCTGTACTGGAACATTTTTTCCTGCACTTTTTATGATTTTGAGTGAATTTTTCCATACGCCGATGTTTGATTTTATGCTGGGGCATTTTATTGCACCTGTAGGGATAGAGTGGCTCTATATTGTTTTAATGGGCTTTTCTGGCGCTATTGGGCAAGTCTATATGACCAAAGCATTTGCAACTACCAAAGCGGGAATTGTAGGAGCAGCTGGGTATTCGATTATCTTCTTTTCGCTCATTATTGGCATTATCTTAGGCGATGGTTTACCAGATATTCTTGGACTATTTGGTATACTCTTAGTCGTTCTTAGTGGAATTATTGTAGCAAAGGAGAAAGAGTGATTTTAATAGCAGGACCGTGTGTCATTGAAAGTAGAGACAACCTATTTCGGGTTGCAGAGCAATTAATGAGTTATCACAAAGATCAATCGATAGATTTTTATTTTAAAAGCAGTTTTGATAAAGCCAATCGTACGAGTATCGACAGTTTTAGAGGTCCAGGCATGGACGAGGGTTTGAAACTTTTAGATGAGGTGAGAACGCAGTTTGGGTATAAACTTTTGACGGACATACATGACTACACACAAGCGAAGCCTGTGGGTGAAGTAGTGGACGTGCTTCAGATCCCTGCGTTTTTATGCCGTCAAACCGATCTTTTGGTCGCCGCCGCACAGACTAAATGCGTGGTGAATATCAAAAAAGGGCAGTTTTTAAATCCTGCTGATATGCGCTATTCGGTCAAAAAAGTTTTGGATACCAGAGGTGTGAAAGAAGAGGGCTACGAAGCCGCTAAAAAAGCGGGCGTGTGGCTGACCGAGCGAGGCAGTACCTTTGGGTATGGCAATTTGGTTGTGGATGCGCGTAGTTTTGTCATTATGCGTGAGTTTGCTCCTGTGGTTTTTGATGCAACCCATTCGGTGCAAATGCCAGGAACCGAGGGTGGAAAAAGCGGTGGAAAACGCGAATACGTCCGTCCTCTTTCACGTGCCGCTGCTGCTGTTGGGGTGGATGGTTTTTTCTTTGAAACCCATTTTAATCCTTGCGAGGCACTTTGTGATGGACCGAATATGCTTGATTTAGACGACTTAGGTTTAGCCATTAAAGACATTAAAGCGATACAAGATAGCTTAAAGGCATAGGATGCAACTGATCCCAACGCGCAATATTCTTCTCAATCAAGGAACAAGCGAACAAAAAAGGCAAGAGATCAGAGAGTATTTTCTCAAAACCTATACGGTGTATGAAAAGCTTTTTGAGCTGATGAAGGATGAGGAGAGTTATTATCTTACCGCCGATCCTTTGCGTCATCCGCTGGTGTTTTATTTTGGTCATACTGCGACTTTTTTTATCAATAAACTCGTGCTTGCTAAGATTTTAGATAAACGCATTAACCCTTCATTTGAGTCGATTTTTGCGATTGGTGTGGATGAGATGAGTTGGGACGATCTTAACCAATCTAATTACAAATGGCCACGCATTGCTGAGATTCAAGCGTATCGTGACGCTGTGAAAGCTAAAATCTTAGAACTCATCGATACATTGCCTCTTGCCATGCCTATTTCATGGGAGAGTCCATTTTGGGCGATTATGATGGGCATTGAGCATGAGCGCATTCATCTTGAAACGTCCTCTGTTCTTATACGTCAATTGCCGCTTGAGCGTGTGAAGCCAAGTGATTTTTGGAAAGTTTGTCCACTGGATACGCCAATTGTGCAAAACGAATTATTACATGTAAAAGGCACGACACTTCGTTTAGAGAAGAAACGAGACGATGCACTGTACGGTTGGGATAACGAATACGGTTTACATGTAAAAGAAGTCAAAGACTTTAAAGCCTCCAAATACCTCGTCTCCAATGCCGAATTTTTAGCGTTTGTTGCCAATAAAGGGTACGAAACACAAAGTTTTTGGAGTGAAGAGGGCTGGAAGTGGCGTACGTACAAAAATGCGACCATGCCACTTTTTTGGCGAATTGATGCTTCAGGATACAAACTTCGTCTGATGGCAGAAGAGATTGAAATGCCGTGGAGTTGGCCTGTGGAGATCAATTACCTTGAAGCCAAAGCCTTTTGCAACTGGAAAAGTCAAGTGACAGGGCAGTCCATTCGCCTTCCAAGTGAAGAGGAGTGGTACGTTCTGCATGATTTACATGTAAAGGTAGAAGAGCCGTTTTGGGACAAGGCACCTGCGAATCTTAACCTCGAATATTTTGCCTCTTCTGTGCCTGTGGATACGTTTGCTTTTGGTGATTTTTACGATGTTATCGGCAATGTGTGGCAGTGGACTGAAACGCCGATTAACGGGTTTGATGGCTTTATGGTTCATCCACTTTACGATGATTTTTCTGTTCCGACCTTTGATGATAGGCACAACATTATCAAAGGCGGTTCGTGGATCAGTACGGGCAATGAAATCATACGAAGCTCACGTTATGCGTTTCGCCGTCATTTTTACCAACATGCGGGCTTTCGTTATATTGAGTCTGCTGAGCCTGTGGAGACGCACTCCGTGTTTTACGAGACAGATTTTGCACTTTCCAAAATTTGCGAGGCGCATTTTGGTGAAAAAGAACCTAACTATTATGAAAAAATGGCGCAGTTTTGTATTGATTTGGGTGGTTCAAAAGCAAAAGCATTGGAAATTGGGTGTGGCGTCGGCAGGGGAACATTTGCGCTTGCACGCCATTTTGAAATGGTACACGGCATTGAATTTACCGCGCGCGTTGTGAGGCTTGCGACCAATTTTAAAGAGAGTGGTAAACTCAAATACGCCTTAAAAGAAGAGGGCGAACTAGCCATATTTATTGAAAAAAATCTCAGTGATTTTGGCATCAATCCACGGGTTCAAAAAGTGGAATTTTGGCAAGCCGATCCACACAATATGAAGCCTTATTTTGATGGATATGATCTCATTCTTGCTAATGATGTACTGGATACGTTATATGATCCTGCGCTTTTTTTAGAGAAGATCAAAGAGCGTCTCAATGCTGGGGGATTTTTAGTTATTGCAAGTGCGTATGACTGGGATGAAGTTAAAACACCTCGTGCCAAATGGCTGGGAGGCTTTAAGAAAAATGGTGAAAAATACAATACATTTGATGCCCTCAATGAGCATTTATCGGTCTTTTTTACTTTACATGTAAAGCCATTGTCGATGCGTTTAGAAGTGAAAGAGAGTGCACGTAAAAGTGTGATAAAAAACGTTACATGTAAGTGTCTGGAAAAAGCGATAATTAAACTGTAACGAAAAATAGTGTATTATAAGAAAAAGTAAAAGGATAATTATGAATATTATTGAAGGAAAACTCTCCCTTAATGGTAAAGAAAAAGTAGCCATTATTAATAGTCGATTTAACCATATTATCACAGATCGTTTGGTTGAAGGCGCACGTGATGCGTTTATTCGTCACGGCGGCGATGAGAAAAATTTAGACCTTATTTTAGTGCCAGGGGCGTATGAAATTCCTTTAGCCCTCGATAAAATTTTAAGCAGCGGTAAGTATGACGCGGTCTGTTGTGTTGGTGCGATTATTCGTGGAAGCACGCCGCATTTTGACTACGTTGCTGCAGAAGCAACCAAAGGAGTTGCCAATACCGCACTAAAATATCAAAAACCCGTGACCTTTGGTGTTTTAACCACCGATAACATTGAGCAAGCGATTGAGAGAGCTGGAAGCAAAGCGGGTAATAAAGGCTTTGAAGCCATGACAGGTTTGATCGAACTTATTAGCCTCTACAAACATCTATAAGGAAACGCTTTGGCAACACGACATCAAGCAAGAGAGAGTATTATTGGTCTATTATACGCAGAAGATATTGGAAATTCTGGCATTGAAAAATTTATAGATGAACTCTTTGAAGAGAAAAAGATTCGAAATCAACAAAAAGAGTTTGCCCTTGGGTTGTACCACGGTGTGAAAGAGCATTTAATCATCATTGATGAAGCGATTAACCATCATCTTAAAGAGTGGAACCTCAGTGAAATTGGGACGATTGAACGTGCTATTTTAAGACTAGGTGCGTATGAAGTTTTGTATTCTGAACTGGATAATGCAGTGATTATTAACGAAGCAATTGAGCTTGCAAAAAAACTGTGCAATGAAACAAGCCCTAAATTTATTAACGGTGTTTTGGATGCAATTTCAAGAGATGGGGAAGCTAAATAAATGAAATTGTGCGTTGCGCTTGATCTCCCCACTAAATCTGAAAATATTGCTCTGATTCAAAAGCTCAAAAGTGAAGATGTTTGGCTTAAAGTGGGACTTCGCTCTTTTATTCGAGATGGCGAACCCCTTTTACATGAGATCAAAGCGATCAATCCTCATTTTAAAATTTTTTTAGATCTCAAAATCCATGATATACCTAATACAATGGCAGATGCCGCTGAGTCAATGGTTTCTCTTGGTGTGGATATGTTCAACGTACATGCCTCCAGTGGACGTAAAGCGATGCGCATGGTAATGGAACGTGTCAATACCTTTTCAAATCCCCCAATTGTTTTAGCTGTAACGGCACTGACCAGTTTTGACAATGCCTCTTTCGAAGCGATTTATCATACCCCTATTGCGCAAAAAGCGGTTGATTTTGCCCAAGATGCTTATGCCAGTGGCTTGCACGGCGTTGTTTCTTCCGTTTATGAGAGTTTAGACATTAAAGCACATACGGCTCCTTCTTTCTTGACGCTAACACCTGGTATTCGTCCTTTTGGTGAGAGTAGTAATGATCAAGAGAGAGTGGCTGATCTTGAGACTGCAAAAAAGCAACATTCAGATTTTATTGTCGTGGGGAGACCGATTTATCATAGTGATGATCCGCTAGGTGTGGTAAAGAAAATTATTGAAAATATTTAGTCATTAAGAGGTAAGAATGTTTAAAAAGATTGTACTCGGTATTGTGGTATTAGTTGCTGTTGTCGTTGCTGCTTTTTTTCTTTCTTATTAAAGTGATTGATTTTAATGAATACAAACCACGATTGCACAAAGCGATTAAAGAGAGTACTGGATATGAAGTGATTATTCGTGGTGATATAACACTTACCCTTTCACCTATTGGCGTTAGTGTCTCTGATATTGAGGTCAATAATCCAACGTATCATCCTGAAACTCCGTTTGCCAAGTTGGGTAGTTTTGATGTTGCACTTGACGTACCTGCATTGCTTAAAAAAGAGATTAAAGTTACACAGCTTTCTCTCGATGGACTTGCTTTAAATATAGAAAAAATAAAAGATGGCAAGTTTAATTATGATTTACTGCCTGTACCAACACAAAAAGTAGCTGATAAAAAAACTAAAGAGAACAATGCCACCGTTGAAAAAGAGAGCGATGTATCCGCTTTCATGAATGCCAAAAAAATTATCTTTAGCAACAGTACAATCAGTTATGCAGATGTGAATGCAACTAATAAAATTGTCTTCGAACACGTTCATCTTGATATAAATGATATCAGTTATGATGTTTCCAAGCATAGTATTCAAGGGCTCTATTTTAATGCTGATACGCACATCGACAAAATTCAGTATGGTAGCGCTTATGCTGTGCAAGATATTTCGATGTCCTTTGAGCTGAAAAATGGTATTGCGGTTAGTAATGCTCTTAAATACACACTTTTTGATACGCAAATTCAAGGAAATGGCAAGTTTGATTTTTGTGGGAAACAACCGAAAATTTCATTAAAGAGCAAGATCGTTGGTTTGAAATTGGCATCTCTCTCAAAAGAATTATGGGGTAAAGATCTGCTGGATGGCAATGCCAATGGTGACTTTAAACTCTCATTCTTTGTGGGCGATGGTATAACTTTTAAAAGCACTCTCAATGGATTTGTTCAGCTTTCAGGTGAGGAGATAACCTTAAAGGGTTATGATATAGACAAAATTGCTTTAGTGCTTGATCCTTTTCAAAAAGAGAAGTTAAATCTCAACACACTTATATCTGGTACTATTGAGGCTTTTAAAGGTGGCAATAGCGTGATTAAGGAGCTTAATACTAAAGTTGATCTTGGGTACTCTGAAATAAAACTAAGTGATGTAGCGCTGAGCACAGCTTCTAATCGAATAGCCATTAAGGGAGCTGTCAATATTGTTGATGAAAAATTGATGGATGTAAAAGCAGCTCTTTTGGATACAAAAGGATGTGCCGTCGTTGAACAAAAGTTTAGTGGAACGTATGCCAAACCTTCTGTAAAGCTTGATGCAACAGCTGTTGCAACACTCAAAGATGTGGTACTTTCTTTTACAACAAAATCAAAAATAACACATACGCAACCGAAGCAAAATGATGAAAATTGTACTGTTTTTTATGATGGAGTGATTAAGCAACCTGAATTGGTTTTACCTGCAACGTCGGTACCTCCAGTTTCGGAATAAATTTTGCTTTTTTTAGATTAAACCATGATCTAAAAGGAGTATCCGATGCATTTTATAGAAGGTGTTAAATTGGTTGTGATGCTAAAAGACAAGATTGAAGAGGCAAAAAAACAGATCAATCTTCTGTTCCAAAACTTCAAAAACTGCTTGAAAAACTTTTAAAATCACAAGATGCCGCTTATATTTAATCGATAAACGGCTTAAGAAAAGTCTCTTAAGCCGTTTATTATATACTTTTGATATACTTGCACTCTACTTTTTACTTGGACAGATGGGTGAGTGGCTGAAACCACATCCCTGCTAAGGATGCGTCGGGGTAACCTGACCGAGGGTTCAAATCCCTCTCTGTCCGCCACCAAGCCCCTATTTTAGGCACTTTCAAAGCACTTTTTTAAAACCTTAAAATCCCTCTACCTACCCATTATGAATAAATTGCGATAGATCTATCAAATTTATCGAAGTGACTATCAAGATACGAGACATATACCTCATAAACCATCTGAACATTAGAATGACCAAGATACTGAGCTAATTCAGCAGGACTACAAAGCTCACGATAAAGCATATTTGTAGCAAATGTATGACGAGTATCATATATCCTTCTATAAGGAAGTTTTAAAGACTCTAAAAGAGGTTTCCACCAATACGTACAAAAGACATGACTATCACGATACGGTCTATCATATTGATTTGTTAAAACATACTTAGTATTACAATTTTCAAGCATTTTCACAATGTAGGGATATAAAGAGTCAAGAATAGGAATAGTACGTTTGGATCCAAATGTTTTGGGAGTACCCTCACCAAAACGAGAACGAGTTGACTTAATACTAATCATTCTTTTTTTGAGATCAACTTCATTACGTTTTAAAGCTAATATTTCACCCGTACGCATACCCGCATAAAAACCCATTGCAAGGTAATAGACAAAATTAAAATTCAAGTCTTTTGAAGCTTCCAAAATCATTTTAACTTCATCTGCACTAAAAGGGTGAATTCGAGGAGCTTTATACTTTGGAAACTTTACATGTATCATTGGATTTTTTTGTATCACTTCATCATGTAGTGCAACGTCAAGAATACCCTTTAAAACGCTTAAGTAGTTTCGTTTAGACTTATTACCTACATCATCTATATTTTTATACCAAAGCTTAATATCAGAAGCATGTAAATCTTTAATATCCATATCTTTAAAAGCTTCAAAACGAGTTTCAACAATCCCTTTATTTTTATCTAAGTAAGACGGTTTCCAATCGTCCTCGTTAAGTTTAATATAAAGAGAAGCATATTTTTGAAAAGTCATTTATTTTCCGATCGATTTGTTTTGGTACTAAAAGACCTAGAGTTAAATAACTTAAGACCATTGCCTACTCTAAATAGATCACCTCTTATTTTACGTTTATGTTCATCGTCAAGATCAATAAGATCAAGTTCTTTTTGCATAGCAACAAAATATTTCATATAATTGCGACAATGATCTGAACAATATGTTTTTGGACGACCAAAAGAACAACAATAGCCTTTATCGTTAGAAATAATAGGTTTGCCACATACTAAACATGTCATTTTATGCCCCTATATCTTTTTTTCTGCAATGACTGAATATGTTTTCTTTTTCCATATAGAACCAACGTTTTGAGAACCATCACCTCGAGTAAAATTCCAACCAACTTGACGACAACAAATAGAACAAATATCTATATAACCATTAATAGCAATATGTCTAACAATCCATTCAGAACAATCATGTTTTTTCATTTTAAGCTCCCATTTCAAAATCTGTATTAAAGTCATTTAAAGATTGAATTTGCCCCTCAATAAGTCCACGTTTAATACATTCGTTTTGGACTAAACCAAAGTGTTGGAGATTGCAGAGTTCAGGATTTAGTTTGCGATAATATTGAACGAGATCATAATTTTTACGTTGTGCTATTGGTTTTGGATAGAGTTCTATTTTTTGACCTTTAACATTAAAGAGCTCGATTTTAATAAATTTTTTATGTTGTCTAAGAACAAATTTATCCCTAAATTTCATCGTATTAGGAAGTTTTAACTCTTTCATTTCGCCAAACTCATGAACGAGAGAGCCATCTTGAAACATTTGATAAAGTCCTCTTGTATACATAAGAGTTTTGCCAAGTTTTGTATCTTCAAATTTAAAGTAATCATCTTCAGCCGACCACTCACACATAGAATTAATTTTAAGATCAGAGAGGTATAACCAATCATTTTCGAGTGGATAGACTTTGTTGTACACCCATTGAGGCACGAGAGTATGGGACGTTGTAAAGCGAACAATACGATGCTTAATATACCATGCTTGAAGCTCATCTATTTGTGATTGGTTTTTAATATCCATGAATGATTTAGTAACGTATTTAAGAATGTAGCCAACTGGATTTGTTAACGTCCATTGAAAACCGTTCATTTCGCCATTAGCAATCTGGTCAAGAGAAAGACGTTCTTTATCTTGACCTTTATTTTGAGAAGTGCCAAAAATCTTTTTGAACTCTTTTTTGAGTTTTTCAATAGAGGCAAAAGGAACATAAAAAAGAACATGTGCGTGAGGTACGCCACTTTCATGTGGCTCAACAGCAAAAAGATAACCAATTTTTGTATCTTCTCTAATCGTTTGAATTGTATTAGTTTTCATAAATCTATCCCATTGCCAACGTAAGACCATGTAAAGATCATGAACATCAAATACCTCTCTAAGAGAAGCCTTAGTTTTAAGATAACCATATTTATCAGTTTCAGGAAGCTTTTTTAAATACTCCTCTTTAAAACGTGAATAATCACCATAGTAGAGATCATGAAGCCAACCGTCAAGCGTAAGAGTCATAAAAATAGGCATCAAATCAAGATTTGACATAGTTTGTTGAAGAGTGTTTACTTTGTTGACGAGTTGAGCATAATAACGTGTTGAAATATTTGCATTCATGTTAACATCAAGAAGTGTCTTGCATGTACCATTTGAAGTCACAAAAGTTGACTTAAGCATATATTCTTTTTGCAAATCAATTTTTCGTTGAGAATTTTCAACATCAAAAGAATTAAGACCATATTTCATAAATAGCACCTTTTTAAAATAGTTCGGGAAACTTATGTTAAGTTGACAAGAGAGCTTCGCTCATGTGGTGCGGTAGCTCCTCTTCGCTTTCGCTAATAACGCCAAAAAAAACAAAAAATATAGCTGTTTAAGGAGGAGTCTCAAAATTCACTCTCGCCCTTTACAGCACCTTACGTTCTCATCGTTTTGCAGGTTGTACCGATTGGTACTGTTACGCTGCGCTAGTCCTCACGCTCACCATGAGAATTAATACTTAATTCTCGTTCGCTTCTATCTGCGATGCTAATTTCTCTTTATCAGCCATAGAAAAGACATATTGCTTATAGATCAAAAAATGCACCACTTCATCATTACAGGCCATGTGAAATTCTTTACGAAGAACATTCAAATATTCCATATGATTGGAAGAAACCATAATAAAGAAATTAGGGTCATTGCACCAAACAGCATGATCATTAATTGCTTCTAATTCGACAATGCGCCTTTCTAAAGATCGAAGTTTGTGAACAGATAAAAGTCGATAGAAAAAAATAAATAAACGTTTCATTTTGCAGCCTTTCAATATTAATTTTTCGTTGTAGATTTAGAACGATTTGTGCCATCGGTTGTATCGAAGTCTTTTGTAAGACCAAAACTATTAAGTACAGATTGATGAATAAGTAAATTTACATAGAAACTTCGTTTTGTGACGGGTTGTGTGGAGACAACGAAAAAGACTTGTTTATTAACCATCGTTTTAAATTGATTTAAGGAAAGAATTTGAGTGCCTATATAATAGATATTATCCATCACAAACACTCTATACATGTGTTGTGCTTCTATGTTGTTGTAAGGCTCTTTGACATATTGATTGTACGTGGAGTTCTCATCGACTGCTAAATTGCCTCTAGCACCCCTTACAGAGTTTGGAGGAGGCAAAGAAAGGTTATAATCGTCCTTTGTTTGATTTGAATCTTTCGTAATATTCTGTTCAATTTTTTGGGGCACTTTTTTTTGAACCCAAACCCGAAAATAAACTATAAAAAACATAACCTAAAGCAGACAGCGCAAAAAGTACCAAAACGATTAAAATATAAACGTATTTTTTCCAATAACTCTTTTTAACATCGAGTTTGCGACCAGCATCACCACTGACGTAAAGTTTAAAAGGGTTAAAATCATTACCCTCAATATCTTTGATAGGCTTAGATTTTTTATACTTTATTTTGTCACGACCACCCGTGATAATTGACTTACCCTCAGAATCATAAAGATCAAAAATAATGTCATTTTCAGGGTCAGCTTTTAAAGCATATTCAGGAGCAATATAAAGCTCAAAATCAACACCCAAATACTTATCATGTACTTTATCAAGTCCTTGCGTCATTAACAGACAATCACACGGACCATAATGACGTTGAAGTGAAAAGAAGTTTGATATAAACTCACATGTCTCTAAATTTGCTTGCGATGTTGAAAAGGTACTTAAACCATATTGACACTCATCGTAAATAAAAAGCGTTGGTGTACGATCTTTTTCTGGCTTTTGTTTTTCTTTCATCTGCTCATCAAAGATAACAAGCAAATCATCTTTAGACCAATATTTATCTTGATGGATAATCTCTATCGTTTTATTACCGCTTACCTCACGAAAAAGTTCAGGTCTAAAACCACCAACATTTGTAATGAGACGTTTATAAAACGTATGACGAGCACCTTTAACTGTTTTTTGAATAATCTCTTGTTTTTCAGTGTCAAATTCATCAAAAGTTACTTCAATAACCTCAAAAAGATAATGTATAGAAGTTAAGCTTTTTCCACTACCTTGCCCACCTATCAGCACCCTAATCATAATTATTTACTCACAGAACCACTGTTAAAAGTCCAAAATTGAACAACCTTAGCTTTTAACCAGTTTGCAGAAACAACCGCAAAATAAGTCGTTAAAAGACCAGAAACATTGAGTTGTGTAAAGAAATAGCAAATTGTAGGCGTCATAAAGGAACTAAAATCAGAATGCGCCATTGCATAATCTTTAACGCTATTCAAAATTTCAACAAGAAGCGCCGTGTAAGCAGTGTATATGGCTGCTTTTTTTGCAGAATTTTTAAAAAAATCAAAAATATATCCAAGTGCATTAGCAACCCATTGAGGAACTTTGCCCATATTAAATCCTTAAAAATATTTTTAAACCAAGAATATAAATCAAAGCCTGAATAAGTTTAGAAATAGTGGAAAAAGGTATCATGGCTAAAAGTTCAGGAGGAGGAAAAACAAAGGTTTTACCCGCTACTTGAAATTCAGCAGTAGCACATTGACAATTACTGCCAGAGCCAGAAAGACCACCAAAATTCAAATCTAAAGCATTAGAAGAAAACCAACCAGAACCACCCGTTGGCAACATATCATCAAGAGTCATGGAAGAACCAGAACCGTTAGTATCAACAGAAGCATTACCATCAAAATAACCCGCAATTTTGTCTAAGAGACTTTGTGTTTGATTATTATCTTTATGAAGAGTGTCGAGTTTATCCTCAACCTTGCTTAAATCTGTACCATTGCCGTCTTTTGTACCAGTACCATTACCATCTTTAATCGCTTTTAAAATGTCGTCTAATTTGCCACCGAGTTTATCACCTTGTGTATTTACAGCACCCGTTGTGCCATCTACAGCCTTTTTAACGTCAACAGTTGCACCGAGTTGTGCGGTTGCGTTTAACAAATTTGCATCGACCCATTTACCCATCATATTACGATATTGCGTATTACCTTTAAATTCTGTATCCATAAGCGCATAACGAGCGTCAGCTTTTGAGTTACCATCAACAATTTTGGCAAGAATAGAGTCAAACGTAAAACCTTGCTCTTTTAAAGAAGTGTTAACAGATTTTAGATCAATACCCATTTCTTTTAATGCAGTATTGGAGTCTTTTTGACCATCTTGAATAGATTTAAGAGCATTAACGACATCGGCTTGCGTTGGTGATGTTACTGGAGAGCCATTAACATCGGGTGTATTTGTTGTGGTGTTTGTGTCAGGCGGTTTCGTACCGTTTGAATCTGTTGGCGTTGATGTATTTGTATCGGGAGTGATATCAATAGGGTCGTAATAAATATAAATTTCTTGACCATTGTCACACGTAGCTTTTTGCCTTTTATAAGACATAGTAGAATGAGTAGACCACGTCACAACACCACTACTATGACCCGGTGAGTATGTAGTACCTTTAGCATCACAAGCACAAGAAGCACGAGAAGTAAAGCCACTAAACTGCATACAATCATTACATTTACCCGTTGTAATATCTGTAAATTTAGTTATATTGTCGCAATCAGAGTTATTTGTATCAACAGCTTTAATACATTCACCATTTTCAACAATTCCCGTAGGGCAATCAGTTGCAGGAGTTGTGCTATAAGTACCATGATATGCATTCGTATAATCACAATGCTTAACTCCAGTAATAGTAGAACCACAATTCGTAGGAGAAGATGATGTAAAATACTGATGATAAACACCGCCAGAAAGCTGCGCACTTTCAAAAGAATATGAATAAGAACCAAACATATTGCCGACAAAAGTACAAGATTGATTTTTTAAAATAGAGCCATTAACAGTTATGTAAGTAGGACAATTTCCTGCAAAAGAAACTGTAAAAGTAAGCATTAACGCTAAGATTATCTTTTTCATTTAATAATCCTAACTTCAATAAACAACGTTAAAGTCGTGCGTACGGTATCGGTTGAGTCGTAGGAAAAGACATAACTTAAGACGGGAATGTCACCCAGTAACGGAACTTTAGACGTAGATTTCACATCAGAGCTTGCAGTCAATCCACCAATCGAAACGCTACCACCATCTTTAATATTAAAATTGCCCGAAATTGATTTTTTCTTTGTTTCGATCAGCCCGTCATCACCTTTCTTTTTAAGTGTTTCGTTGGTGAGTGTTGTCTTTAAAAGAATTAAGCCATTCTTTTGAATTTTAGGAGAGACTTCTATGGTTAATCCAAGTTCTTTTTGCGTGTAGGTATTACGCAATGCTGCCGTTGTGGAAGTGGAATCCGTTGCATAAGAGGACGTCTTAACACTGATTGTATCACCCACATTGAGTTTTGTGGTTTCACCGTTTGCAACAACCACATAAGGCTCACTCATGATCTTTAAATAGTCTTGGGTTTCAAGATCAGTCAATACACTCTCAAAATCAGCACTAAAAAGCTTATCAAAAGACAATTTTTTAAAGTCAGTGACACCCGACAAACTAAGCTTAGATGTCAGAGCAGAGTTAAAACCAACGTTCTTTATTTTCTCATTATTAATTTCGATTATTTTCATAGTTAATTCAACGTTGGAAAGGTTTTTTTCATCGGGTGGCAATTCGAGTTTTTTATCATCTACGATATAGAAGCCATCATATTCGTTTAGAAAGAGTCCTTTTGACTCAATAATGCCTTTAAATGTAGAAAATAAAATAGCAGGGCTAATGTCTTGAATGACAAAGTAATCAGCACTCATGTTTTTAACGTCTTGAGAAATTAGGATATTTTTACCACACTCTTGAGATACCATCGTGGCAAGATCACGAAGTCCGAAATTTGTTGGCGCTATTTCAATAGCGTAAACGCTTAGGCTTAGAAAGATGGAGAGGATTAAGGCTTTCATTAAAAGCCCCTTTTAATGATAAGACCAATGCAGAAAACGGGCAAAAAAGCTTTAAGAAGCACAGTAAAGCCAATATCTAAAACATAGTTGGCAGATGCGCTTGCAGTCATTGAAAAATTAATAATATCTACGATCATAGTAAACTCATTACTAACATGCCAAAAATCATAAGACCGATCAAGGCATTAAGATAACTAAAATCTTCGTTTGAAAGACCAAGTGTATTATTGGAAGCTTCTGGAGCGCATTCGTTGGTTGAAGTGTTGTAGTCATAACCCTTAAAAACATCATCACCGAGATTTTGCGTTATGGTTGAAACAGTTACACCTGTATCAGAACGAACGTAATAAAATGCACCGTTTGAATACCAATAATCTTTAATACAGATGTTTGATGGTTGATAGAGATAATCTGCTAAAAGAAAGTTAGAGCATATCAGCAGTGTTAAAAGTAATCGTTTCATAACTAGCACCTTTTTAAAAATAAGAGGAGACAATTATCTCCTCTTAGCGATTCTCAAAATGAAAAACGAGCTATTTACTGTAGCTCTAAGAGTCAAGAGGAAACCAGCAACAGCGTAAAAAGCCGTTAAGTCAATTTGAGTAATCATGTCAAAATCTCTTAAGCACGGTTAATAACACGTTTGATATGATCCCATGCAATAGGAGCAAGACGAATTGCGATCACAGCTGAAATGACAGTACCAACCATGACAAGAATACCTGCCAAAGTAGTATTCAAATCAGTAAACCATGCAGGGTCAGCTGCCATCGCATTGGTAGAAAAACCAACAATGGCAAGAGCGCCCATTGCAACAATTTTCTTAAAGTTCGTAAGTCCGTTTTGATTCTCTTTTTTCATAAGAGACTCCTTTTAATGTAGTAGAGTATTTAAACCCTCTATCAAGCCCACCGTAATGAGCTTTGAAGAGATTTTATTTGACGTGGTGTATCCACCTCGCGTAAACCCGCCATGAAAAAACCTTAAGCGGTCATTTTTCACAGCGTGTGTCCGACTTCGGCTCTTCTCAGGTTAAAACTTTCTTTTTTCGTTAAGTTTTCTCTTTTTAGAGCAAGAGAAAAACAACTCTATTAAGCGCGAGATCTTCTATAATTAGATGAACCTTGCCACTCTTCAAACGTTCCAAATTTTTTACGAAACTTTTCAGCTTCAACCGCTTTACGGTAAGAACTTAAGTTAAGCTCTTTTTCGCCTATACCATGAGCCTTAAGGCGATCTCTTGCACCTTGACGTGAGGTAATATTTGAATAAATCTTTTCATCACGAACATTACCTCTTGTCCAAATAGCCTTAGAAACATGAAACCATGCCAATGGCACTAAAAAAATAGCTATTAAAGAAGCTAAAACAGTCACAACGTATGAAAGAATCTTAGATAATGCGTCCATAACAGGATTAAAAATCATAGAGGTGTTATCTGCAAAAACACTACTCACCATTAAGGAGATCAGCACCATTACAAACAAGCCCCTATGTTTCATTTCAAAATCCTTACTTAATCTTTTTTAATTAAAATATTCCAACAAGAAAGAGCCGAAACAACAACAGAAAAAGCAATAAAAAAAACAATGAACCAATCAGAAAAGTCCATTTAAAATTCTTATGATTTAGGTTGTGGTTCAGGCTTGATCGTTGTGCTTAATTGCGCTATGAGTTCACCCGCAGTTTTGGAAAGCGAGACACGGTAAAAATCACGTTCAGCTCTAGGAAATTGACCTTTACATGTAAAGACAACTCCGTTATTTTTAAGCTCTGTTAATTTATTGGCGAGAATGTCAAGCTCACTAGCACTTTCGCCATTAATTTCAAAATTGATCAGTACCTCTTGAACCGTATCGTCATCAACTTCAAAGATAGTCGAGGTGTAAAGTATTACTTTATAAATATCTTTAGTAAGTTCTCTTTTTGCTTTTTTTGCATCTTCAATCGTAAAGATCGTGAACTCCAAATCAAAGTCAGTAATTGAATACGTCAGGTCAAAACCGTTCACTAAGACATTACTTTCGATTGGACTAGCACCAAGAACAAATTTAAGTGTTTTATCTTTTTCGAGTTTTGGAAGTGTCTCTAAAAGCTCTTTAGCATTAATATTGGCAAAAGCGAAGTATTTACGAGATTTTTCGTTGTCTTTTGTGAAAGGTTTTTGAAATACGCCTACATGTAAAGGAAGCATCATATCTTTTGCGAGATATTCACGTATGGCTTGATTGAGTTTAACCGCTTCAATACGGTTCTCACATTTAACAACTACATCAATACGTTGTGAATAGCTATAAATAGCATTAGTAGGGTGTTGATAGGTATTTTCAGCCGTAATGACAACTTGATCTTTATGTGGATAACGTGAACCAACAGAACACGTTAAAGCTCTACGGAGTAAAACATCTGCTTGGTAAGCTTGTTGGATGAAGTGTGGATAAACTTTGGTTTGATTGTCTTGCATTTTGAGCACCTTTTTTAAAAGTTTTTTAGCACCATTTAACAAGTCGTGAGAGTAGGTGCTGACGAACTCTCACGCTTAAGACCCCTAAAGACCTTGGTATATGAAAAGAGAGATTTTCAAATAACAAGGTCTTTAAATTGAATTAAGGCAAAATTGCCTAATAATCAATTTTTCTATATAATGGAAAATTAGAAAGAATTGGCGGAAAAGGATTAATATTTACAAAAAATAAAAAACAATCTTTTTCTGTATTACGGAATTAATTCTATATTACAGAAACTTAAAAACAGGTAAATAATGGACAACAATCTGGCTGAAATAGCAAAAAAACTTAAAATTGGTGTATCTACGATATATCAATGGAAAAATACTAGACCAGAACTATACAATTTTTTGTTAGAAAATTCCGTAATACAGAAAAGCGAGATTGAAAAATATTTCGAAATGTTAGATAAAGAGGAACAAGAAATGTATCTCTTTGAAATAAAAGCAAGAGTTATGAGAAAAAATCTAAAATAAAAGGTAAGAGTTATGAAGAAAATACTTGTCCTCATTGGACTACTATCAAGTATGTATGCAATTCCACCATGTGATTTACCAGATCAAAAAGTATGTGCGTATTTTTATAGAGGACCATTAAGCGGAGAGATCATTATTACCAATATGTCATCAGATACAATTTTAATAAAACATCTTAGTGTTTCCTTAGATGGACAAAGCAAAAGTATTAGTGATTTACAACTAAGCGCAGGACAAAAATTTTTTCTATGATAAAAACAAGGTACGACGATCATGACAAAAAAACCTTATTACAACATAGGCTCAATGGAATATAAAATTATCAAATAAAATATAACAAGGTTCTAAAGTGTTCCATGATGATGATTCATTAGATTTAATAGAAAAGTATCGAAAACAAAAATACCAAGAAAAAGCTAATGGAAAGTTTTTAACAAACAAGAATAATAAAAAATTACCTCGTCTTTCATTGATTCCAATTATTCTTTTGATAGGATATATTATTGTAATGAATTTAAGCGGTATTCACAAAAAACCCAATGAAGCATTTAACGATAGACTCAAAAAAGAAGAAACAACAACTACAGACCTACAAAAGCCAATCCAAACACAAAAAATAGAAGAAACTTCTCAACAAGTAATGACAAAAAATATAGAAATCATTTCAAATAAACCTATCATTACACCACAAAAAATAGAACCCTCAAAACAAGAAACTACCATTAATCTTATGCCTCAACAAACTCCTCAAAAACAAATACCTACTCAAAAAATACAAGAGGAAGAAGAAATACACCCTGGCACATCAACGAGTATAGGATATTATAGATAAGTGGGAAGTTATCCCACTTGCTTTAAAGACTTACGGTTAAGACTAAGATCATCAAGCTTTTGTATAAGCCACATTTTAATGATAGATTGACGCGTAACACCCATACGTTTAGCTTCTTGATCTAAAGAGGCAATAGCCCAAGATGGAAGATCAACATTTACTTTTTTTATAGCTAGCATCTCTTTTTCAAACTCTTTAAGTGTTCTTTTTGAAGAGAGATCAATATAAGGTAATATATCTTCACCATTATCAAATTTTTTATCAAATTCTTCCGCTGATATTGTTTTCATAATATTTCCTTTTCATTTTTTCGACATCGTCTAACGCTGATAATACGGATATTATCTTCACGCATAGTGAATACAGCTACATAACAAAGATCATCAATAAGACCAACTAAAAGATGACGCCATTCATCATTGACATAAACACTATCAAAAACTATATGTTGTTTGTTTTGCCAAAGAGCTTGTGCTTCTTCAAAGTCAATCCCGTGTTTTTCTTTATTGGCTTTACTCTTTGTTTCATCGTATTCAAACATCAAAAACCTTTTTAATTAGGTATAGAAATTATACTATTATTATATATGTAAAATCAAGTAGAAAGGGTACGTTTTTTTCAAATCCCTCTCTGTCCGCCACCAACTCCCTATTTTAGGCACTTTCAAAGCATTTTTTCAAAACCTGAAAATCCCTTGTGTACCCCTAAGAATAAACCAAAATATTCGTATGGGTGGTCTTAAAGTGACCTTACCGATAACTCACATCATTTTAGTGCTTGAACACCCTGAATACTACACTACTTTTGCGGATTGCCTTGTTTAAGCCATCTTAAAAAGAGTAGAAAAATAAAAAATAAACACCTAAATGTGACGCTTTCCTCCTCAAAAAGGCTATACTGTCTTAAAAAGGAGTGAAAGATGCTCAGCCTCAACTGTCCCGAACTTGACGTTTACCATGCAGAGTGTGATGAATTGCTCAGCACTTTTGACTACTCTCATTTTACTGAATCATTTAGCGCGCTGATTCACCATACCAAAGAGCATTTTGCCAATGAAGAGCGCATTATGAAAGAGCTTAATTTTCAAGGCTATTTTGAACACTTTGAAGAGCACCAAAAAATTCTTGGCGAGATGAGCCAGTTCTTAGCAATGGCAATGCAGGGCAATACCTTGTTTGCAAAGAATTATATTAAAAACGGTGTTGCGGATCGTTTGGATCTTCATATTCGCAACATTGACTCACAACTCGCACTGTTTATAAAAAGTAAAAGCTAATTTGAGACTAAAGCCGATCAGCCCAATGCCCACTATTTTTTGAAGAACATTGAGGTAAGGCAAAAGTCTTAAAGCTCTTTGATTGCCAAATAGAAACGCTACAAACATATCCCACACCAGCAACATTGTGACCATCCATACCGCATACACCATCTTTACATGTAAAGCTGTTTCGGGTTTAACAATGGTAAAAAGCAGTGAGAAATAAAAGAGAATATTTTTAGGATTGAGTAAGGCGGACAAAAACCCTTGAGCAAAGAGTTTAAATGCCATTTGACGCTTTACATGTAAAGAATTTTCAAGGCTTGGTTGGGGTGCAAAAAGCAGGAGACAGCCAAGGTAAAGTAAAAAAAGTGCCCCTCCGATTTCGATGAATGAAACGATGAATGGGTACTGACTTAAATACGCATGCCCCATGTACGCTAAAGCGATGTAAAGCGCGTTTCCACTGGCAATTCCTAGACAACTCCACCATGCTTTATGATATCCATGTGTTAGCGCATGCTTGATAATGAGAAAAAAATCTTGCCCAGGGCTTAAAAGTGCTAAAAAATAGATAGAGGTGAGGGTGATGAATTCTACTTCAAACATATAACTCCTTTTTACATGTAAGCATAAACGAAATGCGAAAAAAGTTATTGTATAAAATTGACTTAGTACGTACTTGCTTCTCATTTGAAACAGGTTTTAAAAATTGACGAAATATGTCACACGCCTTTATTTCTATTTAACGTTATGTTTTATATTATACAACGGCATAAAATTTGCACATTGAAACAATAATGTTAAAAGGAGGGCAATGTATGTATGTAGAGAAGTGTTATATCAATCGTTACAAGATAGCGTCCAAAGGGCGAGTGATGCTGATGGTATCGGCGATGGTCAGTTGTTTCAGTGTGGTGAGTGCCGCTCCCACAGGGGGCATTGTTAGTAGTGGAAGTGCAACCATTGCCTCAAGTGGAACGACTACCAATATTAACCAGTCGACGCAAAAAGCTTCGATCAATTGGCAAGGATTTTCGATTGGTTCCAATGAAAGCGTTAACTTTAATCAACCCAGTGCCTCTTCTATAACGCTTAACCGTGTCGTAGGTAATGAGACAAGTGTTATAGCGGGCGCACTGAATGCCAATGGGAAAGTATTTCTTCTAAACTCTAATGGTATCCTCTTTACCCAAGGTTCCAGTGTCAATACCTCAGGACTCGTAGCTTCAACACTAAACCTCAGTGATGAAGACTTTAACAAGAACAACTTCGTCTTCCAAGGCAATGGCTCTCAAGGCTCTGTCATTAATATGGGAACGATTAATATCGCTAACAGTGGTTATGCAGCATTGCTTGGAAAAGAGGTCTCTAACCAAGGTGTCATAGTTGCTACCAAAGGAGCTGTTGCCTTAAGTTCTGGAGATAAAATCACTTTGAACTTTAATGGAGACTCCTTGATGAGTGTCACCATTGATGAAGGAACCCTCAACGCCTTAGTAGAGAATAAAAACGCTATCTACGCCGATGGCGGAAAAGTCATCCTCACAGCCAAAGCAGCTAATGATCTTCTTGCTTCCCAAGTCAATAATGAAGGCCTCATCCAAGCCCAAACCTTAGATGACTTAAAAGGTGAGATCACCTTGTATGCTCATGGAGGAACCACAACCGTTAGTGGCACACTCGATGCCTCTGCTCCTACAAACGGTGATGGTGGTTTTATTGAAACCAGTGGGGATAAGGTCAAGATTAACGATAGTGCTAAAATCCTTACCAAATCAACCAATGGAAAGAATGGACTATGGCTCATTGACCCTGTAGATTTTACCATTGCTGCTAGTGGTGGAGATATGAGTGGGGCTTTGCTTTCGAGTTTGCTCAATAACGGGAGTATCACGATCGCTTCCTCTTCAGGAACCAGTGGAACCAGTGGTAATATCAATGTCAATGATACTATCTCATGGGATGCTGCAAGCACCTTAACCTTAAATGCATTGAATGATATTAATGTCAATAAAACCATTACTGGTAAATACACCGCTTACAACAGTGCAACCCCTACCACCAAAGCAGGATTGAGCCTCAATGCAGGGCATGATATTAATATCAATAATGCTATTAGCCTCACCAATGCCGCACTAAGTATGACCTATGGCAATGCCTATAACATTCGTACCAAAGCCAGTTACAGTGGAACAACAACCGATGCCAATGGCAACCTTGTGGCACAAACGGATACCAGTGGTGGAGTTTATGGAAGTGTTACGTTTACTGGTGGACAAGGTAGCGGTGATGCACTGAGCATCAATGGCAATGCCTATACCCTGATTTACAGTATGAGCCAACTGGATGCATTGGATAAAAATAACGCTCTTACAGGGTACTGGTATAACCCTAATACTGGAAACTATGACGTTTCTATTGCAACCAAAGCAAGTACGATTATGCTTACATCAACAATCAGCGGTGTTGTGTATTATTATAACCCGATCAGTGGGGCATACGATATACCAAAAACCACTGTGAGTGGAGGTACGACTTATTATTACAATGTAGAAACAGGTTTGTATGATCAAACGACTGTTTATCCGACATCGGGAAGGATTACCAAATATTGGTACAACCCAATAACGGGAAAATATGATATTGCAAATGCAACGGTGGTGTCTGGTTCAATAAAATATTACAATTCTAAAACAGGACAATATGATCAGACCACTGCTACAAGTGCTTTTTCGAAGTACTATTATGATCCTGTAAATGGCTTATATGACCTTTCTGCAATTTACGCTCCTTCTGTCAACATTGCTATTGCCCATAATTTAGATGCCTCTGGTGCTACCTATACCAATTCGATCATCCAATCTTTGAGCGGTACTTTTGCGGGAATGGGACATAGTATAAGTAATCTCAAAATTAATTCATCTTCACAAAATACAGCACTATTTTCACAAACAACATCAGGAAGTATTGTCCGAGATTTTGGACTGTTAAATGTGGATATAACCTCTACACAAAGTAATACAGCTTCTCTTGTTGGTACCAATTTCGCGGATATTAGCAATGTATATGCCACTGGAAAAGTGAGTGGAACTTCTGTGGTTGCTGGATTAGTTGCGGCAAGCGGAACAGAATTAACACCATTGCAGACACTTTATAGTTCATTTGCAGATGTTGATGTATCTGGTTCTTATGGAAGCAGTGCAGGATTGGTTGGGACAGCGTATTCTCTGAAAATAGTAAACTCACATTCAAGTGGTGATGTAAAAATGAGCAGCAAAGATGCGATGAATACGGGTGGCTTAGTTGGATCTGCTTCAAAAGGCTTCATCCTCAATTCTTATGCAACAGGTGATGTTTATGCTGCTCAAAAGACAGGAGGACTGGTAGGTTTATACAATACTATCATCGATGGTGATAATTTTATAGAGAATTCATTTTCAACAGGGGCTGTGACTGGAACGTATAATATTGGTGGATTAGTAGGGCGCATAGGAAATGTTATTCGTAGCGATGGTGGATTTAGTATAAAAAACAGTTATGCGACCGGCAATATAACTCCGACAAATGTGGACACCATAAATTATGAGACTACAGGTGTGGGTGGATTGGTTGGATATGCCATAACTACAGGTAAAGGTAAAATGAGTATTGTTGATTCCTATGCAAGAGGGAATATTAATGCTACCAATCTTACTAATGTAGCTTATATCTCTGTGGGTGGATTGGTAGGAGTATTAGATAACGATTTTTTGATTGAAAACTCATATGCTACTGGGGATATATCAGGTCTGTATAATGCAGGTGGATTGGTTGGTCAAACATCTTCAACTAAAAATTATCCTACTCAAACGATTTCAAAGTCATATGCAACTGGCAAGGTTTCAGGAAATTCTGCGGGTGGACTTGTGGGGAGTGTTATAGGAAATAGCACTTCAACAGTGATTGTCAAAAGTTCATACGCAACTGGAGATGTAACAGGAACTGGCAATTTACAAGTAGGCGGTCTTATAGGTTTTATTGGCGGTAAGAATACTTTTATTATTGATTCTTATGCAACGGGGAATGTAATGGGCGGGAATAGCCAGAATGGGGTAGGTGGTTTAGTTGGGCGAAGTGGAGCCTCCATTATCAATTCCTATGCAACAGGATTGGTGCGTGCCAACAACATGGCTAAGGTAGGTGGGTTGGTAGGTTATACTCAGAGCGGCTCATCAATTACCAACAGTTATTATAATGCTAATACTAACGCTAAGGGAGTTGGTTCTGGAAAAGGTGTTGCCACTGGTTTAAATGGAGATGAAGTGGATGATGCTAAGTACTATGCCGATGGCACGATCACTCAGGTATTAGCAAATCGTGCAGCAGCAGCGGCTGCCAAGGCTGCCGCGGAGCAAGCTGCTCGTGATGCCGCCGCACAAGCTGCTGCTGAAGAGGCTACTCGTAAAGCCCAACTTGTTGCAGAAGAAGCTGCACGCCTAGCTGCAGAGAAAGCAGCACTGGATGAGCATGTCGCCAATGCCAATCAACAAACCAATACACTCAGAAAACATGAAAAGGCTCTTCCTCTTTTGGCTATTGAAAATACATTCAAACAAACACCTACCCCTTTAACACAAAACATTACTGTCATCGATCCAACTTATTCTGCAAGTATTAAGACCATTGTGATTGATGGTAAAACGTACGTGATTGAAGATGACGAAGAGGATAAAAAATAGCGAGGTGTTTAGGATTGTGTAAAATTAGCTTGGTACTCTTTGGGGGTGAGAGCGGTACGGCGTTTAAAAAAGCGGTGGAAGTGGCTTTGGTCGACAAAGCCACAGTATTGCGCGCACAGGGCAAGCGGAGTGCCATCGTGAAGTAACTGCTTCGCATGCTCGATGCGCACATCCATGGCATAGTGTTTGGGCGTACAACCGTAGGTTTGTTTAAAGTGGCGTGTGAGAACATAGGGGTTGAGTCCAAAACGTTTGGAAAGCTCAAAGAGACTGGGTGTTTCATCCAGCCGACTTTCTAAAAAGTGTGCCATATCTTGAAGGGTATTGTCTTTGTATTGACTCACTCCTTGTTTCGTATAGAGCCAAAAAAAGCTCTCCACCCATGCTTCCAATGCCTTTACATGTAAAGGTGAAAAACCTTTTATGAGCGCTGTAATAATGCGCTCAAACTCCTCAAATAAAGCCTTATGAAATACCAACGGTGTAGTCAGTGGCAACAGCGTTGTGGTTTCTTGAAACTGTTTGGCTTGAATGCGCGTACAAAAGTTCGCATCTAAATAGACCATAATGTAACTTCGTCTCGTTTGCGCAATAGGATTGCAGGCATGTTGGATGTGAGGTGGAATGATGGCAAGGGCGCCATGTTCGAGCAAAAACTCTCCCTCAGGTGTCTGAAAGCACGTTTTGCCTTCGAGCATAAATCCTATGGAGAGTGCTGCGTGTGCATGTGCCTCATAAGCGCGCTCACTCTGCAGTGTTTGGCGAATCTGTAAAAAAGGTGCTTGCTCGTAGCAAATCAAAATTGTTTTAGTCTCGTTCATAAAAGTATTGTAATATAATAATTCAAATGTTAGCAAGGAGAAGAGCATGCAAAAACTCTTATGTATTATGGCAATACTGGTTTCATCTTCACTGTTTGCATTGGATTTTGCCCGTGAAAGCGAACTACAAAACGAGTGCGATCATAACAATCCCACGGCATGTTTACAATTAGGCGCGATGTACCACATCGGTGATGGCGTCCAACAGAGCTTTAGTAAGGCCAAAGAACTTTATAACCAAACCTGTTCTATGGGCATGGGAAGTGGCTGTTCTAATTTAGGTTACATGTATGAAAGTGGTCAAATAGGACAAAATTATGCCAAGGCAGCTGAACTGTATGAAAAAGGGTGTGTACTTGGTGATGCGAGCAGTTGTGCGAGTCTCGCGGTTTTGTATGAAAATGGTACAGGTGTGAGTGAAGACTTGCAACAAGCCGTTAATTATTATGATCGTGCGTGCAGTGCGGGCTTGGCAAGCAGTTGTGCGCATCTTGCATTACTGTACGAGCAAGGTGGAAACTATGTTTATGCTGCCATGTACCATCAAAATGGATGTGATGCCGGCGATGCGCAAGAGTGTTCCGCGCTTGCTCGTATGTACTATGAGGGAGGCAGCGTGAGCCAAGATGCGCAAAAGGCGCAAGAGCTGTTCAAAAAAGCATGTGATTTGGGTGATGAAATAGGCTGTAAAAACTATGAGATTATTAAAAATAACACAGGATTTGTGGAAGAGTGATCTTTAGGGAAGACTCTTCCACAAAGATTTTGACTTTACTTTACAAGTTTAATTTGCCTGTGTCATGAGAATGGCATTAGAGGTGTTTTGCTTGATTTTCAAAGTGAAAATGCGCTTGTGTCATCGTGTGTCGGTACGCAAACATAGCATCCATGTCTCTTTTTACAAACCAGAAAAAGAGCCTTCCCAAAAAAGGAATTGGTGGCGCTAGTGTGATGGTCTCTTCCATGCGCGTGCGATTTTCATCTTCTGCTATAAAGCGTCTTTCATGCCGAAACGAAGCAAAAGGCCCTTTGATCATCACATCAACAATGCTGTGAGGGCAGTTTTTCTCAAGCGCCATCTCCCAACGTGTCGTGATGCCAAACTTTTTAATGTCCAAAATGACGCTGTCGTTCTCCATCTTCACGATGTTCACCTTAATCGACGGTGGCGTAATGAGAGGAAGATTATGCGTGTCGGTATGAAAAGCACATACGTCTTCAACGCTTGCATCAAGAGTACAGGAGTAGTGTAGGGTGTAGAGGTTCATGGGGGTCCTTTAATGGGCACTTGTAGAGAAATGCCATAATTTCTAAGCGTACCTCTATATCATAGCAAAGAAGCATCAAAAATTATTCAAATAGATATATTTTCCCTTTAGAGCTCTCAATTTAATTGATTTATTTTCCCATTGGACGATCTTAGAGTATGTAGTATTATTTAGGAGATCATCTGTGGGAATTTCTATTTTATCTTCTGCCGCTCAGGTGGGAACGTATATAACACCAAGAATTAAACCCACCGCAAAAGAGTTGGCAGAACTCAAAAAAGAGCCAACCAAAGTAGCGACAGAAGGAAATATTTATACCTCCACCGCAATTCATTTTAAAGAACTCTCGCTTGAAGAACTCAAATACGAAAAGATTAGCGTTGACACATCAAAATTTACTTACGTAAGCTATTCTGATGGTACAAAAAATGAGCCAAACCGCCTTGTTGTCATGCATGATCCTGAAAATAATAACAAATTTGTGACGATACAACTTTCAAAAAAGAGTATTGATCAACTCAAACAAAAATTTGATGGAACTAACAACTTTTTTGAACGCAGTGATGGAGTTTTGCGCCTCAATGGTGACGCAGAAGCTTTTGTTGCTGGATGGATGCAAAACATCAGAATGGATCGTAACTACAGCAAATCAGATGTCGATGGCAACGGACTGATAGAAGGTGACGAGGCAAAAACTCTGACGATTGGGTATAAGCGTCAGACCAACTATGATTACATTGGTAAAAAAGTGGTTAAAATCAGTCTTAGTGTAGGCGAGAAATATCAAGACATGGAGCATGTTGCTGCATCACTTTTCATGGATAAAAATGAAAAACTACAGTTTCAAACTAAAACGCTCAGCCACTAATGCGAACTATATTCAGTTTGAAAACAGTGTTGAAAAAGAGTTAGATCACACCATTCAAATGGATTCTGATCTTAATGGAACGGTTACGCTTAAAGAGGGATTGACTGACGAATTTGGAAAAGATTATCGTAAAAGAGTTATAACAGATACAGAAAAAATTCATACAGACATGCTTTATGATCACCCTAATTTAAATGATGATTCTCAGCTACAAAACAATGACTTTGGGTTTGCAAAAGCTAAAAAAGAGCAAGAAGCCACTCTTCAACAGATGAGCCAAGATACTTTAAAGATAAGCACTTTCGATTTATTAAATTTTACTAGCGAAAAAGATAAAAATACTTCGGATACCTTAAAACAGCTCCAATTACAAACCGCCAAAAGTTCCTACTTTGGCAAACAAGACGAGACTGCTACTATACAAAAAACATCGGAATAAGAGTATGTTGAGTGTTATTTCGCATTTCCTTGACAACCCTTTACATGTAAAGCTAAAATAGTCTCAAAACTCCCATACAAAGGTCGCTCATGAAAAAATTACTCTTCCTTTTTGTTCTTCTTTCAAGCTCTGTTTTTGCTGCTGGAAATGTAGAGTCTGTGACGCTTGTGAAGTCTACTCAGAGTTGGGATGGATCAAGCCTTCCTGCGTACCCAAAGGAGGCACCGGAGATTTCGGTTTTGAAGATCACCATTCCTGCTCACACGACGCTTCCGCTTCACAAGCATCCTATCATTAATGCGGGGTATATGGTCAAAGGCGCGCTTAAAGTGGTGACCGATGAGAACAAAACGTTACAGCTTAAAGCGGGTGATGCGCTGATCGAAGTGGTGGATAGATGGCATTATGGCGTCAATGAGGGCGATGAAGTGGTGGAAATTGTTGTTTTTTATGCAGGGACAAAAGAGAGCGTGTATTCCATCAAAAAATAGATGGTCATACTTTACATGTAAAACGTTATGGTAGTTTTTCGATCGGCAAGGGCTCTGCGTGAAAGTAGCCTTGTGCAAAGTCAATGTTGAGATCTTTAACAACATCGTTGGTTGCTTCATCAAAGACAAACTCTGCAACGGTTTGCAAACCCAACCGTTTTGCAAAGTCATTAATCGCCGCAGCAATTTGATATGCACTAGAATCGGTTGTTATTTTTTGGATGATGGTACCATCTATTTTTAAAATATTGGCATTAAATTGCGCGAGATAGGCAAAGTTTGAGTAGCCACTTCCAAAATCATCAATGGCGATTTTAACACCCAACTCTTTGACCGATGCGATAAAAGAGATGATGGTGAGATAGTCTTTGATGGCTTCAGTTTCAGTCAATTCAAAAGTGATGCGTGAAGGCTCTACAAAGTTTTTAATCGCATTTTTGATGAATAAAACGGTTTCTGCATCTTCGATGTCTTCCACCGATAGGTTGATTGCCACGTTCTCTTCTCGATGGGTAAAATCCAAAAGTGTTTTTTCAATCATAATGCGTGTGAGCGCTAAGTAATACTTCGATTTTTTTGCAACTTCCAAAAAGAAGTAGGGCGTATAGACTTTTCCATTTTCATCAATCAGGCGCATTAAGCTTTCATATTTAGTTATTTTGTGGCTTTTGAGATGAACAAGCGCTTGGTAGTAGGGGACAATTCTGTCATGTTCAAGAGCACTTTTGAGCGTATGGAGCATTTGAAAGTTTTGCAGGTGTATGGCTTCTTCCTTTTTATCGGAGAGCATCCAGTCCATATTGCGTAGACGTGCTTGTTTGAGGGCTTCTTCCGCATGGGAGAGAATTTGTTCTTTCTCAACCGCAATTCCTACACTAATGCGTGTGGTAATTCCTTGCATATCTGCTAAAAATTGATGGGTATGGACTTGGTTGATGAATTTTTCCATGGTAGTGCAAAATAGCTCATTATCTTCTCCATCCCCAAAAATGACAAAGTTGTCTGCTTCAAGTTTATAAAGCGAGTAGGGTGTGAGGTTTAACATCTCAAGAAAAAGAGCGGAAAACTCTCGAAGGAGTGTATTGCCACTTTCAAACCCGTAGAAGCGGTTAATTTCACCAAAGCCATCAATGTTGATCAGTGCAATAATCGGATTTTGAGATACGGCAATATCTTCAAAAAGCTTCACACGATTGGGCAGGTTGGTTAACGCATCGGTGGTCTGTTTTAAAATTTGTTTTTGTTGCTTGATGATCTTGGTGAGGTCATTGCGTGTGGAGATGTACTCGACGATTTGTTTGTTCTCATCAAAAAGTGGAATGATGGTCGTATCGACATAGTAAGGCTCTCCTGATTTGGCTTTATTGATGATGAGACCTTTCCATACGTGACCCTTTTTGATGGTCGTCCACATATCTTTAAAAGTACCATTCGGGACATCGGGATGGCGAATGATATTGTGCGACTTACCAATAAGCTCCTCTCTGGAGTAGCCTGAAATTTTGACAAAAAGGTCATTGACATAGGTGATAATGCCTTGTGTGTTTGTTTTAGAGACAATAGAGTTTGCATCAAGGGCTAGTTTATAAGCATCAAGTGTTTTAATCGTATGTTCAAGCTCATCCACGACAGCATTTGTTAGTCTAGACATGACTGCAATGTTCTCGTGTTTTTCATCCAACTGTTTTCTACTCGGCTGGGGTAATGTTTCGAGCTCTTCTTGTTCACTCAATGCCAAAACCGTGGTGGTGAGATTCATCATCTGAGAGGAACGAGATGTTTTGAAAAATTCACCATAACTAAAAAAGCCGCAGGTTGTGCCTAAGATGTTGTAGGTTAGGAATTCACTTTCAAGAATTTCACCGGCAAATGCTTTACGCCCCATGCACGAATAGATCCAGACAACTTCAGGTTTAAGAAGAAGCCTTGCATCATTATTTTCCACGATTTCATCAACATTGGCAATACCAAAACGAACACGATCGCCTGTATTAAAATTGCCTCCAAACACTAAGGCATTTTCCGTAACAGCAACAGGTGCTCTGGCAATATAAACACCTTTTTCGGTTTTAATGAGCGGAAATTTGACGATACTGGAAGGAAGATGGGCAACAACATCATCTCCAAAATAGTGGCGAACAACTTCGAAAATAGGCGTTTTTATCAAGCTCAAAGATCGTATTATTGAGCACTTTTGTAACGACCATCGGTTTGCCGATAGGATTCCAGTTAAGCTTCCAATGATTGAGAATTTTTAAAGACGCATTTTCAAATGCCACGCCGACAACGCCATGAGCGTACACAGTACCATTTAAAGCAATTAACGTTCTAGCGAACCTCCCATAATCCGCTGCCGCACCACCTGCAATGGTTAAATCTTTACGTATAAAGTTAACACCACTTAAAAATTCTTCAGGTTTACCTTGCAATCCTTCACTGAAAAAGATGGCTGCTTTCACAGTGTGACTTAGATGTTGAACGACAGAAATTCCACCGTTAAAATTACAATGATGCGTATAAAGAGGAATAAGTTTGGTATGCGTGAAGGCACAAAAAGAGAGCGTGACGGTGTTCTCAAGCATTTTCCCATCGAGGATTTCTCCTGCTGTGGTCACACCTATGATTGTTGCATGGGGAAGCAATGCCGAAAGCGTGGATGAAAGATCGCTAAAAAGCTGTTCGTCATTGCGACCATCAAAAAATTGCACTAAAAGAGATGGTTCGTTTTCAAAAGCCTCGTATTCAATACGATTTTTCAGCGATGAAAAATCCTCAAACGTGAAATTTGAAACTTTCATAAGATTTTCCCTTTTGTGTGAGTAGAAACGATTATTTTATTTTTATTTTTTATTAAATAGAAAACTAATTATACACTTTTTATTCCTTCAATTTATCCTATGCTATAATCTTTTACTTAATCTCAAAGGTTAAACAGATGGACAAAGAACTGCAAACCCTTCAGAAGTTTTACACTATCGCTATTGAGTTTCTAACCAACTACAGCTTTCAACTGATTGGGGCGCTGATCATCGTCATCATCGGATGGTTTACCGCAAAGTATGCCTATGCTCTTTTGATGCGTCTTTTTGAAAGCCATCATTTTGACATGACGCTCTCGAAGTTTGTTGCGAACGTGGTTAAAATGCTGATTTTCGCTGCAATGATCATTATAGCACTTGGAAAAGTGGGCATTTCTATTGCACCTTTTGTCGCGGCTATTGGCGCTGTTTCCTTAACCGCTGGCTTAGCACTTCAAGGGAGCGTTTCGAACTATGCCGCAGGGGTGCTTCTCATCATCAGCCGCCCATTTAAAGTGGGTGATACCCTTTCCATCGGTAGTTTTTACGGTGTGGTGGAAGAGATCAAACTCTCCTATACCATCCTTCGCAATGAAGATGAAGAGCTCATCACCATTCCCAATAAAAAGATGATCGGTGATGTGTTGGTCAACTCCTTTGAGTTCCGAATTGTGGAGTCAAGTATTGGCGTGGCGTATGAGGAAGATCCCGCTAAAGCAATTGCATTGATCAAAGAGGTCTTATCGGGCTTTAAAGAGGTCAGCAATACGCATAAATCTGTGGTGGGTATTACAAAGTTTGCAGACAGCTCCATTGAACTGGGACTTCGCTATTGGGTTCCGACCAAGAGCTATTTTAAGACACAATTTGAGGTCAATCTTGCCCTCTATAACACTTTACATGTAAACAACATCAGTATTCCTTATCCGCAACGCGAAGTGCGTATTTTAGGAGAAAAAGTTTGATTCCTAAAAAATATGAGTTTATAACCTTCGCTTTTTTTATGTCGTTGTTTATGACCATTTTAATGTCGTTTGTCATCACGTTCATCAATGTTGGTTTTAGTGAAATGTTTTTTGCCCAATGGTTTGGAGCGTTTTGGCGAGCTTATGTTATCGCCTTTCCTGCGGTTTTAACCGTTGTGCCTATTGTGCGAAAGATCGTTAAAAGATTGGTAGCTGAATTCTAATGTTTAAAAAATTCGATCAGTCCCATTACGATTTCAAAACCGATCAGTCCTATAATAATCCACTCTAAAAATTCACTGTGTTTTTGGTTGAAAAGATCGAGTGACATGCTAATGTCCTCTTTAAGATGTGTAAGTTTATGCTCTACAATCTCAAAACGATCTTTGAGTTCAAGTGTTGATGAAAGCCTGTTGTAAAGTTTTTCTGCTTCTTCGTTATCCCATAAAATATTGGGCTTATCCAACAACAAAAGATCGCTTACCATACCATGTTGAATATTCATTAATGTTCGTGCAAATTCGATGAGTTTGGAACGTTTGAGCAGTGCGTAGCTTTGGGTGAGGTCAAGCAGTTGTTGGCTCTTATCAAAATGGACGTTGAGGTCTTGCTCATACTTTTCCAGCCCGACACTTTGTGAGACAACAAGCGCAATGATAATGAGATAAAGCGAGAGGGGTTCTTTCAGGATAATCTGCTCGTTACTCACTTTACATGTAACGTCTAAATCGGGTTCTATGAGAATGGGATAATCTTGGAAAATAGTGTGCTGTTCAAATGTGTCTGCATGCTTTAACCCCAGTTTCATAAGTGCTTTATAGATGGACTCTTTCTCCCAGTTGATAAAGGTGAGGACATTGAATTGGGTATAGACTAAGAATGTTTCGCGGTATTGCCAGTAAAAGGCTTTTTCGATTCCTTTTTTTAATGAGCAATCCAGCAGTGTTTCTATCTCATGTTTAGCAAAAGGGGTGGGAAGTGATATGGATACCAAAGAGAATGACGAAGACATAGGAACTCCTTGCAAAATCATTTCTATCATCAAAAGTATACAACCAAACCAAAACGAAAGTATTACATGTAAAGAAGTGTTAGCAAATTCATGCTAATATTAACGGAATAAAAGAGGATACAGAGTCCATTACGTAAGGATACCAATGCGTTTGAGGTTTATAGGGTATATGGTTTTTGGCATCATGAGTGTGCTTGGTGCGGAGGAATTTGATCCATTGAATACCAATGCGCTTATTCCAAGTCAGCAAGCCAAATTAGCATCATGTGCAACTGTCGATATGCGAAAAACATTAGGTTTATCGGATGTGGTAATGAGTGCGTTGTGCAACAATCCACAGACCAAAATAGCATGGCAAACATCGCTCTACCAAGCCGCACAAGTGGGAGTGAGTCGCTCGGCGTATTTACCAACACTCAGTGCAACGGGTTCTATTCTCAGGGCTGAAAGCAGTGAAACCCAAACAGGCAATCAAGAAAACGTTGGCGTAACACTTTCCTATCTGCTCTATGACTTTGGTAAACGAGATGCAACCTATGACAATGCAAAATCACTGCTCGATGTGGCGCTTTTCTCAGAAAACGATACGATTCAAACCGTGTTCCTCTCTGCCATCCAAGCATACTATGCCCTATTTGGCTCTAATGCTTCCCTTGAAGCAAGCCGTGAAGCTGAGCGCTCCGCTTTAGAGAGCCTCAATGCCGCTAAGACACGCTACACGGTAGGAACAGCCACACCTGCAGATACTTTGCAAGCTCAAACGGCTTATTCTCAAGCGATGCTAAACCGTATTCAAGCCGAGGGCAATGTGAAAAGCGCACAAGGGTCACTTGCCAGTGTTTTAGGACTTCTTCCCGATACAACCTTACAGCTTCAAACACCTAAGCTTGATATTCCCAGTGAAGTGTTTGAAAGCAATATAAGAGCGTTGATGGAAGAGGCACAAAGACTTCGACCCGATCTAATGGCAGCAGGGGCAAAGATTAAAGCAGCAGAAGCAAATATAAAAGCTGCTAAAGCAGACAACATGCCTACTTTTTCCCTCTCTGCAACATCAGGGCATACCAATACCGTTTTTGATACGGCACAGCGAACCTCTAGCATCGGACTTTACGTGAGCATACCTATCTTTACAGGCTTTAATACCAAGTATAAAATACAAGCGGCACAACAACAGCTCAAAATAAATGAAGCAGAGTATGATAAACTCTCTCAAAGTGCCAATTTAGAGGTCTACCAAACGTATCAGACACTGATCAGTGAAACGCAAGCAACACGCACAAGTAGCGACTTGGTTGCAAGTGCGCAAGCTTCCTATGACCTTGCTCTGGGTAGGTATAAAGCGGGAGTGGGAACGATCCTTGATCTTCTCAGTGCCCAAAGTGCGCTTGCGAGTGCCAAACAGCAGCACATTCAGTCGCTTTATAATTGGTACATCACGAAAGCGAGCCTTGCTAAAGCGATGGGTTCACTTGACTTCTCCACGATAAAAGGACAACCATGAATTTTTTAAAAAAGATATTGTTACATAAATTTACCCTTTTGATCGTTCTGATCGCTGTTAGTTATGGTGGTTATAAAGCGTGGGAAATCTACACAAAACCACCCCTTGAAGCAAAATATAAATTTCATACGCTAGAGCTTGGTGACATCACGCAAAGCGTTGCTGCCAATGGCACACTCAACCCTTTGGTGCTCGTCACAGTCGGTACGCAAGTCTCTGGTAAGGTGATTAAACTCTATGTTGATTTTAATGATCGCGTCACAGAGGGACAAATTTTGGCTGAGCTTGACCCAGCTCTTTTAGATGCTCAAGCGGCACAAAGTGCTGCGAGTGTCAAAAGTGCGGAAGCTTCATTGGAACTTGCTGTTGCCAATGAAAAAAGATCACGGGAACTTTTTAGCAAAGAGTATATCTCTAAACAAGAGTTGGACGCTTCCGTACAAGCGCTCAAATCTGCTCGTGCTGCACTTGATTTAGCACGCGCTCAGTCTCAAAAAGACCGTACCAATCAAGGGTATACGATTGTTCGCTCTCCTGTCTCAGGTGTTGTCGTCGATAGACAAATTGATGTAGGCCAAACAGTGGCAGCAAGTTTGCAAGCACCGGTACTTTTTAAAATTGCGCAAGATCTTCGTGAAATGCAGATTGACTCCAATTTTGCAGAAGCCGACATTGGTCGTATCAAAGTGGGGCAGAACGTTAATTTTGCAGTTGATGCGTTCCCCAATAACGCTTTTACGGGTGTTGTCAAACAAGTTAGGTTGAATGCCACAACCGTTTCCAATGTTGTAACCTACGATGTTGTTGTTACCCTAAAAAACCCAGATGAAATCCTAGCTCCTGGTATGACGGCATATGTCAATGTCATTTTGGCAGAGCGCAAAAATGTTTTGGTTGTTCCCAATGCGGCACTGCGTTATAAACCCACAGAAATGGCACCCAAAGGAGCAAGCGATGCTCAAAAAACTAAAAAAGAGAAAAAAGAGCCAAATACTGGCATATTGTATGTGTTTGAAAACGGTGAGCCAAAAGCCATTAGAGTGACGACAGGGATTAGTGATAACCGTTTTACTGAGATTGTGAGCAATGAACTTAAAGCAGGTGATAAAATCATCCTTGAAGAGTCAAAAGCTTTTGCGAAAGCAACCATGGCAGGTGGTCCAATGGGAAGACCCTTCTAATGAGTGAAGTCATCCAAATCACGCATTTAACGAAAAATTATTATACCGATGCGGGTGAAGTATGTGTGCTAAAAGGGGTGGATATTACCATTCAAAGTGGTGAGTTTGTGGCGATTATGGGACCTTCAGGATCTGGTAAATCAACCTTTATGAACATTCTTGGCTGTCTTGATAAAGCAACGTCAGGAGAGTATTTTCTCAATCAAACCAATACAACTTCTTTAAGTAAAAATGATCTTGCAACACTGCGCAACACGGTGATTGGATTTGTTTTTCAAGGTTTTAATTTGTTACCCCGCAAAAGCCTGATCGACAATGTCGCATTGCCTTTGGTGTATGCTGGGGTGAGTTTACATGAGCGCAGAGAAAGAGCAAAAATGATGCTCAAAAGTGTGGGATTAGAGCCTTTTGGAACCTACCTTCCTACACATATTTCAGGAGGACAGCAACAGCGCGTTGCCATCGCTCGGGCTCTTGTCAATCACCCAAAACTTATTTTAGCCGATGAACCGACAGGCAATCTTGATACGAAAACAAGTCAAGAGATCATGCAACTTTTTAGTGATCTCAACGAAAAAGAGGGCATTACGGTTGTTTTAGTCACACATGAGCCCGATATTGCTGAGTATGCAAAGCGACTGGTCAATTTTGTCGATGGGAAAATTCAACACGATGGACCAACGACGCGTATGATGGAGAAGGCTCAATGACGTTTATCATGTTTGCCGAAGCGTGGAGTGCAATGGGTGCCAATAGACTTCGTACGTTTTTAACCATGCTGGGTATGGTTATTGGCGTAGGGGCGGTTATTTTGATGTCATCCATTGGGGCTGGAACGCAAGCCAAAGTGAAAGAGTCGATTGCTTCCATGGGAAGTAACCTTTTTATTGTACTGGCAGGCTCGATGACTTCAGGCGGTGTACGTATCGGAAGTGGCGCGGTACAAACGCTGACCATATCGGACGCAACGGCAATGGAAGAGATCGATAGTATTGCAGCAACGGCTCCTGTTTCATCGGGTTCCGCTCAAATGGTTTATCAGTCTGCAAACTGGAATACTCAAGTCACAGGAACAACGCCTTCATTTTTTCAAGTGCGTGATTGGGCGATTGAGAGTGGTTACTCTTTTATGGATTCGGATGTCAGAGGCGCAACGCGGGTTGTTGTTTTGGGTAAAACCGTTGCTGAAAACCTTTTTGGGGATGAATCGCCAGTAGGAAAGACGATTCGGATTAAAAACAGCCCTTATATTGTGGTGGGAGTTCTGGCTAAAAAAGGGCAGAGTTTAGATGGCAGAGATCAAGATGATACCGCAATGGTTCCAATTACCACAGCTCAAACGAAGTTATTTGGTAGTCAATTTAAAGGTACGGTACGGTTTATTATGGTGCAAGGTCGTTCTGAAGAGACAATGGATCAAGCAGAAGAAGCGATGACACAGCTTTTGCGTCAACGCCATAAACTGCGTGAGAGTGCCGAAGATGACTTTACCATTCGTAACCTCACCGCTCTTGCTAATACAGCCGAAGAGACGACCAAAGCGATGTCATTGATGCTAGCCGCGATTGCTTCGATCTCGTTGTTAGTGGGCGGTATTGGTATCATGAATATTATGTTGGTTTCCGTCACTGAGCGCACACGGGAAATTGGTATTCGCATCGCCATTGGTGCGAAGCAAAATCATATTTTAGTGCAGTTTTTACTTGAAGCTTTGATGATTTCCATCATCGGCTGTTTTATTGGAGTCTGCGTTGGCGTGGGCGGTGCTTATACCGTGGCACATTTCTTTCCAATTAGCGTGGTGATTACACAAAATTCTATTGTGATCTCTTTCTTGGTGGCAACAGGTGTTGGTGTCTTTTTCGGGTTCTATCCAGCGCGTAAAGCGGCAAATTTAGAGCCTATTGAGGCACTTCGTTACCAATAAATGCGCTATAATTCTTCAAAATTAGCATAGGAATGTCAATGAAATTACTTTTAATTGGTGCTGGCAATATGGGTGGAGCGATGCTTCAAGGTTTACATGTAAAAGATATTACGGTGGTAGAAGCGTATCCCCCACGCGCTAAAGAGTTACAAGAACTCTATCCCACCATCAAAATCGTGAATGAAATTCCCTCGTTGGAAGGGTATCTTGTTATTCTTGCCATTAAACCTCAATCCTTTGGAACGCTGCACACGAAAGGGATTGCAGAGGGTGTTATTTCCATTATGGCTGGCATTAACTTGGAAAAACTCAAATCGGGCATTATGGCAAAGCATTACATTCGCTCTATGCCAAATATGGCAGCGCTGGTACGAAAATCTGCTACGTCATTGTGCGGTGATGTTGCTTTAAAAGATGAGGCAATGGATGTACTCAGCTCCATTGGTCGCTGTTTTTGGTTAGAGAGTGAAAAAGAGCTAGACATTGCAACAGGTCTTTCAGGTTCAGCTCCAGCGTGGATTGCACTCGTTGCTGAAGCCTTAAGCGATGGTGCGGTCAACCTAGGGATGAAGCGAGAAATCACATATCAATACATTGCAACACTTTTTGAAGGAGTTGGTGAAGTGCTCAAAACGGAACATCCAGCACTCTTGAAAGATAAAGTGATGTCGCCAGCAGGAACAACGGCTGCAGGGTATGCAAAATTGGAAGAAGGAAAAGTGAGAGATAGTTTTATAAAAGCGATGGAAGCATCGTATGAGAGAGCAAAGGGTTTTTCAAAATAGAAGAAGCCTAAAGGGCTTGTCTTGTGACAAGCCTTAAGCTATTTTATGAGCTTTTCTTTTCGTTGATGCTGTTTTCTTCGTGCTTTTAGAATGAGAAATGACTTTGTGAGAGCTACTTTTCGTTTCGGTAAGATCAGGTAAAACATCTTCAAAAATTGTTTTAATATCGTTCCAACGGTGTTCAGAGTTAAGCATAACGACTAAAATATCTTTGTTGTCTTTTTTAGCGCGTGCAATGAGACAAGGCCCCGCTTTTTGGGTATATCCTGTTTTAATTCCTACGGCATATTTATAATTGTTAAGGAGTTTATTATGCGTGTAAGCCGCATATTTACGCTTCGTATTGACGGCTTGAAAATCATGACGTTTGAGTTTTGCCATATCATTAAATGCGTTGTTTTTAATGGCATATTCACTAAGGGTTAAAAGATCCAGTGCGGTAGAGTAGTGGTGCCCAAAATTACTACTATCAAAACCACAAGGATTCGTAAAGTTGGTATTTTTCATGCCAATAGCTTTTGCTTTTCTGTTCATCATACCTACAAACTTATCGACATCACCATCGCCTAAGTAAACGCCAATGCTCATGGCCGCATCATTTGCTGACATCACCATTGCTGCTTTAACAAGATCTCTAAGATAAAATCTCTCACCCACTCTAAGACCTGCTTTGGTAGGTTCAACTTGAATCATCTCACGCGTAATCGTGACGACATCGTTCATTCTGCCACTTTCTATCGCAAGCATTGCCGTCATAATCTTGGTTAAACTAGCAGGTTGGTTAATCTTTTGCTCATCTTTGGCAAAAATAAGTTGTTTACTATTAAGGTCTTTAGCAATAATAGAATCCGTATTACGTTTAATACGATCGGCAGTCTCTTTGTCAAGATAAGCTGCGCTCAGAGATGAGGTAATAATACATGCGCCGCAGATAAGCGATAAAATTTTTTGTGTCATGCTGCTCTTTTTTGAAGGATTTATCCGATCATTTTATATAAAGTTTCTTAAAAATTACCTTTTAAAATGGCTAAAATAGCCACTTTGCTTTAAATGATCAAAAAATAAACATAAAGCGTTATAGCTATTAAGGTAATAACGTTATAATGTTCCAAATTATTTAAACGCTGGTTTATCGTTATATACAATAAATACATAAGGAAGAAAAATGGATGGGATTGCCTCTGGTGTAATGAGCTTTGACAAACCAGTTTTGTTGGAAAAGAGAGTGAAGCTCTTAGAAGCTATTGCCGAGACAGGTTCAATCAGCAGTGCCGCTAAACGAGTAGGACTCAGTTATAAGGCTGCATGGGAAGCTGTCGATACGATGAACAACCTTTCCAATCATCCTTTAGTGGTACGTGTCACAGGTGGAAGCGGTGGTGGTGGAACGACATTAACACCCTTAGGAGAAGAAGTTGTTGCCAATTATTCCGTTTTAAAAAAAGAGTATGAGAGGTTTTTAAATCGGCTCTCAACCATGGGCGACTTTGAAATGAATAGTTTAAAACATATACAAAGGATTGCTATGCAAATTAGTGCACGTAATCAGCTGATGGGGAAAATCGGCGAGATTAAACAGGCAAAAGTCAATGCAGAGGTGAGTATTGTGCTCAAAAGTGGAGTCATTCTTGTATCGACCATTACCAATAGTGCTGTTGAAGAGTTAGGGTTAGAAATCGGGGATGAAGTGGTTGGTATTATCAAAGCCTCATCTGTTTTGATTTCCAATGTTCTTGATATTGCGACCAGTGCTCGCAATAAACTTGTGGGGATGATCACAGACATTAAATTGGGTGAGGTTAATGCCCAAGTGAGTGTAGATATTGGTCAAAACGATGTGGTTGTTTCCACCATTACGGCTGAGTCAGTGAGAGCTTTAGGGCTTGCTGTTGGGTCGCGTGTCTGTGCCATCATCAAATCGAGTAGTATCTTAATCGGAAAATAATCTAATATTCAAGGAGTTTCTATGTTAAAACTGTTATTAGCGAGTGTTTTGTTAAGCGCGAGTTTGCTTGCAGGAGAGATCAGTGTTGCGGTTGCCGCCAATTTAAGTGATGCGGTAGAGTCACTTAAAACGGAGTTTGCTAAAACAAACCCAAATACAAAAGTCAATACGATCCTAGGTGCTAGTGGTAAATTTACAACGCAAATTAAAAGTGGTGCGCCATTTGACATTTTCTTAAGTGCCGATATGAAATTTCCTGAGAGTTTGTATGAAGATGGTATTGCTGTAACGAAACCTGTTGTTTATGCGAGTGGCGCTTTAGCAATGGTCAGCACGAAAGGGCTTGATTTAAGTAAAGGTATTGCAGTGATTGTAGATCCAAAAGTGGAGAAAGTTGCTATTGCAAATCCAAAAACAGCACCGTATGGAACAGCAAGTATGGAGGCGTTTAAAAATGCAAATATTTTAGACAAAGTTGAACCAAAACTCGTTCAAGGTGATAGTATCGGACAAGCGTTACAGTTTTCTTTAACTGCGGCTGATGTGGGCTTTGTTAATGCTTCTGCTTTTTACAGCGACAAAATGAAAGAGTATAAAAAAGGCGTTCAATGGGTTGATGTTGATCCAAAGCTTTATAAACCAATCGCTCAAGGTATTGTTCTTTTGAAACAAGCAGAGAAAAATGCGGAAGCTAAAGCGTTTTATGACTTTGTTTTGAGTGCTAAAGCGAAAGCAATCTTTAAAAATTATGGATATGTCGTCAATGAATAGACTGCGTGCCGTTGTTACCCAGATTGAAGGTGAGCAGAATCTTCATATCATCACGTTTGATTATGAGGGAAGTATACTTAAAATGATGGGGCTTGATTTGCCAAAGGGTTTACATGTAAAGAGTCATGTGACCCTTGGCGTAAAGCCTTCACATGTCGCAATTGCCAAAAATCTTAGTGGAGAGCTTAGTTATTCCAATCAGCTTCCCGCTAAGATTGTGAGTATCGAAAATGGAAAATTATTGAGCAATATTCTTTTACATGTAAAAGGAAGCGAGGTACAAAGTTTTCTGACTTTAAGCTCTTCAATGCGCATGAATCTCCAAGTAGGGGATGATGTCACTTTGTTGATGAAGGCAAGTGAGCTTTTCGTCATGGAGGTAGAAGGTGTTTGAAAAACTGATGGCATTGGAGTTTACTCCCTTTTTGATCTCGTTTAAACTCGCTTCTATTACTACGTCGATTCTCTTTATTGTCTCTTTGTTCATCGCATGGAATTTATCGCAGAGTAAATCTCGCTTTAAGCCTATTTTTGAGTCCATCACGGCACTTCCTATTGTTTTACCTCCCTCCGTTTTAGGCTTTTACATTCTGTATGCCCTCTCATTTCATTCTCCTATCGGACGATTTTTTCAAGATGTACTGGGTATAAAGTTGGTGTTTAACTTCTCAGGGTTAGTGGTGGCAAGTTGCTTTTATTCCCTCCCTTTTATGGTGCAACCGCTTCAAAGTGGTTTTGAAACGTTGCCTAAAAATATGCTTGAAGCCTCGTATATTGCAGGAAAAAGTAAGCTCAAAACACTTTTTTGTGTGGCAATGCCCAATATTAAGCCCTCTTTGATGACGGCTATTGTCATTACATTTGCGCATACTGTGGGTGAATTTGGTGTAGTCTTGATGGTGGGTGGAAGCATTCCCAATCAAACGAAAACGGCTTCGGTCGCGGTGTATGAGTTGGTCGAAATTATGGATTATACCAGTGCTCATATTTACAGTGGCATTATGGTTATGATCAGCTTTTTGGTTCTTCTTTTGGTGTATATTTTTAACCGTAATCAGAATCGCCGTTTGGGAGGGATTGCATGATTGAGATTGATGTCCAAAAAGAGCTTTTAGGCTCGATGGGTAAGATGGATTTACATGTAAAACTTTCGATTGAAAAACAGAATTTCGTGGCACTTTCAGGTCAAAGCGGCAGTGGTAAAACAACATTACTTCGTATTTTAGCGGGTCTTGAGAGTGCAAAAGGTCAGATAAAAGTAGATGATGAGGTATGGCTTGATGAAGCACACTGTCTGCCTCCCCAAAAACGGGGTATCGGTTTCGTCTTTCAAGACTATGCCCTTTTCCCCAATATGAGCGTCCTTGAGAATCTTCTCTTTGTGCGTAAAGATAAAGCTTTAGCCGATCAGCTTTTAAGTATGACAGAGCTTAGCGAGCTTAGCAATCGCAGACCTGCAACGCTTTCTGGCGGGCAAAAACAGCGTGTGAGTTTGTGCCGTGCGATGATGAACAGACCCAAATTACTTTTAATGGATGAGCCTCTTTCTGCACTGGACCCTTCCATGCGTACAAAACTTCAACATGAGATTTTAACCCTTCATAAGGCCTTTGGTACCACAACGATTATGGTGAGTCATGATCCGAGTGAAATGTATCGACTAAGTTCTCGTGTGATTGTCCTCTCTCAAGGTCACGTCGTGCAAGATGGAGATGCTAAAAGTGTGTTACTTCGCACACAAGGCAGTCAGAAGTTTTCGTTTGAAGGCGAGTTATTGGATATTGTGAAAGTTGATGTGATTTACGTTGCCATTGTCTCTATTGGACAACAGATTGTTGAAGTGGTTCTTGATGGTGGAGAAGCTAAAGATTTACGGGTAGGCGACAGTGTCAGTATAGGAACTAAAGCGTTTACACCGATTTTGCAAAAATTGATCTAAGGGAACAGAATGAAAAAGATGGTGATAAGCGTCTGTATCGCTTTGTTAAGCCAATTGATTGCTGATGATTTTAAAATTGCCGTGGGAGCAGGGTATAAAAAACCTGTGCAAGAGGTACTTAAAGTATATGCCGAAAATCATACCAAGGTAGATGCCATTTATGGCAATATGGCACAAATTTTTGCCCAAGCCAAACAGACGGAAATAGCTTTAGTCATTGCCGATAAAAAATTTTTAGAGAAGCAGAAAGAGCTCCATTTTGAACATTATCAGAAAATAGGAGAGGGTGTTGCTGTCATCGCTTATGCTAAAGGGATTTCATTTACACGCATTGAAGATTTGAAAAATGAGAGCATTAAAACCATTGCAATGCCTGAAGCTAAAAAAGCGATTTATGGCGATGCTGGCATAGAGTTTTTACATAATGCCAAATTGTATGAAAGCGTGAAAGAAAAACTTTTGGTCGTTGCTACGGTTCCTCAGGTAAGTTCTTATGTGAGTACCCATGAGGTGGATGTGGGCATTATGAACCTAACCGCAGCGCTGGATAGCATGGATAAAATTGGTGGTTACATCAAAATCCCGCAAACGTATTATACACCTATTGAGATCGTTGCAGGGAGCTTAAAAGCCTGTGAAATAGATAAAGCATGTCAAGAGTTTGTTGCTTTTTTACAAACACCGAAAGCGAAAGAGATATTTGTTAAATATGGGCTTTGATATGGTACAGGTTTGGCACCCTTTGGTGCTAAGCCTTAAAACCATCAGTGTGGTAGCACTCCTTTTGGTTTTTTTGGGTATTCCACTTTCTTATTATCTCTCTAAAGAAAACTTAAAATACAAGTGGTTTCTTGAAACACTTGTGACGCTTCCTCTGATTTTTCCTCCCATTGCCATTGGATTTTTACTGCTGCTCCTCTTAGGTAAATACGGTTGGATAGGAAGTTTCTTGAATGCAATGGGTATACGGTTTATTTTTGACTTTAACGGGTTGGTGTTAGCAGGTTTTGTAGCTGCCCTTCCACTCATGGTCAAACCTCTTCAGTCAGCGATTGAGTTTTTTCCTAAAGCGATTAAAGAGGCAGCCTATATGAGTGGCAAGAGTAGGTTTCATACATTTACTTTCATCATTCTTCCCTGTATTAAAAAAAGTGTGATTGCGGCTCTTTTAATTGCATTAGCACGTGCCTTGGGCGAAGTAGGCATTACGCTAATGCTTGGTGGAAACCTTGTGGGTAAAACGGATACAGTCTCTTTAGCCATTTACAATGCTGTCTTTGATGGAGAATACCGCTTAGCATTGTTTTTATGTGCTATTCTCATCGCGATCTCTTTAACTGTCTTTACGGCACTGCATTTTTTTCAAAAAGAGGAGTCATTTCTTTAAATCATCTTGTGTTACAATATTATAATTTAGTAAAGGTTTACTTATGATGGATATGATACGTGAAGATGTCGGCTTAATCGACATTACCACGGTAGGATTGGATATTGGGTCGCACAAAGCCAAGATTTCATTTGCTTCCAAAGAGCCTATTGTGCTATGTGGTGTAGAATTTGTCAAAGAGATGTGTGATAAGCTCGGGCTTGAAACACATGCCTACAAAGAGTGTGGCGATAGACTCGAAGCAGGCGAGCTTATCTTAGAAGCTTATGGCAGAGCAGATGCTGCGCATAAGGCATGGAAAGTAAGTCAAAATATTCTCGAATTTTTAAGCGGTATTGCGACCAAGACTCACACAATGATTACGCTGGCACGTGAAGTCAATCCTAAAATTGAACTCCTAACGACACGTAAGATTTTCCCTCGTACCAAAGAGTTAGCGCTCAAAGCAGTCTATGCAGGTGGCGGGGCACATCACCGTTTAGGGCTTTATGACTCTGTTTTAGTCTTTAAACAGCACCGTGTCTTTTTTGAGAGTGATGCCGCTTTTGAAGCACAATTCGCCAAAATGAAACAAAAATATTTGGAAAAAAAGATTGTCGTGGAAGTGGATAGCTATGAAGAAGCACGTTATTTTGCTACCCTTGGAACAGAGATACTACAATGCGAAAAAATGGATTTTGCAACCTTAAAGCGCTGTGTGAGACTCAAAAAAGAGTTTCCAAATCTGCTTCTTTCTGCTACAGGAGGCATTGGTGAGCAAAACATTGTTGCCTATGCCCAAACGGGGGTTGATTTTATCGTGACCTCTTCACCGTATCATGCAAAACCTGCTGACATTAAAGTCATAATTTCAAGAGAGGATTGATGCAGACCATTGAGCAGATTTATACCGCGGAGGTCGAAGAGAAGAAGTCGACGTTTTTAGCCTATCTCTGCCCAATGAACGCGTTTGAATCTTTACATGTAAAGCTCAAAAATGACCATCCTAAAGCCGCACATATTGTTTGGGCAAAACGTTTTTACAATGAGTTCCGTCAAGTTGTTGAAAACAACTCAGATGATGGTGAACCCAAAGGTACCTCGGGTCCTCCCGTACTGAATGTCATGCGAGGTGTTGAACTCATTGAAGCTGGGCTTTTGATCGTGCGCTATTTTGGAGGTATAAAACTGGGTACGGGTGGATTGGTAAGAGCCTATGGAAGCAGTGCTAAAGAGGTGATTGCTCATGCTAAACTTATCCCTTTTCTCTTCAAAGAAATCCTTACATGTAAAACTGACTATCCTCTCGTACCACGCTTTGAACACTATACTACAACACAAAATATAACTGTAGTAAAAAGAGAATTTGAAAGTGATGGTGTGGTGTGGGAGATAGAGGTGAGCGAAGAAGAGAAAGAGCAGTTTTTGCTCTTCGCTCACACGTTTGAAAGAGATGGTTTTAAACGCTTATAATTCGATAGCTTCCACTTCAATAGCGAGATTGATCGTGTCATCGACAGTAAGTCCACCACCTTCTAAGATTTTATTCCATGTTAAACCAAAATCTTTACGATTGAGTTTTCCTTCCAAGCTAAAACCTACACGTTGGTGACCTTGAAAATCTTTGATCACACCATGAATGGTACTGACTAAGACGATATCTTTTGTAACACCATGGATGGTGATTTTGCCATACACTTTGTCATCTTTCATAGACGTCATCACAAAATCAACGGTCTTAAATTTTGTAACATCAAAAAAATCACTGCTACGTAAGTGGTCATCGCGTTTTGCAATACCTGTATCAATAGACGCTGCGTCGATTTTTGCACTCAGTTTATTGAAGACTTTTTTGTCCGCATCAAAGTCAATATCCGCTGTGTAGGCATTGAAGTTACCTTTAACATTGGAAATCATCATATGTTTAACTGAAAAGCCTATATTGGAGTGAGTATTGTCGATGACAAACTCTTTTGCCTCTGACAGTGAGAAGAGAAAGACTAGAGCCATAATAGGTTTCAAGAGATAGTTCATCGTATTCCTTTCTGAATAAAATTAAGAAAGTATAGTTTGATACCGCTTATGGCTTTGGTGTTGCCAAAAAGTAGTTTTTTAGTTTAAGAGAGTCATTTTGATGTATTCAAAGAGCTGAAAAACGCCTGCACTACAAATACCTGCTAAGACGCCCGCAAGCATATCATCACCAATAACACCCCATCCACCTTGGACATTTCGGTCAATTTTACCAATCAAAGAAGGTTTCCATATATCAAAAATACGAAAAAAAACAAAACAGAGTACCACTTGAAGGAGTGTACCTGAGCTTAGAATAAGTGCAATCCATACACCAATCACTTCATCAATAACAATGCGACTGTCGTCATGTTTACCACTCACGGACTCATAGGCGTTAATCTGTTTGACACCCAAAATTGTAAATAAAATGGTTAAAAGGACAATAGTCTCCATCGAAATATAGCGGATAATCAATGCTCCTAGAATCACAGCCAGTAAAGAACCTGCCGTTCCGGGAGCTTTAGGGGTATGTCCTGTATAAAAAAAGGTTAAAAAAGCATTTGGCATAATGAGTCCTAAGTCAAAGAGGTGGTTTGATGTAAACGCATCAGTTCAAGATAAAAATCACGTTCATCATGAGATTCTAAAAGACCGCTGTTAGGGAAAATAGCATCATAAATTTTTCCAATATTGGAAAAGCGATGTTTAAAGAGTTCACTTAACAGTAGGGCTGAGAGATCTTTGCGCATAAATATGGCGGGTGGGAGCATGCCCGCTTTCAAAATCTCTAAAAGCGATTTTGCGTGGTACTTGATATGGTGATGTCCGCCATGAGGGCAGGTGTTGGTGCTCACCAACGTTTTACATTCATTGCAATAGACAAATTCAGTGATGATTTCGATATCGATATCGAGGTCGTCATAATGATCTAAAACAGACTTCATCTCATTTTGATCATAGTAGGCGCCAATACCACTATGGTGTTGACCAAGAACCAGTTTATTACACCCTAGGTTTGACGCACAAATGGCATCTAAAACAGCATTTTTATAGCTCGTGAAGAGGTACGTATTTTCAAAGGGCACAATCACAACTCTGTTTTTGGGTAAATAATTATCGACAAAATATTCAAGTGCTTTAAGGCGCAACTCATAAGAGAGAAGATCTTGCTTGTAAGGTTTCAATAAAAAGATAACCATCATATCGCACTTCTCAAGAGTGATACGAATGACTCGTTCATGTGCTCTATGAAAAGGATTGGCATTCATCATAATGGCAGAGACATTTTTAGCACCAAGAAGTTTTTTGGCATCGGCAATTTTATTTTTAACATTTTTAACATCATCAAATTGGAGCTCATACTCTCCACATACGGCGATGTCTCCCAAGCGTTTGAGGAACATTTGTGTTTCAGGATTGGAAATATCATACGTTCCAAAAATTTGCTCAATGCGCTTTTTTTTATCTACTTCAAACACTTCATCAACAATGATCGTTCCTCTGATCTTTCCATCAACCATAAAGTCAAGAGGCTCACCTTGATACGCTGTTGTCAATACTTCCCTATTTTTTTCACCCGCAGGAGCGATGATAAAAGGGAAAGGAAAGGGTTTTCCTTTGTAGTAGCCGCTCTGCTCAACTTCCCTTGCTTCTGCACCATTCATCAGTTTGTCAACAGGATGTAAAACACCTTCTTTGGCAAGGGCAAGGGTTGCTATAAACTCTTTATCTAAAAAGAGTTGTCGGTTATTTTTTCTTGTTGATTCCATATTTTTTCCTTTTCTCCCAGAGGCTTTTGCGAGATATTCCTAGTTTTTTTGATAGTTCTGTATCGGGAAATTTATTTTGAAAATTGAAAATGACATACTTGACATAATCATCAATACATAAAATATCACCCTGATCTAAAATTTTGCTGTCAGTCGTAAGTTCTAGTTTTGTAAAGTCACTCTCTTCGTTCGGGTCAGTGCTACAAATAATAGCACGTTTACCCTCCAAAATGTTGTAGACTTTAAGTTTCTCGCTTTTTTTTAAGATTTTGAAGGTCAATAATGTAGAGTAACTCCTCACTTCCTGCCCGTGCGATCTTCTCATAAGCCGTACTTTGCGTTAAAGAGATGAACGTAAATGTTTCATTTTGTGTCTGGGCATAATTAAAGACAAGTGCATCGGCATGTTTTTGAAAATTGGTTTTGATGAGAATTGGGAATTTTGTCTTTTTATCAAGTGGTTCTAAGTTTGCGCTCGAAAAAAGATTTTTGACATATTCTTTATAGGTTTCATTCTCTTTTTTGAGATTTTTAAAGTCGCTTAAATGTTGTAATTTTCGGATCAACTCTTCAATCATAAACGGCTTTTGAATGTAATCACAAGCACCTGCTTTGATTGGGTTGGTGACGGTGTCATTACTAATATAGGAAATCATTAAAATAATGATAGAGGAGCGATGTTTTTCAATAACAGGGTAGAAATTTTGCCCAGAGATATTGGTAGAGAGCAATATTGCATCGTATTTTTCATCTTTGAGCGCATCTTTAATACTGGTAGCAATTTCACATAAATGTCCTATTTCCATCAACTTGGAGGCAATACTTTGAGCGAGATAAATCTCGTTTTCAACGATTAAAATCTTCATACATTCGTCCAATCATAATATTTTAATGTAGCCGTTGCACTGGTTGCAACACCTTCTTGTCTGCCGACAAACCCTAGTTTTTCTGTTGTGGTTGCTTTTACATTAACATGGATAGGCGAAATGGCCATAATGTCGGCAAGGCAGAAGCGAATTTTGTCTTTAAAGGCACTCAAACGCGGAAATTCTGCCATGATGGTCAGATCACAATGAACGATTTCAAATCCCACCTTTGCTAGAAAAGAACACACCTCCCTTAGAAGTAGTTTTGAATCAATATTTTTATAACGTGGGTCATTATCAGGGAACAGTTCTCCAATATCACCCGCTCCTGCTGCTCCTAAAAGAGCGTCAATCAGTGCATGAATTGCAACATCCCCATCGGAGTGTGCTTTAAAGCCTGTTGTTGGATGCACTTCCACACCTCCAAGCATCATGACTTTGCCCTCTTCATAGGCATGTACATCAAAACCTTCTCCAACAAAAGGGGTAGAGGAGGGAGCTTTGAGGCATGAAATGGTGGCACTATCTTCTTTACATGTAAGCTTTTTAGCTTCAGGATTACCCAAAACATAAGCAACTTTTCCCCCTATCGCTTTGATGGCACTGCTGTCATCGGTATACAGGGTTGGTGTTTGAAGGGCTTTTCGTAAGAGTTCTGTACGTGAAAGTTGGGGCGTCTGAATGAGTTTAACATGATCACGATTAATCGTAGCATTTTCATAAACGACTGTATCGACAGCTGGAAGATAGGGAACCACAATGTCGTTGTTTTCCATTTCCGCTAAGATGCGCACAAGCATCTCTTGATCAATACAAGGGCGAGCAATGTCACTCACAAGGACAAAAGGCGTTTTTACATGTAAAAGGGCATTGGCAAGGGATTCTTGTCTGGTCGCCCCACCTTCGACGAACGTAATGGACTCGCTAAACTTTTTGGCATAAAAGTGTTCATCAGGTGTTGTCGTAACAATGATTTGCTTAAAAGGAAAAAGCTGTTGGAGATTTTGAGTAGCAAAAAGCCATAAGGGTGTATCTTCACTGCGTAACCATTGCTTTTTAACACGTTGATTAAACCGTGAAGAGCTACCTGCACCTAACATCACAAGCGCTAAATCGGGCAAACTTTGTCCTTTTTTCTGAAGTGTTACAATATTATACATTTCGAAAGCTTTTTTTTATCTTTTTTGTGTTAAATTCTGCCATCACTTAAGCATAAAGGTCGAGAAAATGTTAAATAAAGATGCCGTTTTAAGCGCATTAGGTGGCGTAAAATACCCAGGTTTTGAAAAAGATATTGTGACATTTGGTTTTGTTAAAGATATTGATATAACCGATAATAATGTTTATGTAGAAACAGAGATCGTCTCTTCTAGTAAAGAGGTAGGCGACGAATTAAAAGGTGCTATTGAGAAGGCAATTCAAGCGATTGGTGCGACTCGTGTGGATGTTGTGGTGAAGCAGCCAAAGCCTCCAGTTGAGAAAAGCAACTCACAATCTGGTAAAAACATGGCGCCTCACATCAAGAATTTCGTGATGGTAAGCTCAGGAAAAGGCGGTGTGGGTAAAACAACTACCACGGTTAACCTTGCGATTTCACTGGCAAGCCAAGGTAAAAAAGTAGGTTTACTGGATGCTGATATTTATGGACCAAACGTCCCTCGTATGATGGGTGTGGTTGATACGCATCCAGAGATCGTTGGACAAAAAGTAAAACCAATCCTTGCCTATGGTGTTGAGATGATGAGTATGGGTTCTTTAATGGAAAACGGTCAGTCACTCATTTGGAGAGGTGCAATGGTTATGAAAGCCATTGAGCAACTCTTACGTGATATTTTATGGAGTGATTTGGATGTGCTTTTCATCGACATGCCTCCAGGAACAGGTGATGCACAACTCACGTTGGCGCAAAGTGTACCCGTTACGGCAGGTATTTGTGTTACAACCCCTCAACAAGTCGCCCTTGATGATACCGAGCGAAGCTTGGATATGTTCCAAAAATTGCATATCCCAATAGCAGGAATCATGGAAAACATGAGTGGATTTATCTGTCCTGAGACCAATAAAGAGTATGATATCTTCGGAAAAGGGACCACCAAACCGTTAGCGGATAAGTTCGAAACCATCGTCATTGGTGAGATTCCTATTGAACCTGCTGTTCGTGAAGGCGGAGATGCTGGAAAACCAGTGAGCTTCTTCCATCCAGAGAGCGAGACAGCGAAACGCTATCAAGCTTCAGCTCGTAAGCTATGGGAGTGCATTGAAAAAGTAAATGCCGAAGGTGGTGCCAACAATGAAGCGATTCAGCCAACTATGGGTATTAATGGCGCACCCAGTGCTTGTTCAAGTGTGAAAAAGTAAGGATTAAAGGAGAAGGTATGGCGTTACGCATTACTATTGATGAGACAGATTTTAAAGCATTGGTTCAAGAGATTGAATCACAAGAGGGATACCGTAAACCGATTGGTTTTGGTATCGCGAGAGTTGATCGTGGACAACTAAGTCCCGAGAAGATTTTACAAGCAAGCTTTCCTGTGGTCAACTGGAATGAGAACTTCGGCAGTGCCGCTATTTTAATCGCAGCATTGCAAGAGAGTGGGGTTGATGTCGATTTTACCAGCAGTGAATTTGTCTATGATGTTAAGAAAAAATTTGTTAAAAATGCCATGAATGCGTTCACACCTTATCTCAATCTTGCTTTGGGAGAAGCGCATAAAAATGTTCAAGTCATTAAAACACTCGATTGGATTGCGCAAACCGAAAAGCTAAAAAAAGATTATCGTATTGTCTTTATCTTTGAAGACGATGCACCTTTAAGTCCTGAAGCGGTCTATCTTAAACTCTATGCGCTCTCAACAGGAAAAGCTCCGATTCGTTCCTTGAATCTTTCAGGGGCTTTTGGCGTGCTCGAGAATGTTGCATGGTCTTTGGGGCAACCTATTGAGCTTGAATGGCTACGAATGCATGAAATTGAGATGAAACTTTTGGGTGAGTATCCACTCATCGAATCTGTCGATAAATTCCCTCGTTTCTTATCACACATTATTCCTGCCGATAATACACGTATTTTGGATGCCAGTAAGGTACGAATGGGTGCACAACTGCATGCAGGTACAACGATTATGCCAGGAGCCAGTTACGTCAACTTTAATGCAGGCACAACGGGTGCTGTGATGGTGGAAGGTCGCATTAGCTCTTCTGTTGTCGTGGGCAAAGGGAGTGATGTGGGAGGTGGTGCTAGCATCTTAGGTGTGCTAAGCGGAACGAATGGTAATCCTGTGAGTATTGGTGAAAATACACTGCTTGGCGCCAACTCTGTGACGGGTATTCCTTTGGGAAATGGTTGCATTGTGGATGCGGGTATTGCTATTTTGGAGGGTACTAAAGTTGGTGTAAATGCTGGAGAACTTGCTAAGATTATCGAAGCAAACCCTAAAGCAAAACTCAAAAAAGCAGGTAAAGAAGAGATGGTTTTCTTAAAAGGCTTAGAGTTAGCAGGACTTCATGGCGTTCATTTCCGCCAAAATAGCATGAATGGTATGATCATAGCAACACGCAGTAAACGAGAAATCAAACTGAATAGTGAACTTCATTAACATCAAAAAAGAAGAAGGGGTTTAAGCTCCCTTCTTCATGATGGCATTATTAAATTCCTCTGCCCATTTTAATGATACTTTTCGATAAGTCTCATTAGCAATAGGGTCATCTTTTAAAATCCAGTTACCACATGTTGAACACTTGGTTGCATACGTTTCTAATTGCTTTAAATCCATAGAATCTATCTCTTTTAGGCGTGCTTTACATTCTGCGATAGAGCATTTGAGGTGACTATTCATAAAGGACTCCGTTAAAGGGGATTGATTTATGATTGTAACATATTAAAAAAAGTAATTATGTATGAATTATAAGCAAATGAGACAGTTACGCCCGCTTTCTTTAGCTTTATACAAAGCATCATCGGCTATTTTGATGATTTCATTGGGTGTTTTTCCTTTGGAAGAGGTTGCTAAACCAATACTAATGGAGAGCCTCTCTTTTTTGACAGTGTTTGCCTTTTGTATCTCTTGTGGTACTTTCTCAGGACGATTTTTATCGCGTATCACAAAGCCACGTCTGAAAATCCGCTCCCTCACTTCTTCCAATGCCATAATGCACTCTTCTTTCTTTTTACCATTAAAAAGAATAGTAAACTCTTCCCCACCATAGCGATATGCTTTCCCGCCATTTTTAATATGACTTAACTCTTTGGCGACTAATTTTAAAACATCATCGCCAATATCATGTCCAAATTTATCATTAAATTTTTTAAAAAAATCAATGTCGGCCATTGCAATCATATAGTGTGAACCTAGATGTAAAAAGCGTTCTTCCAAGGCTCTTCTTGATGGGATACCTGTCAGTGTATCGGCATATGCCATACGGTAAGCATCATGTACAAGAGCACTGATAGCAATAAGTGAGGTCACAAGAGAGAAGAGAAGAAAAGAGTTACTCTCTTGTAAAAATAAAAAAGGGATCATCTGCGCTAAAAGCATCCAAAAAGGGGCTTTTTGACTTTGGACTTCAAACAGTAAAGAGATCAGAAAAATAAACAGAAGAGATATGAGCGAAATAATCAGTATAAAATCACTTGCCTTACTTAAACCATGTAAGCTTGCATGCAAAATAGGTGTATCTAGAGCTTGTTGCATACTGGGTGAAAAATATTTTAAGCCAAGGTATCCAATTCCTAAAACAATGAGTCCAAGCGCTGTTCTGAATGCTCCAAAGGAACTAAAAAGACCACGTTCTTGTAAGGCATAAAGCAAGAGGTATCCCAGTGCCGTAATAAGCGGGGTGATATGCCAAAATGCGGTGACACTAAGCTTGGTAAAGAGGGTACTTGGAAAGGCAAGGGCTAAATCAAAAAAAAGTGGGAAAAGTAATAAAACAAAGAGTTTACTTTTGTTGAAATAGATACTTAAAAAAAGAGCAATAATGAGAAAAACAAAGGTACTTTGCCAAACAAAATAATAGGCATACGTAGGGATAAGTCCAAATTTCAAAATACAAAGGGCAAGAAGAATCATTCCTAAACAGAGTGCATGAAAAGTCGAAAGAGCCTCTTTGAATTGTTGCATTTCGTTCCTGTGTTTTTTTACGATTATAGCAAAATTAGCTCATACTCCCATAAATTTCCCATCAAAGGAGCTTGAAGATGAGGTTTGCCTAACAGTAATTTTACCACCTCTACGCTTTGAATTGAGGCAGCAAAGCAAACGGTAAACGAAGGATTGCCTGAGCTTTTTTCTACACCATCACCTTTTTGGACGTAGAGTTGATCAAGTGAAGATGATGTTGCAAACTGACTGTAATAGCCAGCAATTGCACCATGAACAAAAGGTTTTTGCTCTTTGAGGCAAAGATTGGCAAGGAGGCATTTGAGATCAGGATTGTCGAGTGCATCCACCACAACATCCACTTTAGCGATAAGGTTACTATCGGTTTTAGGATCAAAAAAAGTGGTCATACTCTTTACATGTAAAGAAGGGTTAATCTCTTCAAGCTTCTCTTTTAGAACTTCTGCTTTAAAGCGTCCCAATGTTTTGGGTGAGGAAAAATTTTGACGATTCATATTATGCTCTTCGAAAACATCACCATCGCATAAGATGAGGTTTCCTACCCCAATGCGCGTCAGCATTTCAGCCACAAAACCACCCAGTCCTCCACATCCGATAATCAACACGGTAGATTGGAATAGAGCATACTGCTCCCCAGTGGAAATGGTTTTTTGATTGCGTTTGTAACGAAGGGGTAAAATATTATGTTTTAGAGCCATCTCTTCAACGTCTCTAAAATTACATGTAAAGTGTTTCATTGCCGCATAACTCGCTTGAAGAGGGAGAAATCCATCACAAGTTTGCTCTTTTAAAAAGGTTAGAAGTTCCATTTTTTCTTATCCTAGTGTATAATTTTCCTATAAGGAGATCCAATGCATATTATACTCAATGCTTTTTCATTTTTGCGAGAAAAACTCACACAAAAAGGCATACCTTATTTGAATGCTTCATGGGTGATAGAGGATAAAACACGGATTGTTGATTTGATCGATTCTTTAGGGCTTGAGCAAAAAGAAGTGGAAGCAGTTTTCCTCAATAATACGGTTGTTCCCAAAGAGACAGAGCTACATGAAAATGATCGTGTAGCGCTTCTGCCTCCTGGAACACCAGGATCCTTCCGTCTTTTCTGCGGGCTCAAAGGGAATTAACCGCCACCCACTTTTGGAAAGAGAGCGATTACATCGCCCTCTTGCAAACAATAAGATGGTTCAACGTGTTTATTATTCACCATCAAAACACCTAAAGGTGATACACTCTCAAGCTCCAATAGGTCTATCACCATTTGAGCCGTTGTACCGATGGCATAGTTTCTTTCCTCAACCTTAAAGCGACCTTCTCGGTATTGAGCAAAGAGTTTAACAACAACGTGCATCAGAAATTCCAGAACTCATCAATCTCTTCACCTGTAAAATCCCAAGTGACATTGTGAGGAGGAAGTGCTTCGTACTTCATAAATTCTGGTAGACGATCATCTGCATTATTAAATCCTGCTTTAATGTTAAATTCATGCTCTATTTTGAGGATGGATTTTCCAAGGTTCATGACATCATCGATGGTAAGGGCAGCACCAAAGCGAGCATTAATCATATCAACTAGTGCTGGTAAACATTTTGGATCATCGAGTGCGGCAAACGCAACAAAGATACACATACCTGAACTATCAACCGCAGCTGAAGCAATTTGGAGGTTACGTGCAAGTTCAACTTGTCCCTCTTTTTTAAGAGGATCGACATGTCCACCACTGTTAAGGATGTTAGTAGCAACAGCGTAGCCTGCCGTATGATCAGCACCCATTGGTGTCGTAGCATACGTAACGCCTTGTCCCTTAACGGCGCGTGGGTCATAGGCTGGAATCGCTTGTCCTTTAACGGTAGGAACTCTGACTAATCCGTATGCTTTTCCTAAAATATGGGTTCCTGCACCGAAAATTCTTCCAAGAGGCGTACCTGTTGGTATATCATGAGAGAGTATTTCATACGCTTTGGCTCCATCGCCGTATGCAAGAATACCCGCATCAACAGCTACACCAAGCACAACAGAGGTTTCGATAGAATCGACACCCAAATCATCCATCAGACCATCCATTTTTGCGATCAGATCTAAATCTTGAATACCAAGGTGTGCTCCGAGAGCCCAAACGGTTTCATATTCACAGCCAGACGTTAAATATTTACCATCTTTGTCATTATAGACTTGTGAACATTGAATAACACAGCCTGCATGACAGCCATGGGTTGTTTTTCCTCCGCGTGCTTTAATGTTTTCAGCCATCGTTTCACCACTGATATCCTCAGCATGCTCCCAAGAACCTGCTCTAAAGTTACGGGTTGGAAGCCCTCCTGCTTCATTGAGGATATTCACCAAAATATTCGTTCCAAATGCGGGTAGACCTTGTCCACTGATAGGATTTTCTTGAAGTGCTTTGGTAAAGATTTTACTCGCTTCTTTAAATTTATCAGGATCAGCAATCGTGACTTCTTTATAATCAGCGGCATCTACAGTGATACATTTGATTTTTTTAGAACCCATAACAGCACCGAGTCCTCCACGTCCATGACTTCTGAGTTTTCCACCTGGGTCTTTGACAGAGACATTCGCTAGGTTCATACGCATTTCACCGATACGGCCAATACTCATGACCGCAACTTTTTTGTCATATTTCTCCATCATTGCATCGAGAACAGCGTAATTATCTTTGCCTACGAGTTCAGGAACAGGAATGAATTCAACATTATTTTTGGTTACATGTAATTGATAAAATGTATTTTCATCTTTAGGTTGCCCTTCGATAATGAGCGCTTTAACCCCAAGCTTAGAGAAAATACCGGCACTTGTGCCACCAACATTTGACTCTTTGATACCACCTGTCAATGGGCTTTTCGCACCAAGAGAGTTACGACCAGAGTTGGAAGCAGATGTACCAGAAAGAAGTCCGGGAGCGAAAACCATTTTGTTATTCGGTCCTAACGGGTGACATTCTGGATCGACCTCTTCAGCAACAATAGTAGATGTAAGACCACGTCCACCTAATCCCAACCAGCGAGCGGGAACCTCTTCAATTTTAAAACTTAGATTTGTCATATTGACACGATAAATTAGATCAGCCATGATAACTCCTTTATATGGTTCTTTCCACCATAATATTCAAAGTTTATAGCATGAAAATAGCAAACTCAGGGAAATATCTTAAAACAAAAACATGCTTTTTTAGCATATCTTTTTTTACACACTTTCCCTTAAGAAAGGAGTGACATTAAGCCACTACTTTCTTAGGTTTGAGGGATTGAAGTTCGATAATGCGTAGAACAATAGCAGAGTAATAAGGGACACTTTGGATTAAAAGTGTGAATGAAAAAAACGTAAATTTCTGTAATGCGTGTATAGTTGGTAAAGTAAAGTGCAAAGAATGAGATCGTTAGTAAAGACGCTAAGATCATCTCATGGCGAATCGGACTTTTATTGACTTTTTTGGTATTGCCACCTTTTTCGGTACGTTTAAAAGGAAGTCCATCTTTGACAAAACCATCGTATACGGCTTTAAAGATAACGAGCTGTAAACTCATGGAAGCAATGGCACTGAGCATCGTCTCTCTCACACTCATTTTGACTCTGGTATGGTACAAGATAAACGCGTGCAAAATGTTAACCAAGAACGCTACTAAGATAGGCAGTGTCAAAGGCAGTGTTGGAATGGTGACACCCACAAAAATGATAAATGGCACCCAAAAAATATTTAAAAAGGCGGTCATCGCACCAAAGGCATCGGAGAGCCAGAAAAACCAACCTGCCACAAAGTGGTATTTTTGATAAGGCGTTAAGGTTTTAGATGAAGGCATAAAATGACGCCAGTGACGTTTTAAGATCTGAATAGCCCCATACGCCCAACGGTGGCGTTGTGTACGAAAGGCTTCTACGGTATCGGGGAGTAATCCCCAACCATAACGTCGGTTGGTATAGTGCGCTGTGTAGCCTGCTTCAAAAAGGCGTAGCCCCAGTTCAGAATCTTCCACGATGGTGTACGTTGTCCAGTCTCCCACTTCGTGTACCGCAGAGAGTCGTGCCATTAGCATCGTACCGTGTGCGACGATGGCATTTTCTTCATTACGTTCCACCATACCGATGTCAAAGAAGCCAGCATATTCAGCATTCATCGCCTGCTTGATAAGGGATTCTTGGCTATCACGGTGATCTTGAGGTGCTTGAACAAGTCCTACTTTTGGATCATCAAAGAGGGGAACAAGGTCAATCAGCCAATCTTCGCTGACCACATAATCGGCATCAATGACGGCCAAAATCTCTGCTTTTTCGTTGGTGTATTTGAGTGCTTCATTGAGCGCACCTGCTTTAAAGCCTTTACATGTAATGTTTAAAAAGACAAATTTTTCGCCTAGTTTGGCACAATGCTCTTCAATAGGTTTCCAGTAAAACTCTTCAGGTGTGTTGTTAATAATCACCAAGACTTCATAATTGGTGTATTTCATATGCGCTAGTGAGTTAAGTGTCTCAATTAAAACATGCGGTTGCTCTTTGTACGCAGGGACATGAATTGAGACAAAAGGGGCGTGCTCTAGTTTGAGATGCAGTGGAGCAAGACGTTTGGGTGCAATGCCTAAGGTACATTTAAAGAGCTCATTAATTTTAGCTAGAGTGATAATGACCAAAGGGATCATCAAGAAAATTCCCATTGTCCACATAATCCACATACCAAAGTTCATATAATAGACAAATGGATACGTCGCTGCCATCGCAATACCAAATCCCATTGCTTGAGATGCCGCAGAATAGGTAATAGCATGTGCAAAGTTGACGCGTTGATTTCTAAGACCAAAGAATGTCAGCAAAATTCCAAAGAAAACAGAGCCTGCCATTTGATAACGCCATAGCGGATTGATAATGGTTTGTTTAATAAAATGAAATTTAGGTTGTTTATTGGTATCGAAGAGTCCCCAATACGGTCCAACACTTCCTTCATGCACACCTTTCCATGGTTGATCAAACGCTTCAACGATGTTATAGGTCCATTTTTCTGCCTTTGCCATTTCCAAAAAGCCTGTAATTGCGGCAATTTGATTGGTCAGTGTTGCTTCTGCTTTTTCATTGTTATATCCACTACTTGGCCAGCCAAACTCCCCGATGGTTATGGGTTTTTTAGGATACATCTTAGCAATGGCATCGTATTTCTCTTTTGTAAAAGCAAGTGTTCGCTCTATAGGCACTTTTTCCCAGTAAGGTAAGATATGCACACAGATAAAATCCACATGACGTGCTAGTTCAGTGTTACTCAGCCAAACATGTTGAACTTCTGCTGTTGTTACAGGAATGCGGGTGCGAACTGAAACACGGTCAATATATGCAAACAGCTCTTCAGGTGTCAAATCAGCACGTAAAAGAACCTCGTTTCCTACAATAATTGAGGAGATTCTAGGACTGTACAGTTTGATCAGTTCAAAGAGTGTTTCAATTTCAGATTCATTGGCATTTTTGTCGGTCGAAAGCCACAATCCAACATCAACTTTGAGTTTAGTGTCTTGGACATTCTCTAAGACATGTTTTGCATCAGAAATAGCATAAGTTCGCACTTTTCGTGCAATATGCTCTATCGTTTTCATGTCTTCAGCAATTTCAGCATCGCTTTTGAGCGCTTTCTCAAATCCTTTAAAAGGTGTATAGGAGAGAGACTCTAATTTTTCACCAATTTGGGGTGATATAACGATTTGGTCACCCGTTCTCGTCCATAATAAAATCTGAATAAGGGATGTGACAACAATGGAAAGTAAGATGTATTTGAAGTATTTCAACCGTATGCTCCGAAAAAAATTTCATATCGATAACAAGTATGGCGATTTTACAACAACTTTGTTTAAAAAAATGAAGAGTGCTTGTTTACATGTAAAAAGTGACGGTTGAAAAAAGTTTGGAAGAGTTTTTTAGGGAAGTTGTTTTGTAGAATTGCCCTCTTGAAACAATCATTCATTCACCCTTTTTTAGGGTTTCTGAATGATTTAAAAAGAGAGTGAAGAGAGATTTTACTCAATGATCCATGATTGTATCAAGCTCTTTAATTTTGTCGAGTGCTTTGAGAGATGAAGCTTTCGCATTGTCACTCAAGCCTTCACTAAAATGTAAGACATTTTCAAGCAACACGCAAATGCCTAAAAAGATGGTTTTAGTACAAATATCTCGAAGATAACTTAGCAGAATAGGCGTAGGGAGGTTGTGTGTAGAGTAGATGTAGGTGCGTTCATCACTGAGGTCTAAAAACTCTATTTTATCCTCTTTAAAACCACTCATGGCATCAACGACAACAATAATATCCGGCGCATAATCACGCAGAGCTGCAAACTGGTCTTCGGGCGTATCGTAACCCAAAAAGACTTTCCATTGGGGCAATTGTTCTTCTACCAATTGCCCAACGGCGATAGCAACACCATCATCACCTCTTAGTTCATTTCCAACACATAGTAGTGCTTTTTTCAACCGTTTTCTCCTTAACCCTTATGTGTTCTGAAAATCTTTTCTAAGAACTAAATAACCTGCTTTTAAGTCCGATAGTACCTTTTTAAAAGGGCATTCTATCATTTCGGGTAAAAGTTGTACAGCATGTTCTGGAAAGATTTCTATTTCAAAATACTTACTTAGGTTTCCAAGTTTGCGTTTGAGATATTCATTTCCAGTGCTGAGCATCTGTTCAAACTCGCATTCGTTGATTTCTAAAACTTTCTCACTAAAATCAATCGTGCCAACACCATGACCTATACACGTAGAGAAGATTTTGATCTGATCAAGTGTGACATTACCAGATTTTGCACCATCAAGATGTTTTTGAACGAGTTTGTAAACTTCTACCATTATTGCCCCCATTCGACTCTGTGGAGGCTGATTTTATCTTCCTCATCACAGGGAATATATTGGGTGTAAACCTCATTATGTAAAATGCCTAGGCACTCTGCATAGCGTGGGTCAGCTTCTGTACTCATAGCTTCAGTAATAGCTATTTTGGTGGCTTTTGTGTCTTTAACATTACCACTTTTAACAAGAGCTGTAAGGTATTTATCATAGAGTTTTCGTCCAAATACATAACTCATGAGTCTTTTGGCATGTACGAGCAGATCTCTTTCAAAAAGCGTGTTGCCAATGACGGAATCTTTCACCAATGGTGGCATCTCGCTATCGTGCTCAAAACTCACTTTTTGGAGTCTTTGTTCCATCACACCAAGAGCGGTTGTAAGTCCATAGATAATGCTTGCAGGATGAGGAGGACACCCTGGTATATAAACATCTACAGGAATAATTTTATCGATGCCACTGAGTACACTGTACGCATCATAAAAAATACCACCCGTTGCGCCACAAGCACCAAGAGCCACAACGATCTTAGGATCAGGAGCTGCTTCATAAGCACGTAGTAACGGATAGTACATCTGGCGAGTCACGGGACCTGTGCAGAGTAAAATATCAGCATGACGAGGATTGGCAACGAGTTTGAAACCAAATCGTTCTGGATCCCACATCGGTGTAATAGCCGCAAAAATTTCAATTTCACAACCATTACAACTTCCGCAGTCTATGCGATAAACGCTAAAACTACGTCCAATATGTTTTAGGAGCTCAAGTTTTTGCTCCAACGAATTGGCATCCGTAATCTCTTGTGGTACGACATATGTTTTCATTCTATCACCATCTCTTTACCACTCGTAAAGTTTGATACAGTGGCGTTTTTTTTACATGTAGGGCAAATACTTAGATAATTTTTAGACTCTTCAAGCCTTTTTTCGCCTAAATTGGCTTTGCTTAAACACTCGTAGCCATATTTAATCAGCCTTTTCGCAGCAAAGGGTTTATGACATTCGGTGCAATACTGAGTATCAAGCTCTCCTCTTTGGATAAGAGCGGATTTGTCAAATTTGACGGCAAGTTCAAACTCTTCGCTAAGTCTAATGGCACCTGTTGGACAGACTTCATCGCATCTACCACAAAAGATACATCGTCCGCAATCAAACTCCCATACTAATTTTGTTTGATCTTTGTTAAACTGAACGGTAATGGCATTAGAGGGACACGCTATACCGCATGCCGCACAACCAATGCAAAGGTCAAAGACATAAGCGGGTTTTCCACGAAAATTTGCCGCAACATTGTAGGGTTCAAATGGATATTTATGGGTGGTATTACCGTATTTTTCGGTAATATCAAGAAGTTTCATCATCTTAAATCCTTCATCGGACTATTTTTAAGTGTCCTCGAAAATTCTTTTAAATCTTTATTGGTTAAAATTTTGCTCTTTTTACTCTTAATGTCTACAACAGTGATACGCTCTGTACATGAATAGCACGGATCAAGGCTACAAACAATCAGTGCAGCATCAGCAATCGTGTTTCCACGGAACTGAAAGCGAAGGCTTGGCCAGTTGTTATAGGTAGCAGCACGGCATCTCCATCTAAAGACTTTTTGGGCACTTCCTTGCATGATCCAGTGGACATTTTCACCTCTTGGAGCTTCCACATAGGCTAAAGCGAAGTCTTCAGGTTTAACATGGAATTTTGGATCAACGATAATTGCCGTTTGAGGCATCAACTCAAAACATTGACGGATGATAGAGACAGAGCTTTTAAGTTCCATATAACGAACCATTTCTCTCGCAAAAACATCACCACCTTCAACAACGGCGACATCAAATTCAATCTGTTTGAAAAAGTCGTACGGATGATCATAACGTGTATCACGTTTAATACCACTGCCTCTGATATTAGGGCCAACAGCAGAAAAATCACGTGCAACTTGTTTGTCCAGAACGCCCACTCCTTGCCATCGTTTGATTTGGCGTTTGTCTTCCATCACGGCATCCCAGACTTCATCCACTTGGGTATCGATAATTTGCAAGATGCGTAAACTCTCTTTGATCTCAATACCCGTCATATCACGTCTAAGACCTCCCATCACAACGTTACCATAGGTCTTTCGTCCACCTGTAACGAGTTCTGCAAGTTTCATAGAGTATTCACGAATTCTAAAGATATGCATAAATGCGGTGTAGTTACCTGTGACTTCACACGCAAGTCCAATATTTAAAAGATGACTGTGGAGTCTCTCAATTTCAGAACAAATGATACGAATAGCTTGTGCACGAGCAGGGATCTCTAAATTAATCGCTTTCTCTGCTGCTTCGATACATGCAATCGCATGGGCATAGCCACAAATACCACAAACCCTTTCTGCTAAATAGCCCATCTGGTCGTAGTTCATGCGATTTTCAGCGAGTTTTTCCATTCCTCGGTGTTGGTAAAAAAGTCTATAATCGGCATCAACAATGGTATCACCATCACAAAAAAGTCTAAAATGTCCAGGCTCATCTGCCGTTACATGTAAAGGTCCAAGCGGCACATCGATAATCCCTGCACCTTCAGGTCTTAAGAACTCATATTCAGGCTCATTGTAATGCTCTTTCATATCAGGTCGGTAACGATAGTCCATGGCATCTTTACGGAGGGGAAACAGATCATCAGGCCAATCATCGCTGAGCACCAAACGTCTTTTATCTGGTAACCCTTCTGCAACAAGCCCAAACATATCGTAAGCTTCTCTCTCATACCAAACACAAGCTGGTACTAATGGTGTAACCGATGGGTAGGTGAGATTATCTGGAGAGATAAGCACTTTAACGGTGACAAAACATTTTTCATCTTGTGCTATTTCGTCACCTTCAAACATTTTGCCACCCTCCATGGAGAGAGCGTAGTAGAGGGCATAATGTTTATTGATACTGCGCTCATCATTGGCAATCATCGTTGAAAGGTAGCCACCCATATCGTAATAAAGAAAGCGAACTGCTTCCGGAAGATCATTGAGCTCAACTAAAGCGGTGACTTGATCTTCACATTGTCTTGTAACTTCTAAAATTTTAATCTTGGTAGCCAGAGCTTCTATAAATTTATCGCATTTCATGGTGAGTCCTATTTTTTCATTATAGTTTTAACGCTCTCATCAAGGAGAACCGTGAACGAATCAAACTGCCATATGCCGAATGCTACAATCAAAATAGCCAAGGCAATCAGTGGAATGTTTTCGCTGAATTTCATCTCGTTGTTATGAACTACTTTACCTTCTACTTTGCCAAATGTTGCAAGGAAAAAGTGTGAAAAGTCAGCGATAAAGATGATGGCTAAGGCGACAGCAAAAATACCCATTAAGAGGTATGAACCATCGATTGCCGCAGCTTTAAAGATTAAGAATTCACTCACAAAAATTGCAAATCCAGGTACACCAACTAGTGAACAGATAGCAATACCGAATAACACAGCCGTTAAAGGTGCAATATGGATCATGCCGCCCATTTTAGTCATATCTTTGGTACCGTAGATCTTAGCGATATTTCCTGTTGAGCAAAAGGCTAATGCTTTTGTAAAAGAGTGCGCGGCACAGTGAAATAGTGCTGCAAAAAGCCCAATAGCTCCACCCACACCAAGGCCGAAGGCAATGACACCCATGTGAGCAATGGAGTGATATGCAAACATTCTTTTGACGTTGTGTTGTCAAATAAGGAAAAAAGATGATATAAAAAGAGTCAATGTTCCGCTGATGATCATGACAGACTGTACAAAATCAAAACCTACACCATTGGCAACAATGGCATAGTAGCGAATAAGCCCTAGCATAGCACATTTAAGAAGTACACCTGAGAGGAGGGCAGATGTAGGCGCTGGTCCTTCTGCATGAACATCGGGTAGCCATGTATGTGTAGGTGCTAGTCCGGCTTTCGTTCCAAAGCCAATCAATGCAAAAATAAAGACAAGTTTTAAAGCCATGCTATCTAAGTTGCCTGCATTGGCTATAAGATTGGTGTAGAGCATTGCATCACCATCGATTTTACCATTTGCTGCAGAGTAGAGAAGAATCGTTGCATAGAGTGCAAACGCTAGACCAATACTACATAAAACGATGTATTTATAGCCACTCTCGGTAGATTTTTGATCTTTTTTAACAGATACAAGGAAAACCGAAGCGAGGGTGGTTGCCTCAATGGCTGCCCACATAAAGGCGATGTTATTGCACACAACGCTTAAACTCATCGTCCATGTAAAAATGAAACTAAGAGCAAAGTAGTTTTTGACCTCTTTTAAGCTGACATGCCCATCTTCTAATTCCCACTTCATATAGGTGGTGGCATAGATATTGACCAATAAGCCAGTAATAGCAATCAGTGATAAAAAGATGGCTCCAAGAGAGTCCAAGAAAATAAAGTTATCAAAAGCTGAAAGTTCAGCTCCATGAACGACTTTGCTTACAGCACTGAGTAACAGTGATGAGACAATCAAGCTCAAAAGGATATGGAAGCTTTGTAAGAGCTTGAAATGAAGTGGCATAACAAACATTACGACACCACACACAAAAGGTATGATTAGTATCAACAAAAGAATATCCATTTTATCCCCTTAAATTTACAGCTTTAGATGTGTCGAGACTATCATATGAGGCGTAAAATCGTTTCGCCAAAATACTCATAATCACAACAGCAAAAATAGTATCAGTTAAGATACCAATCTCGACAAGCTCATGTGAGTTATATGCCATAAGCGCTAGGCTTAGATGGATACCATTTTCAAAAAGGCAGTATGCGAGAATCTGTTTTAAAAATGAGTTTCTCAAAATAAAGCCAAAAATACCTATCATAAAGATAAATGAAGCGGCAAAGAGTGGCAATGCATCTTTGAAAATTGAAAAATGAACAAAAACTTTGTAAAACATCATTGAAACAGCAAGTGAAAAGCTAAGCGCTATAACAGGCGATATAAAAAAGCCACCTACGGGTTCATCTTCATTGATAATACTAAGCTTATTCACAAGCTTAAGTAAAAAAAGTGGTACAAAAACGACTTTCATCAAAAAGGCTGTAAATGCCCAAAGGAGTAACTCATGAGCGCCATATTTGAAGTGTAAAAGCAAAAATACAATCACTAAAAGCAATGTTTGCAATGCATACGCATAAATACTAAGTTTGTATTTTCGCAGACCAAATACCATTAAACTTGTTCCCATCATCAAAACGGTGATGACATCAATAAAATTTATCATTTCATACCCCAATAATATAAAGCATTAGTGCTATACAAGCAATACTCAATGGAAAAAGCATGGTTCGTTTCATCCCTTTGTTCATTGTAAATCGTGGTCCAAAGTTGTCGATAAAAACAGCCAAAACATAAAGCACCCCAATTTCAGCGAGGAAAAGTAGTAAAGACAATAGAGGATTCTCAAAACTCCAAGGCTCAAAAAGCATTAGGAAAAATCCTAACATTGAAAATTGCTTCAACATTAAAGCTACATCAATAATAGCAAGATCTTTACCACAGTATTCACCCAAAACACCCTCTTGAAGCTCTTGTTCGGCCTCAGCTAAGTCATAAGGTTTTCTGCCTGTTTCAACATACATAACCCAAAGAAAAGCGGTTGAAGCGATGGCATAGGACGGAACAAGATAACCGTAGTTGCCCTCACTGAGGCTTACGATAGAAGCAATATGCGGTAAATTTGAACTACCCGCACCTAACATTACGACAATAAGGCAGATAATCGATACGGCTTCGCTATAAAATCCAATGGTTGCCTCTCTGCTTGAACCCACACCCGCAAAAGGGTTTGCGGTATCAAAGCCAGCAATAATAAACATAAATCGATACAGTGCTCCTAGATAGATAAGAACAAAAATATCCGAAAACTGAGCAAAAACAGCGTCACTTCCATATGTAATTGGTAAAGCGCAAAACATTGCTGCTGTTGTTGCAAACATCAGATAAGGTGCAATTTGATAGATAAAACTTGCACTGTGTGACTTTGTTCGTCCACGCTTGATAAGTTTCAAAAGATCACGATAGGTTTGAAAAATGCTCGGTCCTATCCTAGATTGAAATTTAGCCCTTAGCTTTCTAGCCATGCCATCAAAGAGTGGGGCGACCAGTATAGCTGCTATAAGTTGTAAAAGTAGGTAAAAAAAAGCTCATTGTGTCCTCACAGATAGTAAGATGCAAAAATCAACACTAAACAGAGATAAACCAAGATATATCCCGCATAAAAATTCGTTCGACCATTTTGAAAAATGCCTATTTTTTCGGCAATTAACATAATCAAGCGAATGACTGGCTCATAGAGTTTGTCCCAAAAGAAATCGTGTACTTTTTTTGTATAAACGACTTTTGAAAAATACCCATCCATCTTCATTTCACTCTCGTATCTCAAAATAAAACTAAGCGCTTTGCGAATATCACCGGTAAAGGAGTTTGACCCAATTTGCATATTTTTGTTGTAGATGAAGCCACACGCCCAAGGATCTGTAATCCGGGTTATCGTATTGTTTGATTTCAAAAGATAGAGTAAAACAAATGGGACAATAGCGCAGAGTAACATCACAAGGACAACAGTAGGCATTGAGATCAATTCATTTTGATTGAAGCCTACAACAGGTATAAAGGTTAGAACTATCTTAGATAAAATATTAATCACATCACTCATAAAGACACCAAGTCCCACACAAAAACTTGCTAAGAGGCAAAGTGGTAGAAGCATAACACTGGAAACTTCTTTGGCACCTTCAAAGCTTTTGGCATCGCGAGGGAGTCCTAAAAAGACAGCTCCGTACACTTTAGCAAATGCCATGACGGCAAGTGCGCCACCAACACCGAGTGCAATGATGGCAATAACAAATAGAAATCGTGCCATAACACCTTGTTCCATACCTCCCAAAAGCATCGTTTTGTAGGTAATCCATTCGCTGGCAAAGCCATTAAGTGGAGGAAGTGCACAAATAGCAAGTGCTGCTACGAAAAAGATAATCGAAGTGATAGGCATCTTTTTGTGAAGTCCACCAAGCGCATCCATGTCTCTTGTAAGGGTGGCCGTATAAATATTACCACTTAACATAAAGAGCAACGATTTAAAAACTGCGTGATTTAAGATATGGAAGAGCGCTGCAATAAAACCAAGTAAGGCAATAGAAGGTATATGTGCTCCAAGGCCATAAAAAGCCCCTCCAAGCCCTAAAAAAATGATACCTACATTTTCGCAAGAGCTGTAAGCGATGGATGCTTTATAGTCATTGGAAATTGCAGCATACAGTACACCAAAGACACAGCTAAGTGCGCCAAAGAGTAGTAAAATATAGCCAAATTGAACAAACTGTGGAAGAAGAAGTGAAAATTTGATAAAGGCAAAAAGTGCTACTTTGATCATGACGCCACTCATCAATGCAGAGGCATTAGAGGGAGATTGGCAGTATGCTAGCGGTAACCAGACATGGAAAGGAAACATACCTGCTTTAGAACCAAAACCAATAAGTAGTAAGATAAAGAGGGTAAGACTCATACCAAAACCAATATTGAGTTCATCAAATTTACTAAATTCAAAACTACCTGCAAAACTTGCCATAATGATAAGGGCAACCATTAAACAGAATGCTCCAATTTGGGCAATTCCCAAATAAATCATCACATTTTTAGAAGCGCCCTTTCCATCGTTAATTAAAATTAAAAGTGCCGAGATGAGTGTCATGAGTTCCCATAAAAGCATAAAAGAGAAAACGCCATCGCTTGCAACAACAAGAAGCATTGAGAGAATAAAAGCATTAAAGAGTGAAGCAAAAACAGCTAAATTTGCCTTTTTCTCATAGAATTTCACATAGTCAAAGCTAAAAAGTGAAACGGCAAATGCAATTAAACTAATCAAAAAGCTGAAGAGCATGCCTAAGGAGTCAAGCCTAAAAATAGGCATACTAATAAAATTCCCCGGTAATTTCCAGATCAATGTCTCATTGAGACTGGAAAAGAAAAATATCGCTGCATAAAGCGAAATGACACTTGCCAAACCAAAGCCTACTTTTTGGGCAAGAAGTGGTTTTTTATAGAGTAAAATGGAAAGAAGGGATGTTAAAAAAAAGAGCGTGTATATGGTTTGCATTATGCTTCCTCTTTGTTGGTTTCTAAAGTTTCAGCGGGAGCGGGTTTGGGTTCTTTGGGTTTCTTAATTTCAGGAGCCGGAATATTTGTAAATGTAACATCAGGCACGATGGCTTTTAGAAAAGGCGTCATATCACCTTTGACTTTTTTGCCAAATTTACACTCACCCAATACTGGATCTACCATGACTAATGCCCCTGTTGGACAGGCACTGACACAGGCAGGGCCACTTTCTATGCCATCACACATATCGCATTTGATAGCAATGCTTTTAAGCCCACTGATACAACCAGCTTCCAAGTGTCGCTCCACTTCCTCTATAATAGAAGGAGGAAATTCTGCGTCAATGTTGATTGCTCCATAGGGGCAGGCAATCGTGCAGAGTTTACAGCCAATACAGATTTCCTCACAAAGCTCAACACATGAATTAGCAATACGAAGGGCACCCGTTGGACAAACATTAGCACATGGGGCATCATCGCATTGGCGACATTGGTTGGGCATTTTACCGCTCTCTAACGAGAGAACATCAAGTCTTTTCTTGGAGAGTTTCCCACGTGCATAGGCATTTTTAACGCATGTTTTCATGCAGGCGTTACAGGCAATGCAGAGGTCAGAGTTTGTAATAACGAATTTATGAACTTTAGACATAGACTATCCTCTATGGTTTGTTTAGTAGAATTAATAGACTAGTATAGACTTATTTGCAACATCGACTCTTTTCATGCCAAAATTATATATTAACTTTATAGCATGAATATAGCTTAATATAAAAAATTTATATTTTGCTTTATATTTCAACTTCCATTCTCTACTAATGATGCTCTTATCCTTCTAAAAGTTTTATTTCATTATATAAGTATTATTTATTTTAATGAACCTATATCAAGGATTTTTAATTGAAGAATGTAATAGAAAATTCAGCATTTTTAAAAGCATTCTTTCTCTTCTTATATAAAAAAATTTGACAAATAGTTCACAACGAGAAGTATCTTTATCATGAATAAATTGTCTCGTATCCTGCGTAGTTTGAACTCAAATTAGATTGAGACAATAGAACCATCGTAAGAGATAAATGTGGAAACAAGCTATGGAGTGTTATAATCCGCGAAAAAAAGAAAGAGTCATCTATGGTAGAAGTGAACAATTTAACGATGCGTTTTGCGCATCAGCTTTTATTTGAAAATATCAATTTAAAACTTGACAAAGGCAAACGCTACGGTCTTATCGGTGCCAATGGCGCTGGAAAAACAACCTTTTTAAAAATTTTGTCAAGACAAATCGAAGCAACCAGTGGCAATATTTCAATTGAAAATGGCCTAAGAGTCGGTGTTTTAAATCAAAATCAATATGCGTTTGAAGAGTTTACCCTTAAAGATGCGGTTATGTATGGCAACAAGCGTTTGTTTGATGCGATTAAAGAAAAAGAGCACTTGTACGCTACTGGTGATTTTGCAGACGATAAAGTAAATGACCGTTTAGCTGAGCTTGAGATTATCTGTGCAGAAGAAGACCCAACTTATGAAGTAGAAGTGAATATTGAGAAGATTTTAGGCTCTCTTGGTTTTCCAGTTGATGCGCAAGAGACATTAATGAGTGAACTTACCGGTGGTGATAAATTTAAGATTTTGCTTGCACAAGTGCTTTATCCAAAACCCGATGTTCTCTTCTTGGATGAGCCTACCAACAATCTAGACCTTGAAGCGATTTCGTGGTTAGAAGAGCAATTGCTACGCCATGAGGGTACGATGGTGGTTATCTCACATGATAGACACTTCCTTAACTCTGTTGTAACGAATATTTTAGATGTTGATTTTAAAAAAATCCGCGAATTTACGGGTAATTATGATGAATGGTATATGGCAGCAAACTTAATTGCCAAGCAACAAGAAGTGGATAGAGATAAAAAGCTGAAAGAGAAAGAGGAACTTGAGGCGTTTGTTAGACGCTTTTCAGCCAATGCTTCCAAAGCAAAACAAGCTACTTCTCGCCAAAAAAGACTTGAAAAACTTGATATTGCTGACATTCAAACCTCTTCACGCCGTGACCCAAGTATTGTTTTTCGCATGGGGCGTGATATCGGCAACGAAGTCCTTGAAGTCGAAGGTATTGAAAAAAGCTATGGCGATCAGAAGGTCATTCATAGCATGAGCTTCAAAGTTGAGAAAGGCGAAAAAATAGCATTGATTGGACACAATGGTGTGGGTAAAACAACGCTTTGTAACATCATTATGGAACAATTAGAATCAGATGCTGGCACAATTAAATGGGGTGCAACGATTATCCCAAGTTACTTCCCTCAAAATACAACTGATATCATTACGGGTGATTTTCAACTTTTTGAGTGGCTACAACAGTATGATGAGAAGAAAGATCTCGATGAGATTAGAAAATGCCTAGGACGTATGCTTTTCTCTGGTGAAGAGCAAAAGAAAAGTGTTTCTCAGCTGAGTGGTGGTGAAAAACATCGCATGATGCTCTCTAAAATGATGCTTCAAAAGGGCAATTTCTTAGTCCTTGATGAACCCGATAATCACCTTGATCTTGAGGCTATTATTGCGTTAGGAGAAGGGCTTTTTAAATTCCCAGGAAATGTTATCTGTGTGACGCACGATAGAGAGCTCATTGATGCATTTGCAACACGTATTATTGAACTGCATCCAGATGGCACTGTGATTGATTTTAAAGGTGATTATGAAGCCTTTAGAGAGACATATGGCAGATAAAAAGTTACTTTTTACGCTTGGCTCTGCACTTGATAAAGAGGATGGGTGGCATTTTGAGGAAGAGAAAACTTCCTCAAAGTCAACAGAAACCAAACTACCTTCTAAACATTTTTTAGTGTTAAAGATGGAAAAGCGTCAAGGTAAACCTGTTTCAATGGTTGGCCCTTTTTTTCTTGAAAAAGAAGATTTGATCAAACTCTGCTCTTTGCTTAAAAAAAAGCTGGGAAGTGGCGGTACATGTAAAGAAGAATGGATGGAATTTCAAGGCGAATGTCGTGAAAAACTCAAAAGCTTTTTAGTGAATGAAGGATTTCGATTTAAGGGATAATAATGAACTATGTATTGAATGCACTCCTCCCCATTTGTTTAATTATTTTTATTGGGTATGCATTTAAGCATGCAAAATTTCCATCAACGGATTTCTGGCCTAAGATGGATAAATTTACCTATTATGTTCTCATGCCTTGCTTGTTGGTGTACGAGTTGGCCGTTGCTAAAATTGATTTAACCTATACTGTCAATCTTGTCTTAGCTTCCCTCTTGGGAATTTTTATTATTTTAATCATTTTAATTTTACTGAATTTAATTTTGCATTTTGAAAATAGGGCATTTACGTCCATTGTTCAAGGGGGTATTCGCTTTAATACCTATGTTTTTTTGGCGTTAGTCAATGCTGTCTATGGTGGAGAAGGATTGGTTTTAGCCGCAATTGTAATTGCCTTTGCCATTCCATTTCTTAATATTTTATGTATCTCTGTTTTTGCAATTTATACGCGTGATGGCAAATTTTCTCTAAGCTCATTTTTTAAAACAATCGTTAAAAATCCTTTAATTGGCGCTTGTGTTATTGGTGGTGCCATCAATGCTTTTGGTATTCCGCTGCCTGTTTTTATTTTAAAAAGTATTGCTATTGTCAGTCATGCAGCCTTACCTATGGGATTATTGTCTGTTGGTGTAGGACTAGAGCTTAAATATTTAAAACATGCTAAAAAAGAGTTAGTGGTTTCAAGTGTTGCCAAATTGGTCATTTTCCCTATGATCGCCTATGGGTTAGCCCAATTAATGGGACTGGTAGGAATGAGTTTATGTATCACTGTTATCTTCGCTTCGATGCCAACAGCGACTTCAGCACATATATTAGCGCGGGAACTTGGAGGAGATGTCTCTTTGATGGCATCTATCACTACGCTTGAAACATTAGCGTGTGTTGGAACACTCTTTTTAATCGTTCCTCTCTTATAGCTGATAATCCATCTTAAAACGCTCAATCTCTGCACTTTGACCGATTACAACTAAAATATCACCAGAATCAAGTTTATGGTCATGCCCTTCCGTGATAAAAATAAACTCTTTTTTGAGCTCTTTATCATGAATTCCCACTAAAAGCATGTTGTAACTCTGTGTCGGATAACACTCTTTAAGCATGGTACCATTTAAAGTAGAGTGAGCCGTAATAGTAATCTGCTCCATATTAATGTCTTCTGTTCCAAAAATTGTTTCATCAAGCACCTGCATAACTTCAGGTTGGGTAATGAGCTTATAGATTCTTTTACCGCACATTTGATAGGGGTCTAAAACGGTACTCGCTCCTGCAATTTCAAGTTTATGAATGGCATCTTTCGTGTGAGTTGTTGCAATAATTTCAACTTTTGGATCAAGTGAGCGAATTGAAAGTGTTAAAAAAACATTTTGAACATCTTCTTCAAAAAGGGTAAAGACAAATTTGACATCTTCCCCAATCCCCAGAGTCACAAGTGTTTCATCATCGCTGTAGTCGAGTATTAGAAGATTGCATCCAAGTTTTTTTGCCCTTGGCAACAACGTTGGATCATTATCAATATAGGTAAAAGTATAACCTTGGGCCTTGAGTCTTGTGCCTATTTCGATAGCGGAACGCGTAAAGCCGAAAAGGAGAATTTTACTATCATTCATGAAACACTCCTTTTATCATTGAGTTTGCGTAGAATATTGATATGATGCTTCCTTCCCATGATAATGAGCATATCATGGTCTTTAAGTATAAAATCGTTTGATGGATTAAAGTGAAAAGGGATGCTCTCATCTTTTCGTAAAATACCAAAAAGAAGTAGCCTTTTTTCATGAAGAGAGAGTTCCTCAATCGTTTTATTGATAAAGCAAGAATGTTCATGAATGGTGATGATATCAAAAATAACGCCAGTATTCTCTGTGAGCATCTCTTCAAGTGCCGCATAAGAGATCGGTTGATCAATATATTGCGCTCCCATCAACCCTATGGTTTCGTCAGCACCAAAGGCATAATTGGCACCAGCTAAAAAGTATTTTTTCTTATGATTATTTTTGATGACACGTGCAATGATAATAATCTGTTTGCTAAGGCTTCGAGCAGTTAAGGTGATGAAGACATTGAGCTCATCACTGTTCGTTGCACAAATGATTTGTGAGGCTCGCTTACCAACGCCAAGAGCACCGAGTATTTTACTTTTAGAGGCATCTGCAACAATGCCAATAAGCCCTCTTTGTTGTGCTAATTTAATTTTGGTTGGATCATTATCGATAACTACTAGATTGTAGCCATCTTCGTGGAGCATTTTGGCAACCACTTCTCCAACACGGCCATATCCGCAGATAACAATGTAATTTTCCAATTTATCGACATCAGCAAATGTGCGACTCTCTTTAAGTTCAATAAGTTTGCTTTGAAATGATGAAACGATAATAGAAGTCAAAAATGCAATAATCGCAACACCAAAGATAATAAGAAGCATGGAAACAACCATACCTTCTGTCGTGACAGGAACAATATCCCCATACCCAACCGTACCCATCGTCACGATTGCCCAATAGATGGCATCAAAAAGGGTGTTGATTTTTGGGTTTTGGTGTGTTTCAAAAATGTAAATGGCAGAACTGCCTGTAAAAATAACAAAGCTTGCGAAGATCGCTAGGGTAAAGAGTTCAAACTTTTTTCCAGTGATGATCTCCGTAAATGTTTTCATACTCCTTGCATAACGAAAGAGCTTAAAAATTCTAAAAGAAGAAAAAATTCTTAAAAAACGAAGGGGACGATAGCTTGGTAAAATTGCTAAAAGATCAATAATGGCAAGAGGCGAAAAAATATAGTCTAGTTTTTTCTTGATAATGATAAAAATTGTACGTCTTAGAGAGAAAGGGATGTCATTGTTTGTTGCATGGTCATATGCCTCTAAAAAGAGTTTATGACTATCTGAATAGATCCAAAAGCGTAGAAGATATTCAATGACAAAAACAATTAAAGAAAATTGCACAAAAGCATCTAAGTAGGGAAGTCCATCAGGATGTTTTACCTCATAGAGAAGGAAAAGAACACTGAAAACAACCAATAAAACCATGAAAATATCAAAGTAAAATTTGAGTTTAGAGTGTTGTGACTCTAAAAGTGTCCTGCAAAATTCTTTTGCATGATGATAGCGTATAGATGCATCTAAAAAATAGGCAAATCGAACAAATAGGGTCGTAATATAGCCCATTTAAAACCTTTAAAAAAAGTATCAATGCCTTTACATGTAAAGGCTAATAACCTGCTTGTTGAAGCAGTGAAACAAGCTCTCCCACTTCTGGAAAGCGCTCAATGGGCGTGCCAATTTTTTCTGTCTTTGAAAAATCATGATGTCATCAACGATCACATCAAAAAAACCACCTGTTTTTGGTGTAAGGGTTATATTGGCGTCTTTATAAGCACTTTTTATTTCATCTTTCACACGGAAAGCTTTTGGCATGTATCCTCAGCGTGTACAGTAGCATATGACAATATTCATGGTCTCATTCCTTATATTTTTATTCGTGTTCTGTATTTTCGACAAAAAGAGTCGCATTGGTGCAAGCCTGATACAATTGATCTGTATTAAAACAAGGGTAATGTTTGAGTGCTTCAATCGTAGCATCCGTATCACTTGAATGGTTCATCTCCGTTGCGATAAAAAGTAATTCACCTAAAAATCCTTCATGAAAGAGAAGGGCTGTTTTAATTTCATCATCCAGATTGACGTGGTTGAGAAATTCTAGCATGGAAATATTCAAATACGTATCGATCAATGAGAGACTTCCTGTTAAAAAAGCTTTGTTCGCAAGTTCGGCTTTCTTGCAGGTAAGAGCAAGTTCTTCCATCACTTTAGCTCTAAATTTTGCATTGTTAAAAATTTCTATTCCAAAAGGATGATTTTGAGGTGCACCGTATAAAAAAAGCCCTAACCATGATAGGATTTTTTGAGGCCCTAACAATAAAATCATCTGTTTGATAGACGTAATTTTGTTTTTGAAATGATAAGCACCCGAATTGACATGCCGTAAAAGATTATATACAAGATCAGGACATGTTTCAAACTTTTCTGTGATGTAAGCAACATCATTATTGCCTTGAATACAGTTCATCAATCTTAGGGCATTGGCGGTAAGTGGCTCAATTTGTTTGCCACTTAAAATAACAGGTTTTTCAAAAAAATATCCTTGAAACAAATGAAAGTTAAGCTTGAGGCACGCTTCATATTCTTCATGAGTTTCTATTTTTTCTGCAAGGAGAGGAATGGGTGTTTCAAGTTTATCAATCGAGGCTTTAAGATTGGGAATACCGATCGCTTGGATATCAACTTTGATGATTTCAATATAAGGGAAAAGTGGTTTATAAGCGTTGATCATGCCATCGCTACAATCAAAATCATCTAGTGAAAAACGATACCCGAGGCTATGTAAATGCTTCACCCGTTCAAATAGTGCTGGAGAGATTTTTGTATGTTCTAGAATCTCGAAGCCGAAATGTTCTTTAGGGAGAAGTAAAATAGCATCACTAAAGAGCATCGTCTCATCAACATTGATGTAGCCTACTTTTTGTCCAATAATAGGCGCAAGACCAATATTGTGAACCATATTGACCATTACCCGTGCCGTTGCTTTAGCGCTATCTTGAAATGTCGCTATATTGTTCTGATCACATGAACGGTACAAGAGCTCATACCCAAAGCACACACCTTCTTTGTCAAAAATAGGTTGTCTACCCACGTAAGTGCTCACACAATGCTCCTTAATCTTTAAGAAAATTCTTTGATGAACTCATTTTTGAATAACACGTGATCATATCAACGTGTCCACGCCCATAGTGTAAAACGATGACTTATTTTTCTTCAATAGTGTCCCAAAGGCTTGATCATATAAGATGGAAGATTTTGTATTGAAGGGAAAATCTATTTTTTTACTTTTTTTCTCATCTTCAAACTTAATATTTACCATACCGCAAAACTTTTTTATCTTTGTAATAGTGTACCATGTATGTGGTTTCATCTTTATCAATCGCATACGTTTTTATAAAATCTTTTGGTTCAACCTTAATACCACCTTCACTCACAACACCTGGTTTTGAAAAACCGATGATGTTAATACGGTATCCGTTAATGGGGTCAACCTGAAAACTGTTTTTAGCACTGATCAAAGAGCCGATTTTAACCGTTGTTTTTTTGCCATCAATGATCAAACTCACATCATTTAAAGAGTGCTCAAATTCAATAAAATCGGGTTTAAGTGTTGATACCAAGGTATTCCCATTCATGATTTTATATTCATCTTTTTCTTTAGTAACCGCAATTAATGGGTTATTACTTGTATAGACAAGTTTGTCTTTATTCATAGGAAAAAATTTGATATAAGGTTTGAGCGTGGAGAGATCCAACATGATTTTGGTCGGAGGAATTTCTATGATACCATCATCATGAAGAAGTTTTTTGATATTCTCTTCTGTCAGATCAAATGAGCGTGAATATTTGATATTCATGACATTCATAAATTTTTTCAATGGTCTTGAGTTGATAAAAAAACTTTTTTGTGATAGATTCGTAATATTTTTACTGGTTTCAATTGCAAAAGCTGGTTTATTATTGGTGATAGAGAAATAAGTCAAGCTTTGTTGCATCGCCTTATCTTGTGTTTTGGTATTGGTATTCTTGACATTAAATTCATGCACATCTTCAATGAGTCCAACGTTCGTCTCTTGGTTCACTTTGGTTGCGATATCTGCAAGATTTCCATACTTGGCATTTGGGATTTGTTGTTGATCAATGATCGTTGCTTGTCCCCATGCTTTTTGGTTAAAGTTTTTGTCGATATTCTTCTCTCGATAAAAACCTTGGCCATCGTGAAGGTTTAATGTAAGATCCACTTTAGGATTTAAAATAAGCTTTTTGATCTCGGTAACTATGTCAAAATCTTTGTCTTTGGTTTCTATTTTGGCAAATTTACGGTTCATATCACCGTTGATGCCACGAGAGTTTTTGACAATACTGTCAAAGTTAAGGTTTGGAACGATCCAAAGAGTGCCGCTTTCTATTTTATAATATCTGGACAGAAGCATCGGGGCAAAATAGCCTCCAGGTTCATCGCCATGAATCCCGCCTACAATGAGAAGGGTGCTTCCTTCTTTGCCACTCTCCTTTTTAATCAGAGAGTAGTGTAAATTAGCGCTAAGCGCATACGTTGAGAGTAAAAAACAGAGACTGAGAACCACTTTTTTCATTCGTTATCTTTAATGATTATTTTCTAAATTTATCCTAAAGATTACCAAAAGAGAGATTAAACTATGCCCAAAAATGGGGTCAACTGCGTAATTTATCGTGCAAAATAGTAACAAAATTATCAAAACTTGGTAGATGAAGATTGGATTCACGTTGTTTGATGCCCCACATGGATTCAGGAAAGTGCGAATCTTCCTCAAAACGCGCCATAACGTGTATATGGAGATGGGGAATATAGTTACCAAACATCGCAATATTTATTTTTTTGGGATTGTAATAAAAACGCATGGTCTCTTCCACAACGAGCATTGCCTTTAAGAGAACTTCTTGTGTTACAGAATCGCAATCACTCAGCTCTTTGTATGGTTTTTGTGTAAAGATTTTAACCCAAGGAATAAGGGCATTCTCTTTTTCAATATAAAAATAGTCATTTTCGTAAAGTTTTTGTGACATTAGTTTTCCTTAAAACGGTTTTTTATAGGTGCATTTTTGACATAAACTTTCTACGGCTCTGTCGTGTTTAAACCCTTCAATAATGGCTTTGGTCCTTGGAGTATTGAGAATGTCACTCAGTGAGTTTACATGTAAATCTCCAAGCGCCATCACTCCCTCTTTATCCAAACAACACGGTACGACTGTTCCATTGCTGAGAATTCCAAAATGGGAACGAAGCCCTTGGCAGGGTCCATCACTCTGGTGGTTGGACTGAAGGCTAGGCCATTCAAAATAGTCGTCAAAGTGAAGGCGTATTTTTTCACTTAAGCGTATGGAACGAGGTTTTTGCTCATAAAGTGTTTTTACATGTAAAGGTGTGTGAAAGACTTTTCCGAGATAGGCAAAGAGTTTTTCATTAAATGTTTCTTCACTATGCGTCTTGTCCATATTCCATAAACGCAGATTGATGAAAAGGTCTCGATTATGTTCTGATTTAAGTGCACAGAGTTTGATGATAGGTTCCATGTAGGCTTCAAAAGAGAGCGGCATACTGTTTTTATTGTAGCTGTTGAGCGAGATATTGATCTGTTTGATAGCAGGATGTAAAAGTGTTTGAAGATTGTGCTTACTCAAATAATAGCCACTGGTTGTCAGCATGACTTTAAAATTCTTTTTACATGTAATATCCAAATAGGCTTCTAAATTGGAAAGTGTGAGTGCATCACCACCCATGTGGTAGGCTATCTCTTTGGTGTAAGGTTTTAATTCATCCAACACCTGTTCAAAAAAAGGAAGCGACATGCTGTGTGTTGAGAGTGTTTTAGGAGGGCAAAAACTGCATGCGAGCCCACAGATATTGGTGAGCTCCACATAGACACGATAAAATTTCATAAGTGCCTTTAAAAGTCGTTTCTAAGTTCTTTGGTTTCAATCATACTTGGATCAAAACGTTTACAGCAATTGCGACCACTATCTTTTGCATTGTAAAGCGCAATATCTGCAAATTTAATACATTTCAAGAGGGAATCTGAATCTTTAGGAAAGATAGATGCCCCTACACTCAGTGTTTTGTAAAATGTAGCACTCGTATTGGACTGAATTGGCATTTTTTCAAAGGCAAGGCGTATCTTTTCTGCAATTTGCATGACCATCGCATCTTCACATTCATACAGTAAAACCAAAAATTCTTCACCACCAAAGCGAAAAGCCGTGTCGGATTCACGAATATTAGCTTTAAGTGCTTGCGAAAGGGCTTTTATAGCGCGATCTCCAATATCATGTCCATAGGTATCATTGACCATCTTAAACCAGTCAATGTCGATCATGAGAATACCATAGATAATGCCATTTCGTTTCGCTTGGGAAAGAGCTTTTTCGATGTATTCATCAAGGTATTTACGGTTATAAAGCTCTGTGAGTGCATCGGTAGTTGAAGAGACTTTTAAAATTTCTGTCAAGTTCTTACTGACCAGTTCTGGGCGTGCTGCATCGATGTAATTTTGAATTTTTGGAAGCAGTGTTTTAGTGTGGGTCAACTCTTCAGGCGTTCTTTCCCAGATACTTAAAAGTAACTCTAAATCGCTGCTAATCAAATAAGGAATACACAAGTGGGATGCAGAGGTATTGCACAATCCACAGATATCACGAAATTGATCGGATGTAACGGTCTGTTTGGTGCGCAATGCGCGACAATTTAAATTAATCGAGCGTTTTTGAGAAGAAGCATCAAAGACAATATTGGGGTGAATGTCATTTTTCCCTGATTCGATGAGTACAAAATCTTTCAGTCCTATATCGTGTTGTAAAATAGAACCGATACGATGATAGACTTGTTCTTTGTCTTCATCAAATTCGATCGTACGTTTAAATTGATAGATATCTGAGAGTTCATGGACAATGCTTTGTGTCTCTAACAAAAGATCAGGTTGGTGATTAGGCGAGAGCGCCAAAAATTTCTTGACCGTCATCTCAATATCCGTCAGTGTCCCTTCAAGTTTATCCAATAAAGAGTTGATACCAAATTTTACATTTTGGTACTCTTTTTCTTGACTTGAACAGCGTACACGTCTGACATATTCACCCTCTTGTGCTTTGTTCATAACAAACGTAATGGAATGAAAAATTTCCATTAAAGGGCGCATAGACCTATTGATAATCATAAAGACCAACAGCATGATTACAATCGAAAAGCCTAAAATCATCAAAGCATTCAAAATACCATTAGTACGTGCTTCGGTAATATCAAAGACGATACTAATAGAACCTAGCACTTCCCCTTCTTTGGTTTGGTGGCATTGCATACAGTTGGGCGTACCATGCTCGGTTGCGATATAAGGCGTTGTAACGCGTAATTTGACAGTGCCGGAGTCTTCGATAATTTGTTTATGCACAGTAGCGCTGTTTAAGGCTTCTTCATCAATACTATCGCGTGCTACTTCGTTGCTAAATCCTTTGCCAAACTGATTGATGACAGAGTTACTGCGCACGACCCAGAGAGCATCGACACCTTTTGCCGTACTAATTTTTTTGAGAAAAAATTCTCTTTGAGCCATTGTGCCACTGAGCATATGGGCACTCAAACCATCTTGCACTAAATTAGCAATAATCTGTGCTTTTTCTTCAGCATTTTTGATCCCTAAATTACGGATAGAAAGTGCTGATATAACCATCAACAGCATAAAAGAGATAAAAATCGTTCCAACAATAATCAAAGAAAGCTTTTTTTGCATCACCCTTCCTTACCTGTCATTCATTATTCTACTGTAACACTTTTTGCAAGATTGCGAGGCATATCCACATCGTTTCCAAGGCGAATCGAAATCTCTAAAGCAAGGAGCTGGGTAATGAGCATCATCTCAAAAAATTCACCCATCATATGCGTGTGAGGTTTTGTCTTAATAAAATCATCGGCTAATTCAAATGGCTCTGGGCTGATAACCAACAGTGTAGAATCACGTGCACTCAACTCTTCAACATTACTTTTCATTTTATCGTATAAGAGGTTTTTGGGCATGAGCGCAATGGTGAAAAGCTCACTATCGGCAAGTGCAATAGGACCGTGTTTCATCTCTCCTGCTGGGTAACCTTCAGCATGAAGGTAGCTGATTTCTTTGAGTTTCAGTGCGCCCTCAAGTGCGAGTGGATAGAAAATATCGCGACCAATGAAGAAAAATCCATGCCCGTGTAAATAACGTTTTGAGAGACGTCGAATTTTTTCATGGGTTGTTTCGCTGACTTTGAGAATGAGTGGAACACGAAGTAAGGCTGCAATTTCGCTTTGTAATGTTAGGGCATCCATACTTTTTTTGTGTTCACCCACATAAAGGGTCAAAAGCCAAAGCGTAATGACCTGTGTTGCAAATGCTTTCGTGCTCGCAACACCTTTTTCGATGCCTGCTCGGGTGAGAATAGTCATATCGGCAGTTCGCACAATCGAAGAGTTATCGACATTACAGATGGCCAGTGTTCGCATACCACTCTGTTTTGCCATCTTGAGTGCTTCTAAGGTGTCTGCTGTTTCACCACTTTGTGAGATAACAATAAAGAGTGTTTTTGTATCTAAAAGAGGCTCTTTGTAGCGAAATTCACTGGCAATTTCCACATTACAGCGAATTTTTGCCAAACGTTCAAACATATAACAAGCACTTAAAGCCGCGTGATAACTGGTGCCACAAGCGCAGATTTTAATGGCATCAATATGTGCAAGATCAAGACTTGAGAGTTCATCCAAGATAATCGAATTGTCTTTGATGCGACCCATCAATGTTTCACCGACCACTAAAGATTGTTCATAAATCTCTTTTTCCATAAAGTAACGGTATCCATCTTTTTGGGCTGAGAGTTTATCGTGAGTCAGTGTTTTAAAGTCAAGATGTTGTGGCACATGGTTGTTTAAAAGGGTAATTTCTTGATTTTTTGCCCAACCATATTCACCATCTTCAAGGTAAACGACTTCTTGGACAAGTCCGATAAGAGGTGCGTCTGAAGAGCTAAAATAGACTTCCCCACTTGCACTTTTGCCGAGCAATAAAGGGACTGCATTTTTGGCAAAGAAGATAACATCAGGAGCTTTTTTACTAATCAATAAGATGGCATAGGCTCCTTGCAATGAAGCAATTGTCTTTTCAAAAGCTTTAAAGCAATCTTTTAGTTCTCTGACGTTCTTTTCAAACAAGTGAACCGCCACTTCCGTATCGGTTTGGCTTAAAAATTTCACACCATCTTTTAAAAGCTCGTCTTTGATCTCTTTGTAGTTTTCGATGATACCGTTGTGAATGATGTACGAAAATTCTCCCCAGTGCGGGTGAGCATTGGCTTCGGTTGGCTTACCATGAGTTGCCCATCTCGTATGTCCGATGCCGACACCAAATCCTTCTGAGTGAAAGTTTTCCACTTTACGAGCAAGATTAGTGAGTTTTCCTGTGGCTTTAAACGCGGTAATTTCACCCTCTTTAAGGACGGCAATTCCTGCTGAATCATAACCTCTGTATTCAAGTTCTTTGAGTCCACCTAGCAAAAAAATTGCGTTTTTCTTTTGTTCCAATATAGCCAACAATTCCACACATAAACGGTACCTTTTTAATAAAAATAATCTAGTATATTTTGTCCATTGTTGCATAAGCGCGCTGTCTTTTCTATTAAAAGTAGGTTTCGCGTCCTATTCTTAATGGTCTGAATCTTTGCCATTGCAATATCAATTCCATGCTCATCAAACACACTCATCAAATATGCCATAAGGCCGTGTTGGTTCTTAGTATTGACGTGCATGAGTGCATAGGATTTGGAGTGTTCACAGTCAATACTAATCTCATTTTTCAGGATAATTGGTTTTTTCAATGTAACTTTTTTGCCCATATCAAACGAGTTATCGATGAGTTCACAAATAAGCTCAATGTCATTCTCTGTGACTTTCTCATTAAAGTCGATTTGAAAGTATTTTTTACCATCAAAGAGCTTGTAAATATCCATCTGAACCAGATCAAGATAGGAGAGTTTTCCTAAAAGGTAACCGATGTTAAAGCTTTTACCTCGGATAACTGTGATGCTGAGATGTGAATCGTTGTTAATTTTATAACAGTAAGAGTCAATAGGTGTCTCGTCAGCCTCTTTGACAATCTGGACAATGGCACTTGGTTTAAGCTTCAAGAAAAAGAAATTAGATTGTACCGAGAGTGTCTTTTTCTGTAATGCTTTGGATAGCTCTAAAAATTCAGGACTCTTTTTAAGGCTATTTTCTTTACGCAAGCGTTTGGTTGTCTCGTCGATGAGTTCCTCTTTATCGAACATATCGAGGCTGTAGTTGTAAAATTCGCGCAGTAATTTGGCAACAAAACCGGTGTAAATGTTGTCATTGACCGCATTCGTGTCCGCATAGGTGAGAATATACAGCAGTTTGAGGATTTGAGGATTTTGAAGCTTGGAAATAAAGGCAAGGACGACTCTTTCATCGTAAATATCTTCCCGATTGGCCGTATTGCTCATTAAAGTATGGTTTTTAATAAGCGTAATTCCTGTTTCGATTGCTTGTTCTGAAAACTCTAGTTTCATCGCGTAAGCTCTAAAAATTTTTGCACCCAGTTCACTGTGATCGCCTTTTCTTCCTTTGCCTATATCATGTAAAAATGCAACCAGTTTGATGAGTGCTTTTCCTTCAGGACAGAGATCGTCAAAGAGGGACTTGATGAACGGTTCTTTGATATTTTCTAAGTGATAGAGTGTGTGCAAAGAGTGAATATCCACTGGTAACTTATGGTAGCCATCAAATTGGGCAAGATTTAGGATTTGGCGCACAGGTTTAATGAGCTGTTGCAAAAGTGAGGCTTCATACAGGAGGCTATAAAGAGTGTAAAGATTTTGTTGAAATAAAAGTGCCCTGAACTGTTTGTAAATTTTTTTGGAGTTATGGGGTGCAAAATGAGCGTTTTTGATGTAATGTACATAGCTAATGTCGAAGCTGAGTTTTGGGTCATCAAACTGTTGCAGTTGCGCTAAAACGACACTCAAGCTTGGGCTAGGTTTTTTAAAAGAGGCAAAAACACAATGATCGACCACATAAAGCCCTTTTTCGACACGACCACGTTTGAGGGCACTCAAACGCGTTGGTTGCGAGAGGATAGAAGAGGTAAGCTTACGCATAAAGATTTTACATGTAACGTCAATCGTGTGCATTGCCGACATCGTTTTGGAGGCAAGTTGCATTTGGGCATTTTTTAAGATTTTATTTTCAAAACCTAGTTTTTCAGCCACATCGGGGATGAATTCAAGGTTGAGTACATCTTGTTTTTTCTTTGCACTCAGATGAAGAGCGGAACGTACACGAAATAGAAATTCCAATGAACTTCGAAACTCTCGATACTCCTCTTCATCAATAATTTCAGGTACACGATCGCGTATACGCATATTTCCAAAGAGAATTTTGCAGATCCATGAAAGGGTATTGGCATCCCTAAGTCCTCCCACACCTTCTTTGATATTAGGTTCCATGCTCATCGGGTGTTTGGCGCGTCTCTCCTCATTGGCTTCAACGATTTGTTGTATCACCTCTTTTTTTTGCCAACGTTGAATTTTTAAGAGCTCACGTTCGGTTTCCATCCATAAAAGCTTAGAGCCGCATAAAAAGCGAGATTCTAGCATCGCTGTTTTGATGGTGAGATCTTGGTTGCTGGAAGGAACAAGCTCTTCAAGTTTATGCGTACGATGTCCGAGTTTTATGCCTGCATCCCATGCAAGGTAAAGCATCGACTGGATCATAGGCTCTATGTTATAGCCTGGAAGCGCTTTATACACTACCATCAAGTCCGTATCTGAATAGACGCAAAGCTCTTCTCTTCCATAACTTCCCATGCCAACCAGCACGACAGGAATAGAGTTGACAAAGGGCATGTAGTTACCAAAATATTTGCGTAAGGTATATTTGTAAATGAGAATGATAAATTGATCAATCTGTTTGGCGTGTTTGACTAAGAAATCTTTACCTTGGTTTTCAACAAAAATTTCATTCAAGGAGCCAAGATAACTTTTAATATGTTCTTTAATGAGCTTTGATATTTCAAAATCATCCGCATTTTTGTCAATTAGGTCTTCAATAATCTCTTCGATTTCCATGCATTATTCCTCAAAAAACGTATGGGATATGATACAAAAAAAAGAGCTTGCTTCTAGCAAAATATGTAATAAAATCGTGACAAAATTGCGCTAGGAAAGAAAATTTACACATTAACATTCGTTTTATCAAGAGAGGAGTAGAATTTCAATCTTGCAACATGGTCCGTTAGCTCAGTTGGTAGAGCATATCACTCTTAATGATGGGGTCGTAGGTTCGAAGCCTACACGGACCACCATTCTATTCTCCCCCCATTTAACCTTATGAAATCTAAGCTATAATACTCTCAAATTAGAGACTCTCAAACTTTACATGTAAAGGATATATTTGATGCAAAAGCCGTATTTAAGAGCTTTCCCTGATGCAAAAGGCTATTTTGGAAAATTTGGTGGAGCCTATTTACCACCTGAACTCGAAGCGCAATTTAAGAAGATTGAAGAAGCGTACTTAACCATTGGTAATTCGCATGATTTTATCCGCGAGCTTCGCGATATTCGCAAACATTATCAAGGTCGACCAACCCCTGTGTATTACGCCAAACGCCTCAGTGAATATGTTGGCGGCGCACGCATTTACCTTAAACGCGAAGACTTAAACCACACAGGAGCACACAAACTCAACCACTGCATGGGTGAAGCACTTTTGGCTAAGTATTTAGGCAAGAAAAAACTCATCGCTGAAACTGGAGCAGGGCAACACGGTGTAGCACTCGCCACAGCAGCAGCCTATTTTGGACTTGAGTGTGAGATTCATATGGGTGAAGTGGATATTGCCAAAGAACACCCCAACGTCGTACGTATGCGTGTTCTTGGAGCAAAAGTTGTACCCGTGAGTTTTGGGGCTAAAACACTCAAAGAAGCGGTCGATTCAGCGTTTGTTGCTTACTTAAAAGACCCCGAAAACAGCATCTACTGCATCGGCTCTGTTGTAGGCCCTCATCCATTTCCGATGATGGTACGTGACTTTCAAAGTGTCGTTGGCATCGAAGCCAGAGAGCAATTTTTAGAGATGACAGGCAATTTGCCTGATAATTTAGTCGCGTGTGTTGGTGGTGGCAGTAATGCCATGGGACTTTTTTCCGCATTCATTGAAGACCCGTGTGAAATGTACGGTGTTGAACCAGGCGGCAAAGGGACAAAACTGGGCGAACATGCCGCAAGTTTGACGTATGGAAGCGAAGGCATACTGCATGGTTTTAACTCCATTATGCTTAAAAATGAAGAGGGCGAACCCGCCGCGGTTCATTCAGTAGCGAGTGGACTTGACTACCCCTCTGTCGGTCCAGAGCATGCTTACTTAAACTCTATTTCTCGCACAAAAGTCGGCATCGCCAATGATGCAGAAACCATTCAAGCTTTTTATGATCTATCTCATTACGAAGGCATTATCCCTGCACTTGAAAGTGCGCATGCGGTGGCATTTGCAATGAAGTTGGCGAAAGAAAAACCCTATGAGTCCATCTTGGTTAATTTGAGCGGACGAGGCGATAAAGATATTGATTTTGTCGTGGAGAATTATAAGCCTGAAGATTATTTATAAGCTTAAGAGGGAAGAAGAGAGTCTCCTTATGGTACTTTTCTTCCCTTCTTTTGTACTTTGAAATTTTTAACCTCTCTTTACAAAAAAAGTTGCTAAAATCCATCTTTATTTCAAATGATGAAAGTAACCTATGACGCTTATCGAAAAACTCGAAAATAACGAACGCTTAAGCCTTGAAGATGGTATAGCGCTCTACGATCTTGACCTCTTTACGTTAGGTAAATATGCTAACCAAAGACGCAAAAATCTTCATGGAAACAAAGTTTTTTTCAATGTCAACCGACATATTAATCCCACCAATATCTGCAAAGACATCTGCAAATTTTGCGCTTTTTCTGCCAACCGTAAAAATCCCAACCCCTACACGATGACCCACGAAGAGATTTTAAAGATTTTAGATCACTCCGTGAAAGACAACCACATTACCGAAGTGCACGTGGTCTCTGCGCACAATCCTGCCACGGGACTTGAGTGGTATTTGGAGATTTTTTCTAAAATCAAAGAGCGTTTCCCTCATTTACATGTAAAGGCTTTGACAGCAGCTGAGATCAATTTTTTGGCAACAGAATATCATCTCAGTTTCGAAGAAGTCATTGACAAGATGATTGCGCATGGTGTGGATTCGATGCCCGGTGGTGGTGCTGAAATTTTTGATGAGGGTGTGCGTGAGTACATCTGCAAAGGAAAAGTCAGCTCAACGGAGTGGTTGCATATTCATGAACTTTGGCACAAAAAAGGGCATGAGTCCAATGCCACGATGCTTTTCGGGCATGTGGAAAAACGCGAACACCGCATCGATCATATGCTTCGTCTTCGTGACCTACAAGATCGCACTCATGGCTTTAATGCATTTATTCCTCTTGTCTATCAACGTGACAATAACTATTTACATGTAGACGATTTTTTAAGCTCTACCGAAATTCTTAAAACCTTTGCCATCAGCCGTTTGATGCTTGATAATATCAACCACATCAAAGCCTACTGGGCAACTTCAACGATCAATCTCGCTCTTGTTGCCATGGAATATGGCGCGGATGATCTGGATGGTACGATTGAAGTGGAATCTATCCAATCTGCCGCAGGTGCTAACAGTGCCAAAGGCCTTGGAATGCAAAGTATTTTAGAGTTGATCGAAACGAGCGGTTTTACTGCCGTGGAACGCGATAGTCTCTATAACGAACTCAAGACGTATTAATATCTTAATTTAAAGGATCTACTTTGGTGGACTTTTTCAAACTGGAAAAAAATGGTACAACGGTTAAAACCGAGTTTACGGCTGGGTTTACGACGTTTTTGACCATGATGTACATCGTACCTGTCAATGCTATTATTATGAGTAAAACAGGTATGCCAATGGAAGCGTTGATCACCGCAACGGCTTTGATCACGATTTTTTCATCCATTCTTAATGGTCTTTGGGCAAATACGCCTATTGCCATGAGCGTTGGTATGGGACTTAATGCTTATTTTACGTTTGGTTTGGTTTTAGGTATGAAAGTGCCTTGGCAAACCGCTCTTGGTGTTGTATTTCTTTCAGGTCTTTTGTTCCTCGTTCTCTCTTTAACCCCGCTTCGGGTGTGGATTATGAAGAGTGTGCCACACGATCTTAGACGTGCGATTAGTGCGGGTATTGGCTCATTTATTGCCTTTATTGGGCTTAAAAGTATGGGGATGGTCATTGCCAATCCTGCGGTTTTAGTGGGCGTAGGCAATTTTAAAAACCCAAGTGTATTGCTGGGTGTTTTAGGCCTTGTTTTAGTGTTTGCATTCTACTCATGGAAACTCAAAGGCGCATTTATCTTAGCTGTTGTCGCAACGGCCATTGTGGCATGGGTCTTAGGCATCGCTCCTTACCCAACAGAATTTTTCTCACTACCTGCTTCAGTGAGTCCTATTGCCTTTGAACTTGATGTTAAAAGTGCATTGACCTTTTCTTTGTTCCCTGTAGTTATTACTTTTTTGATTACCGATTTGTTTGACTCCTTAGGAACGCTTGCAGGCGTTGGGTTCCGTGCAGGGCTTTTTAAAGATGATGGAAAAGAGCTTCAAAAAACATTAGAAGTAGATGCCCTTGCAAGTACCGTGTGTGCGGTGGTAGGTGTTTCAACGACAACGGCATTTGTTGAAAGTGCGGCAGGTGTTGAAGAGGGGGGACGAACAGGATTAACGGCAGTGGTGACGGGACTTTGTTTTGTATTGACATTGTTTATGATGCCTTTGTTTAAAGCTATTCCTGAAAACGCGATCTATCCTGTTTTGGTCATGGTCGGTGTTTTGATGTTTGGCGAGCTTTCCCACATTAATTTTAAAGATACCGCCATTGCAGTTTCGACTTTCTTGATTGTCATTATGATGCCTTTAACCTTTTCAATTACCAACGGTTTGGCATTTGGTTTGATTTCATATGTACTCATCAAATTGATCAAAAAAGAGTTTAAAGATATTAACTTTGGAATTTTGTTTCTGACGTTTGTCAGTTTAACCGTATTTATCGTACAGGAAGGACATTAATTTGCGTTACTACAGTTATGAAGAGTTTAAAGAAGATGTGAACACCCTTGCAAAAGAGATCAAGCCTTATGCGCCTGATGTTATTTTGGCGGTGGCTCGTGGTGGTATGACCTTAGGTCATTTTTTAGCAGTAGCGTTGGAGATGCGCGACCTTTACTCCATCAATTCGGTGCATTATGAAGAGACGAGGAAGCTAGATACCATCAACATCTTTAATATCCCTGATTTAAGCAGAGCCAAACGTGTTATTATTGTTGATGATATCATTGACAGTGGTGAGACGATGATCGAGATAGAGCGTGTTTTGAGGGCACAATACCCTGAAATTGATTTTAAAATTGCTTCGGTATTTTACAAAGAAAAAGCGTTGCTTCGTCCCGATTTTACTGCTCGTGAAACAACCGAGTGGATTAAGTTTTTCTGGGATTTTGAAATTGACAATTATAAATAGAGAAGGGGGCAAAGGCTCCCTTTCTTATTTTCTTATTCACCACCAACTCCTTATCATTTATCTTTGTACGATCTTTACCCTTTGTACCCTCTACGCTGTTCAGCCCATCCAACCGCTTTTTGAAAAAGAGTTTGACTTAAGCCGTTTTGAGGCGGTCATCTTTACCACGGTCATTATGTTGCCACTAGGTTTTGCGCCTATTTTTTATGGTTATATTTTGGAGACGTTTTCATCCAAACTCTTTTTGAGAAATGCTGTTTTAATGTTAGGAATTTTAGAGCTTTGTTTTTCATGGAGCAGTACGTATTCTGTATTGCTTGCTATTCGTGCTTTACAGGGTATTTTGATTCCTGCCGTCTTGACCTCTTTAATGAGTTATATTGGCTTTATTACGCCCAAAGAGAAGGTGCAACAGTCTATAGGCTACTACATTGGTGCAACGATTTTGGGGGGATTTTTAGGGCGACTGCTTTCAGGTATACTCAGTGATCTGTTTGGTTGGAGGCTCTTTTTTGTTTTCTTAGGGGTAGCGTTAATTGTGATGTTTGGAGCCCTGAGTTTTCTTAGCGAAGAACTCAAAGTGGATTTTGTCAAACCAAAACGTTCCCAAGTATTGGATATATTGAAAAACAAAACGTTTTTTAACATTTATGCCCTGATGTTTTTTATCTTCTTTGTTTTTCAAGCACTGCTTAATTTTTTGCCTTTTCAACTTAAAAATCTCAGTTCAACGATTGGGTATGGAAAAGTAGGCATGATGTATGCGGGGTATATCATCGGTTTTATTATCTCCATTCGTGTTTTATGGATGATCCGTCTTTTTGGAAATGAGACTAAGACGATTATCATCGGTATTTTTACCTACCTTGTAGGATTACAAGTGTTTCATGTGAATAACTACATGGTGATGTTTGGCGGTATGTTTGTCTTTTGTGCAGGCTTTTTTATTATTCATTCTGTAGCTTCAGGACTTATTAGCAAACTAGCGCTTGAAAACCGTGCCATTTCCAATGGATTGTATCTCTCTTTTTATTATGCAGGTGGAACCGTAGGAACATTTGCTCCGGGTGTTTTTTATCAGTATTTAGGCTGGGATGCTTTCTTAATTCTTTTGTCGTTAATTGTTGTATCTACGTTTTATTTTGGCTTAAAATTACAACGAATACTTTGCTCCTAATATCTTTACATGTAAAGAATGAGAAGGGCTGTATTGGAGTAGTGTTATCCTCTCTTAAATCGCGTTTATACGCATCAAAAAGACCATTTTTAGCCATTTTTCTACTCTTTTTCATTATCTCTTCTTAATGAAAAAGAAGATACTATTTTTGGGTTTACCTAAACTATTTTTGGATTATTCAATGCCATGGCTTAAACGCTCTCTTCCTCTTCTAACATCATTGTTAATAGGGTTAATAGGTGCCATAATCTTTTCGTATTTAAAAACGCCTTTACCATGGCTTTTGGGTGCTATTGTTGCCATTGCTATTGCCAGTCGTTTTGAGGCTCTTTCTCTTCGTTCTCCTAAAATGTTTTCCGCTCCTGCACGCGCCGTTTTAGGCATTACTATTGGGAGTGCTTTTCATCCCGATATTTTGAAGTATTTGGGTGATTTTATCTCCAGTCTCGTTTTAATTCTTCCTTTTGTCATTGTCGTCACCTTTTGTGGCATGCTCTATTATTGGAAGTGGCTGAAGTTTGATAAGATGACAGCCTATTTTAGTGCCATGCCAGGAGGACTGCTTGAAATGGTCATGTTGGCTGAATCGATGGGTGCCAATGTCTATAGAGTGACACTCACTCAATCGTCACGACTGCTGTTTATCGTTTTTACACTTCCCTTTATTATTCAAGCGATGTCGCATGTTTCGTTAGATGGTAGAGCAAGCATCACTCAACCGCTTTTAAACAGTGATCCTCACGATATGATTATCCTAACTTTCTGTGCACTTTTAGGCTGGTGGGGTGCTTTAAAGCTCAAAATTCCGGGTGGTACGATGATTGGTCCGATGTTTTTAGGCGCACTGATTTATGGCTCAGGGCTTGTCTATTCACGTCCTCCTAATGAAGTGATTAAAGTCATTCAACTCATTTTAGGTACTACGGTTGGTTTTGTGTTTGTGGGGGTTACACTTAAAGAGATTGTCAAAGTTTTAGCGCAAACGTTAGGCTATTTTTTCGTTTTACTGATCGTCTCATCCCTTTTTATTGCGATTGTTTCATGGATGACTGATTTTCCACTGCTCTCGATTATGTTAGCCTTTTCTCCCGGCGGGCAGTCAGAGATGAATGTGATCGCCATTATTGTAGGGGCAAATTTGCCGTATGTTGCCCTTCATCATATTGTGAGGATGTTGTTGGTCATGAGTGTTGCGCCCATGTTTGTGAAGGTGTTGCATAAGAAAGAGGGTCGATGAGTTTTGTTTTTTCTGAAGTCCCTCAAACCAGTACCGTAAGAAGACAAAAGATCAATGACTTCTTGCAAAGTGTTGATTTAGAGATGTCAGAAGATGTTGAAATTTTTGTGATTGCCAAAGAAGATGACCGTATTGTAGCGTGCGGAGGTCTAAGTGGTCGAGTGCTTAAGAACATTGCACTGGATGAAAGTATGCGTGGAGAAGGCTTGGCGCTCAGTCTCATGAGTGAACTTTTAAAGGTGGCATTTCGTGAAGGAAGGCATGATCTGTTTTTATTTACGAAGCCAGATTATCAGGAGGTATTTGAATCGTGTGGCTTTAAGTATATCGAACAAGCAAATCATCACGTTATTTTGATGGAGAACAGCTATAATATCGATCTGTATAAAAAAAGATTGCGTAAGTATAAACATACCGGTGATGTGGTTGGTAGCATTGTGATGAATGCAAATCCGTTTACCTTAGGGCATCGTTATTTGGTGGAGCAAGCGTGTGAACGCTCCGAATGGGTACATCTGTTTGTGGTGAAGGAAGATGCTTCCTTCTTTACGTTTAAAGATCGTTACCGCCTGATTTGTGAAGGCCTGGAAGATCTTGAAAACCTCACGATACATGAGGGTTCAGACTATATTATTTCTAAAGCGACGTTTCCGACCTATTTTATTAAGGACAAACGCCAGATTGATTCACTTTATACGGAGTTGGATCTGAATATCTTTAGAAATCATCTTGCCCCACAATTGGGCATTACGCACCGATATGTAGGCGTTGAACCTTTCTGTACCGTGACAAATGAGTACAATCAGCAGATGAAAAAGCTACTCGTCCGCCCAAGTGAATTTCCACCCATTGAGGTGGTAGAGTTAGGACGCATTGAGTACGGTGGTGAGCCAATTTCGGCTTCGAGAGTCAGGAAATTAATGCATGAAAATCGTTTGGAAGAGATCCTCCCTTTGGTCCCTCCGACAACGTATGCGTTGATTGCGAAAATGATGTCTAAAGAGGAAGTAAAATGAGCAAAAAACTAGAGACTGCGCATGCGGGAACACTGGAATCGAGCGATGCTTTTGTTCGCGTAATGCCCATCGAAGAGAAAGAAATCGTAATTGAGTTGGAAAGTAGTGTCGAAGAGATCTATGGCGATGCTATACGATCACTTATCTTGGAGACGGTCAAGGCAATGAAAGTGGATAGCATTAAACTCATTGTTCAAGACAAAGGTGCACTTGATTATGTGATTAAAGCGCGTGTTCAAACTGCTATTTTAAGAGCTTTATCACAAGCTGAGCCCGATTGGAGTATGTTATCATGAAACAGAAATTACGAAGAAGTATGTTGTTTGTGCCAGGGTCTAACACCGGAATGGTCTGTAACGCGTTTATTTATAAGCCAGACACCGTCATGTTTGATCTTGAAGACTCTGTGGCACTCAGTGAAAAAGATTCTGCACGTATGATGGTTTTCCATGCGTTGCAACATTTTACCTATAAAGATATTGAAACTGCCGTTCGTGTCAATCCTCTCAATTCCCCGTTTGGTCTCTTAGATTTAGAAGCAGCTATCAGAGGAGGGGTGGATATTATTCGTCTTCCTAAAACCGATACAGTAGATGATGTTTTAGAGATGGAGCAAGAGATTTCACATATTGAAAATCGCATTGGGCAAGGGAAAAAGACGATGCTTTTAGCCGCCATTGAAAGTGCGCTAGGTGTGGTTAATGCAGTAGATATCGCCAGATGTTCAAAACGTATGATGGGTATTGCTTTAGGGGCAGAGGACTTTGTACGTGATCTTCATACGCAACGTACCAAAGAGGGAAATGAGCTTATGGCGGCACGTAACCAAATCTTACTTGCGGCACGTGCCGCAAAAATTGGTGCGTTTGACTCCGTCTTTTCCGATGTCAAAGATAAAGAAGGTTTTATGCACGAAGTGGATTATATCAAAGGGCTTGGATTTGATGGTAAATCATTGATTAATCCAAACCAAATTCCATGGCTTCATAGCGCTTTTGCGCCATCACAGAAAAATATTAACTGGGCGATTGAAGTGTTAGAAGCTGCAAAAGATGCGAAAGCACGTGGTCTTGGCGTTATTTCACTTGATGGTAAGATGGTCGATGCTCCTGTTATTTTAAGAGCCGAATGGATTATGGATTTAGCCCGTGCATCAGGTGTTTTAGGAGAAGATCAATGAAAGATTTTGAAAAACAATTTAAAGTAGACACGCTCACAACGGTGGGTGCTCCCATCTTTACATGTAAAGATCATATGAAAGGTGAAGACAGGCGTGCTAAGCTCTGTTTGAGTATTGAAGAGGCGATTCATCGTTCAGGGTTGAAAGACGGTATGACCATCTCTTTTCACCATGCGTTTCGTGGTGGTGACTTACTGCTCAATAACGTGATGAATGTGATCGCTAAAATGGGTTTTAAAAACCTGACCTTAGCTTCTAGCTCACTTGCTTCTGTGCATGATCCTGTGATTGAGCACATTAAAAATGGAGTGGTAACAGAGATTTATACTTCAGGACTTCGTAGTAAACTCGGTGAAGCGATTTCCAAAGGTTTGATGGAAAAACCAGTGCAAATCCACTCTCACGGTGGACGTGTGAATCTGCTTCAAACGGGTGAACTCAAAATCGATGTAGCGTTTTTAGGGGTACCAGTATGCGATGTTTTTGGTAATGCCAATGGTTACTCAGGTCGTTCCAAATGTGGCTCACTTGGTTATGCCATGATTGATGCGCAATACGCAAACTATGTGATCGCTCTGAGCGAATCTTTAGAAGAGTATCCCAATGTACCTTCTAGTCTTTCCCAAGATCAAGTAGATGCGGTGGTTGTGGTTGATGAGGTGGGTGATCCTTCCAAAATTGGTGCGGGCGAGACACGTATGACGACCAATCCTAAAGAGCTTTTACTCGCGGGTCATACGGCAAAAGTGATTGAACATTCAGGGCTTTTTACAGAGGGCTTTAGCATTCAAACCGGAACAGGTGGCGCTTCTTTGGCAACAACTGTCTTTTTAAGTGAAAAGATGGAAGAAAAAGGCATCCACGCAAGCTTTGGACTCGGTGGTATCACCGGTACGATGGTTTACATGCTCAAACGTGGTCTGATTAAAACACTTTTGGATGTCCAAAGTTTTGATGAATTTGCCGCAAAATCTTTGGGTGAAAACAAAAACCACATTGAGATTAGCGCGAATGAATACGCCAACCCCAGTTCCAAAGGTGCTGCGACGCGTCAGCTTGACATCGTTGTTTTAAGTGCGCTTGAGGTCGATCTTGACTTTAACGTCAATGTCATCACTGGTTCAAAAGGGTTACTCCGTGGCGCTTCGGGTGGACACAGTGACACGGCTGCAGATGCAAAGCTCTCCATCATCGTAGCGCCACTTACACGTGGACGTATTCCCACCGTTACCAAACGGGTCAATACCATTGTAACGCCTGGCTCTAGCGTTGATGTGCTCGTGACCGATCAAGGCATCGCAGTCAATCCTAAAAATGTGGAACTCAAAGAGCGCCTTAAAAAAGCAGGACTTCAAATCGTTGAGATGGAAGAGCTCTATGAGCGAGCGATTGCATTATGTGGTGTCCCTGCTGAGATCAAATACACCGACAAAGTGGTTGCGGTCATTCGATACCGTGATGGTTCCATTATCGACGTCGTGCGCCAATTGGCATAAATGATAGACCAACCAACGACGCTAGAGACTATTTTATACGCCAAAGAAGAGCGTGCTTGGAAGCAAAAAGAGCTTTTAAGCCGCCACCCTTTGGCATCGCTTATCTCACTTACGATTAATATTCCTAGCCTCATTAAACTTTCGCATGAAGCGGTTGTCGCACACGAAATAGCGCATCAAGCCCTTTTGGAAATGCTCCAAGAAGAAGGCATCGAACTACTCGCCTGCGAAAGCAAACTTTCCCCAAGTGGAGCGGAATCTTTTTTTACATGTAAAGTAGATGCAAAGGTGCTCAAAGCCTTTACATGTAAAGTAGAAATGACTCATCCCCTCGGGCGTTTGATGGATATTGATGTGCTGGATCTCACGGGAAACATTCTCTCACGAAGTGCGCTTGGACTTCCAAAACGTCGTTGCTTTGCCTGTGAAGAGGAAGCACAGCTTTGTGCGCGCTCCCAAAGACACACCTATGCAGAATTAAATCTCTATATCAAACAGTTGGTTGAAAAACATGCGTTTGCTCACTCGATTGCTTTGTGGTGTGAACGTGCCATGCAAACCGAAGTCGAACTGACTCCAAAACCGGGTTTGGTCGACCAAGCCAACAGTGGCGCACACCACGATATGGACATTCATACCTTCTATACAAGCATTCGCGCGATCAAACCGTTTGTGATACAATGGATTCAAACCGCGCAAACGTATGCCCATGAAGATGCCAAACAGAGTTTCGTAAGACTTCGAAAGATTGGCATTGCCTGCGAAAAAGCGATGTTTGAAGCCACGTCAAATGTCAATACTCACAAAGGAATGATCTTCTGTTTAGCCGTTTTTTGTGGAGCCATTGGACGACTTAAAGGATGCAACCAGAGCTTTACATGTAAACGTTTACAAACCCAAATGCAAGCACTGTGCGCCAATTTGGTCGAAGATGATCTTTTACATGTAAAGCCCAACAGCGCAGGGGCACGTTTTTTTTACGAAACGGGAAGCAGTGGCATTCGTGGCATTGCGCAGAGTGGTTTTGACATCATTTTTGAGAGCGCTTTGCCGTTTTTCCAAGCATGTAAAAAAGAAGAGGGCGAAGAGATTGCACTTAAAAAAACACTGTTGTTGCTGATGTCACGTTTAGATGACAGCACGCTCTGGTCACGAGGTGGCGTTGAAGGGCTCGCTTACGCCAAAACACAAACACAAGCACTTTTACATGTAAAGCCAAACGCAGAAAATTTAGACACTTTTTTGCGAGAATTGGACGCCGATATGATCTCAAAAAATCTCTCCCCTGGTGGCAGTGCCGATCTTTTGGCGATGACGTGGTTACTTTCTCATATCGTGAAAGAGTGCTAAAAAGGCTTTTTCTTTCAGAATCGTTTCAGCTCCCATGTATTAATATTCCAATATGTTTAAGATATTAGGAATATAGAAATGAAAACAATCGACACGCATGTTCACTTGCTAAACAGTGAAGTCTCTTTCAACCGCTTTTACGACAGAGTTGCTTTACGTTTTTTTGCCAAACGCTTCGGCATTGACGCCAAAGTCCTTGCAAAAGAGCCGTACAAAGCCTACACCGACGCGCTGATGAATTCAGTGAAAAGCTCAGAGTACATCGAAAAAATCGTACTTTTTGGCGTCGATGCAAAGGTCGATGATGAGGGCAATGTTCTTCATAAAGACAAAACCGTCTGCGCAAGCAATGAAGATGTGGCGGCGTTATACGCGCAGTTTCCAGAGCTTATCATCCCATTTTTCTCTATCAACCCTAAACGACCCGATGCACTAGAGCTGATCGAAAAGTACCATGCCTTAGGCTTTAAAGGGGCAAAGTTTTTACAAAATTATTGGGGTGTTGACACGCGTGATGCACGGTATCGACCTTACTTTGAGAAGCTTGCGAGCCTTGATTTGCCGTTGATCATTCATGTGGGAAGCGAGAGCAGCGTACATTCGTATAAAACCTGCGAGAGCATCGAGATGGTGCGCCAACCTTTAGAAGTGGGTGTGAAGGTCATTTGCGCACATATGGCACTTTCTTACGAGCCACGTCACATCGTTAAAGCATTCTCATCCAACCCCAAACGCTTTAACGATGACTATTTTACCTTGCTTGAGATGCTAAAAACACACGATAATCTCTACGCCAATGTTTCAGCCTTATTAACGCCCGTGCGCGCCAAAGTATTGCGCCATCTCTCGACGCAAAACGACATTCACCCCAAATTGCTTTTTGGAAGCGACTACCCCGTACCATTTACAACGGTGTGGAACAGTTACGACATAGCGCTTTTAAAACGCCTTTGCATCGCCCTTGAAAAAAATGTGTTTGACCGTTATGCGAAAGCGATGTTGGTCTATTTTCCTGCGAATAATCCTATTTATTCCAATTATCGGAAAGTTTTACAATTGAAGTAAGATACTTTACATGTAAAGCATAAAACGCTTTTTTTTAAGAAAAATTTTAGACAAAAAAGATTATTATGTCGATAAACTTAAACATTTAGGAATATAAGATGCAAATGCAATACGCGAAAGATTTACCGCTTGAATGGAAACCGATGTCTGCCATCTTTATGGCTTTAGGTGATGCACACCGTCAAAGAATTCTTCTACTGTTTGAAGATGGAGAGCGTCTTAATGCAGGGCAAATCGCTGAAGTCTCGCCTTTGGCGCGCACGACCGTTTCTCACCACCTCAAAATCCTTCATCAAGCCGAAGTGCTTTTAAGTGAGAAGATCGGCAAAGAGGTTTGGTTTTGGGTCAATAAACCGCTTTTAGAAGCGACTTTTAGCAATGTCTTAAATTATCTACACGGGAACTAACATGATCAAAACAGTGCTTCGCATCATCCTTCGTTTTTTATTTAAAATTCGTGTTCAGGGGCATTTTACAGCCAATAAAAATGAGCCGATGCTCATCATTGCCAACCATCAATCGTTTTTAGATGGTTTGATTTTAGGTGCGATGTTGCCCGTTTCGCCTGTATTTATCATCAACACGCAAATCGCCAAAAACCCTTTCGTGCGATTTTTCCTTATGCTTGCCGATCATCTGACTGTCGATCCGTCTAATCCGATGGCGATTAAGGCGATTATCCGTCTGGTCGAGAGCGGACGACCTGTGGTCATTTTCCCAGAAGGGCGCATCACCACAACGGGCAGTTTGATGAAGATTTACGAAGGTAGTGCCTTTGTCGCGGTCAAAACCAATGCGACCGTGGTGCCTGTGATGATTCAAGGAGCGACACTGAGTACACTCTCTCGTATGCCAAAGACGTACCCGCACAGGCTTTTTCCGCAGATTACGCTGCATTATTGCACGCCAACCAAACTCAACGTTTCGCACGAGGGAACATCGCATGAAAGACGTCTACTCTCTGGTGAAGCGATGCGCCATCTTATGCAAGAGTGTTCGTTTGACGCACGTCCTGCCAACGATCTTTTCGGCACTTTTTTGGATGCCATTGAAACGTACGGCAAAAAGAAAGCCATCGTGGAAGACATCAAGCAGATCGAATACACTTATGCGCAGCTTCTTAAAATGGCGCTGGGTTTGGGACGACTCTTAAACCCTATCACTCAAAAAGAAGAAGCGGTGGGCGTTTTGATGCCAACGGCGGTTGCTTCACTCGCACTGGTTTTGGGACTTTCAGGTATGAAAAGAGTACCTGCCATGCTCAATTTCACCGCAGGTGTGGATGGTTTGCAAAGTGCGTGTACTGCGGCTGAGATCAAGACCATCGTCACTTCAAAAGCTTTTGTGGAACAAGCTAAGCTCGCTCCGAAATTAGAAGCATTGCAAGGTGTGCGCATCGTCTACCTTGAAGAGCTCAAAGCAACCATGCGCTTGGTGGATAAACTGTGGTTGATGCTTTATGCGATTCACTTTCCACGCCTTGTTGCAACCTCTCAAGATGAAAAAGAGCCTGCGGTGATTTTATTTACCTCAGGAAGTGAAGGCAAACCCAAAGGCGTGGTGCTTTCCCATGAAGCGCTGCTTGCCAATATCGCTCAGATCAGCTCTATCGTTGATTTTTCCACGGAAGATAAAATGCTCAATGCCCTGCCGATCTTCCACTCCTTTGGTCTGACAGCAGGCTCACTGCTTCCGATCTTTCGAGGCATGCACCTTTTTATGTACCCATCGCCGCTTCATTACCGCGTTATTCCTGAGATCGCGTATGACAGATCTTGCACGATTTTGCTAGGGACAAGTACCTTTTTGCATAACTACGCACGACACGCCCATCCATATGACTTTTATAAAGTGCGCTATGTCATCGCAGGGGCTGAGAAACTCTCTGAAAATGTGCGTGAGCTTTGGTTTGAGAAGTTTGGTTTGCGCATTTTTGAAGGCTATGGTGCAACCGAAACAGCACCCGTCATCGCGGTCAATACGCCGATGGCGTACAAAAAAGGCACGGTGGGGCAGATATTGCCGGGCATTGAGCATAAATTGGTTCCTGTTCCTGGCATTGAAGAGGGTGGCATTTTACATGTAAAGGGCGCAAATGTCATGAGCGGGTATTTGCGCGCTGAAAAACCAGGCATTTTGGAAAAACCGACTTCTGAAGCAGGCGAGGGGTGGTACAACACAGGCGACATTGTGAGCATTGATGAGGCGGGTTTTGTGCAGATCAAAGGGCGTGTCAAACGCTTCGCCAAGATCGCAGGCGAGATGATTTCCCTAGAGTCCGTCGAAAAATTAGCGACATTAACATCGAACGGCTTTTTGCATGCGAGTTCATCCATCCCCGATGTCGCTAGAGGCGAAGCGATCGTGCTGTTTACGACCGATAAAAACTTAACCCGTGAAGCGTTGCAAAAAAGCGCTCAAAGCAACGGGTTCCCTGAAATTGCAGTACCAAGAAAGATCGTTCACGTGGAAATACTTCCCCTTTTGGGCACAGGCAAGACCGATTATGTCACTTTAAAATCCATGGCAAGCGAGATAGCATGAGTAGTTCCATCTACCTTTTAAAAACAAAGCGATTTGCGCCTTTGTTTGTGGTGCAGTTTTTAGGTGCGTTTAACGACAATATTTTCAAAAATACGCTTGCCATTTTGGTGACGTTTCACGCGAGCGCTTGGACGAGTTTGCCGTTAGGGATTTTAGCGCCACTTATCGGGGCGATTTTCATTTTGCCTTTTTTCATCTTTTCAGGACTTGCAGGCGCACTCGCGGATAAATACGACAAAGCTTCTTTAACGCGCCTTGTCAAGATTTTGGAGTTTGTCTTGATGAGCATCGCCACGCTTGGCTTTTACATGCACGGATTTAGTCTGCTGTTGGTCGTGGTCTTTGGCATGGGGTTGCACTCAACGCTTTTTGGACCGATCAAATACGCCATCATTCCCCAACACATGGGTGAAAATGAGCTGGTCATGGCAAACGCGTTGGTCGAGTCTGGAACCTTTGGTGCCATTTTACTCGGAACGCTTGGCGGGGGGCTAATAGCAGCTTCCACGTACGGCGGTATCATCGCGGGTGTCATGGGCATGGCAATCGCGCTGATCGGCTATGTGTGCAGTCGCTACATTCCTACAGCACCTTCATTGAATGCGCAGATGAGTCTTTCGTACAACATCTTCTCTCAAACGGCGCAAACGCTTAAACTGGCGTATGCCAATAAAACCGTGTTTCTTGCCATCATCGCCATTTCATGGTTTTGGCTTTACGGCGCACTCCTCCTTTCGCAATTCCCCGCCTTTGTCAAAATCGTTTTAGTGGGCGATGAAACCACCGTAACGCTGTTACTCAGCCTCTTTACCATCGGCATCGGCGTGGGCTCTTTTCTCTGCGAGAAACTCAGTCACCATGCCATTCGCCCTTCCTTGATCATACTAGGTGCGTTGGGAATGACTTTTTTTGGAATCGACTTTGCGCTTACCTCTTCGAGCTTTGTACCAGTCGAAGACCTTTTTTCAAGCAGCACCTTTTGGCACATCCTCATTGATCTAACATTGATCGCTCTTTTTGGCGGACTCTTTAGCGTACCGCTTTACGCCATCATGCAAAACCAAAGTGACCCCGCCTTTCGCTCACGCATCATCGCCGCCAATAACATCTTAAACGCCCTGTTTATGGTACTTGGTGCGGTACTTACGATGGTGTTATTGGACGCTTCATGGCGAATCCCTGAAGTCTTTTTGAGCGCAGCCATTGGCACAGGACTCATCGCAACATGGATCGCTTGGGTGCTGTATAAACGGATTGATTAGGCTTTACATGTAAAGAATATGAACGATTTGTGCAGGTTTAGGTTTTATTAACGAATGGTTCATATCTTGTTTAAACAAGGAGCCTATACTTTCGAGTGTAAGACACATACCTCCTTTTTGTGTAGAACCTACCAATTTTTTAAGATCAACGCTCGAATTGCCCGGTTCGAGCGTTTTTTTTCTTCTAACATTGATTTATTTCAACTCTTCATCATCTTAATTTTAAAACAACACAAAAATTGATACAATAATCAATATTTACGCTTTCGTGTAGGAATAGGGTAAAAACCTAGCTCTTCAGAAAGGTGTATTACATAGAAAAGCTCCTTAAAATCGGAGCATTTGAGGGAAAAAAGAAACATGGTATTGATGATAGACAACTATGACAGTTTTACGTACAATATTGTGCAGTATTGCTTAGAGCTTGGCGCTGATCTTAAAGTAATTCGCAATGATGAGCTGAGTGTTGAAGAGATTGAAGCGCTTCATCCTGAGAAAATTATTATATCCCCAGGTCCTGCTACTCCAAATGAAGCAGGTGTGAGTTTAGACGTTATAAAATACTTTGGTGGGAAAATCCCCATTTTAGGTATTTGCTTAGGACATCAAGCCATTGGACAAGCTTTTGGAGGCAAAGTCGTGCGTGCTAAGCGTATGATGCATGGTAAAACGTCTATTACAAAACAACTTTACAACAGCTGTCTGTTTGATGGACTTCCTGAAACGTTTACGACGACGCGTTATCATTCCTTAACGGTTGAGCAAGAAGGGCTCCCTGATGTGGTTGTTCCAACAGCATATAGTACGGACGATCATGAAATCATGGCACTTCAAATTAAAGATAAACAAATCTATGGTGTACAGTTTCACCCAGAATCCATTTTAAGTGAACACGGTCATGCCATCTTAAATAACTTTTTAAAACTATGAGAGAAAGACTTTTTTTTACTTCTTATCCTTCTTATTAGTAGTGCATTACTTACGTATGGTGCACAGAGTATCTCTATTAGCTACGATGAGGCTTATACTTTTTTCAATGGCAATGACCTCGTTCATTATCTTGCAGTATATTCGACACAGCTTTTAGGACAAAATGATTTTGCGCTGCGTTTGCCTTTTATCCTTTTACATTTAACTTCCATTATTTTACTGTATAAAATTGGCAAACTTTTTTTTAAAAAAACGAATAGATCGTATCGTTTCGGTTGCAATTTATGCCTTTTTACCAGGTGTTAATGGTGTAGCACTTTTAGTCAACAGTGGTATAGTTGTCATCTTTTTCAGCCTTTTATTTACGTATCTCTATCTTAGAGAATGGAAAGTAGCTTCTCATATTGTGCTAATCGCATGTCTTTTTGTTGATAATTCCTTTGCTATTTTTTACATTGCACTGTTTGTTTATGCTCTGATGAAACGCAAAACGGACCTGCTTATTTTGACACTAATTTTATTTAGTGCTTCTATGTATCTGTATGGATTTGATACAGGCGGAAAACCTAGAGGTTATTTTATAGATACTTTAGGTGTGTATGCAATTGTGTTTTCGCCATTACTTTTCTTATATTTTGTCTATGCAATGTATCGCATTTTAATTAAAGAAGAAAAAAATCTTCTATGGTATATTTCTTTCTTTTCGCTGGTCGTTTCATTGCTTCTTTCGTTACGCCAAAAGCTTTTGCTTGAAGATTTTGCTCCTTTTGTTGTACTCTCCGTACCGTTAATGGTTAAGGTCTTTTTTAATAGCTATCGTGTAAGACTTCCTGCCTTTCGTAAATTGCATACATTTTTTCTTTATCTTAGTGCTCATAACACTTTTTTATCAATACAATGCTTAGTTTTTTCAATAAACCATTGTATGCTTTTATGAATGAGCCCTCCAAACATTTTGCAATTAACTATAATATTGCAAAAGAACTAGCTCATGAGTTAAAAGCTAGAGACATCCATAAAGTCATAATAAAAGATGATAAAATGGCACTTAGACTAAAATTTTATAATATCGAACGTGGCAGTGCATATAAACTTATGAACCAAAAAGAGATAGAAGAAGGATTTGAACAAATTAATATTGTTTATTATGGTAAAACGGTCAGAACGTTTTATCTTTACCGCATAAATTAGAAAGAGGATAAAATGAAAAACGCGTTTACGATGCTTGAACTGGTATTTGTGATTGTTGTCGTAGGCATTTTATCCTATTTCGTTTCCACAGGCTTTCAACGAAACTCTTTGCGTGAAGCTGCTGATCAAGTTGTTAGTCATATCCGTTATACGCAACATTTGGCAATGATGGATGACAAGTTTAGTGCAACAGATAGTAATTGGTTTTTGGGAAGATGGCAGATACGCTTTTCTACAGCGAATGGATATCAATCATATTTTATTATGGCGGACACTATTTTATCCAGCTATGATGCAAATCCAAATGCCCCTGCTAATTTTTCATATTCTGAAGTAGCGAAAGATCCTTTGAATTCGAATAAGTATCTTATTGGTACGACATATTCTTCTTTTGATACAGGTTCAAATGAGCATATAAATTCTAAGTTGAATTTTACAAGTAGCTATGGAATAAATGATATAAGTATGTCAGGAGGAAGTACTGGTTCAACAGCAAGTAGAATTGTTTTCGATGAACTAGGAAGGCCGTATAGAGGTGATACGAAGTTAAGTAATGCAGGGCATATAAGTAGCTCAGTTGATAAAGTAAATATATCAACAGTTCATATTAAGTTGTGCCTAGCTTCATGTACACTTCCTAATAATACTGCGAACAATAAGGGTGAAATTGTTATTGTAATTGAGCCTGAAACAGGTTACACACACATTCAATAAACCTCTCTTCTTCTTTAATGTCTTTGTAAGGTGTAAGGATATATAATTTCGTCCTCGTTTGAGAAAGCGGGGTTAAAGAGAAGTACCCAAAGTAGGGGATAAGCTTCACGTTCATTACCATTTTAACAATGTCAAATTCAATCTTTGAAATCTAAATAAGCGACCTTAGTCAGTGACGCGAAAAAAGAGATTATCAACTCTTTATTAAAAAAAAGAGATACTTTAAGTCAAATGAAGAACACTTCATAAAAATTTTATGGAGAGTTTGATCCTGGCTCAGAGTGAACGCTGGCGGCGTGCTTAACACATGCAAGTCGAACGGATGAAATAAGCTTGCTTATTTCGTTAGTGGCGCACGGGTGAGTAATGTATAGCTAACCTGCCCTTTAGTGGGGGACAACAGTTGGAAACGGCTGCTAATACCCCATACTCCTTCTTATCATAAGGTAAGTTGGGAAAGATTTATTGCTAAAGGATGGGGCTTTATTGTATCAGCTAGTTGGTGGGGTAATGGCCTACCAAGGCTATGACGCATACCTGGTCTGAGAGGATGATCAGGCACACTGGAACTGAGACACGGTCCAGACTCCTACGGGAGGCAGCAGTGGGGAATATTGCACAATGGAGGAAACTCTGATGCAGCAACGCCGCGTGGAGGATGACGCATTTCGGTGTGTAAACTCCTTTTATAAGGGAAGATAATGACGGTACCTTATGAATAAGCACCGGCTAACTCCGTGCCAGCAGCCGCGGTAATACGGAGGGTGCAAGCGTTACTCGGAATCACTGGGCGTAAAGGATGCGTAGGCTGGAAATCAAGTCGAGAGTGAAATCCAACGGCTTAACCGTTGAACTGCTCTCGAAACTGGTTACCTAGAATATGGGAGAGGTAGATGGAATTGGTGGTGTAGGGGTAAAATCCGTAGATATCACCAGGAATACCGATTGCGAAGGCGATCTACTGGAACATTATTGACGCTGAGGCATGAAAGCGTGGGGAGCAAACAGGATTAGATACCCTGGTAGTCCACGCCCTAAACGATGCACACTAGTTGTTGCGATGCTAGTCATTGCAGTAATGCACTTAACAGATTAAGTGTGCCGCCTGGGGAGTACGGTCGCAAGATTAAAACTCAAAGGAATAGACGGGGACCCGCACAAGCGGTGGAGCATGTGGTTTAATTCGAAGATACACGAAGAACCTTACCTGGCCTTGATATCCTAAGAATCCTGTAGAGATACGGGAGTGCTAGTTTACTAGAACTTAGAGACAGGTGCTGCACGGCTGTCGTCAGCTCGTGTCGTGAGATGTTGGGTTAAGTCCCGCAACGAGCGCAACCCTCGTGATTAGTTGCTAACAGTTCGGCTGAGCACTCTAATCAGACTGCCTTCGTAAGGAGGAGGAAGGTGAGGACGACGTCAAGTCATCATGGCCCTTATGGCCAGGGCTACACACGTGCTACAATGGCTAGGACAAAGAGACGCGATACTGCGAAGTGGAGCAAATCTTAAAACCTAGTCTCAGTTCGGATTGGAGTCTGCAACTCGACTCCATGAAGCTGGAATCGCTAGTAATCGTAGATCAGATATGCTACGGTGAATACGTTCCCGGGTCTTGTACTCACCGCCCGTCACACCATGGGAGTTGAATTCACCCGAAGCCGGAATACTAAACTAGTTACCGACCACGGTGGGTTCAGCGACTGGGGTGAAGTCGTAACAAGGTAACCGTAGGAGAACCTGCGGTTGGATCACCTCCTTTCTAGAGTATAGGGACACTATCTCACAATGGTGCTCCGGCGAGAACTGCTAAGGAAGCTTATTTAGTTTTGAGAGATTGAATGAAAGAGGGGCTTATAGCTCAGGTGGTTAGAGCGTACCCCTGATAAGGGTAAGGTCAGAGGTTCGAGTCCTCTTAAGCCCACCATGGGGAATTAGCTCAGCTGGGAGAGCGCCTGCTTTGCACGCAGGAGGTCAGCGGTTCGATCCCGCTATTCTCCACCATTTTTTAAAAAGTGGTAAAAGATTGTATCAAGACATTGTTAGTGAAGATGAGGACACAAGGTCTAATATAAGAACAATTGCGGTTGTTTTTATATTAGACTTTTTAGTCTAAGTTTATGTTCTATAATTTAGAATACGACGCTTTGCGTTGTACTTTAGGTTTGGTTCTTTAAGATAGCTTTGCTATCTGATGAAAGAACATAGAGATGTTATTTAATTTATTATTGTCAAAGTCAACAAAACGCAAAAAAAACAATTTACAACTTGTTAAATGTTTTACATTTAATAAGGGAGTGAAATGTGCATTAGAATACGAATAGGTAAGCTATTAAGAGCGAATGGTGGATGCCTAGGCTGTAAGAGGCGATGAAGGACGTACTAGACTGCGATAAGTTGCGGGGAGCTGTCAAGAAGCTTTGATCCGCAAATTTCCGAATGGGGCAACCCAACTGACAGGAATGTCAGTTACCCTGCGGGGAGCGAACCTGGTGAAGTGAAACATCTCAGTAGCCAGAGGAAGAGAAATCAAATAGAGATTCCGATAGTAGCGGCGAGCGAACTTGGAAGAGGGCAAACCTGTTGCTTGCAACAGGGGTTGTAGGACTGCGTTGTAGAATGATGATAGGTAGTAGAGTAACCTGGAAAGGTTAACCATAGCGGGTGATAGTCCCATATACGAAATCTAGATTCATCTTAGCAGTATCCTGAGTAGGGCGGAACACGTGGTATTCTGTCTGAAGCCGGGAGGACCACCTCCCAACCCTAAATACTACTTACAGACCGATAGTGAACCAGTACCGTGAGGGAAAGGTGAAAAGAACCCCAGTGAGGGGAGTGAAATAGAACCTGAAACCATTTGCTTACAATCATTCAGAGCCCTATGATTTATCAGGGTGATGGACTGCCTTTTGCATAATGAGCCTGCGAGTTGTGGTATCTGGCGAGGTTAAGAAAACTCGGAGCCGTAGCGAAAGCGAGTCTTAATAGGGCGAATTAGTCAGATGCTGCAGACCCGAAGCGAAGTGATCTATCCATGAGCAGGTTGAAGCTGGTGTAAGAGCTAGTGGAGGACCGAACTCATTGACGTTGAAAAGTCTCGGGATGACTTGTGGATAGGGGTGAAAGGCCAATCAAACTTCGTGATAGCTGGTTCTCTCCGAAATATATTTAGGTATAGCGTCATGTTGTAGTATACGGGGGTAGAGCACTGATTGGGCTAGGGCCTATACCAAGGTACCAAACCCTGTCAAACTCCGAATACCGTATATGTAATCATGGCAGTCAGGCGGCGGGTGATAAAATGCGTCGTCAAGAGGGGAACAACCCAGACTACCAGCTAAGGTCCCAAAGTGATAACTCAGTGGAAAACGATGTGGAGTTGCTCAAACAACCAGGAGGTTGGCTTAGAAGCAGCCATCCTTTAAAGAAAGCGTAACAGCTCACTGGTCTAGCGATTCTGCGCGGAAAATATAACGGGGCTAAAGTTATCCACCGAAGCTGTAGATTCTATTTTTAATAGAGTGGTAGGAGAGCGTTCTAGTCAGCATTGAAGGTGTACCGGTAAGGAGCGCTGGAGCGGCTAGAAGTGAGTATGCAGGCATGAGTAGCGATAAAACGGGTGAGAATCCCGTTCGCCGAAAACCCAAGGTTTCCTACGCGATGTTCGTCATCGTAGGGTTAGTCGGGACCTAAGTCGAGTCCGAAAGGGGTAGACGATGGAAAGTTGGTTAATATTCCAACACCAATTATAGAGCGCGATGGAAGGACGCTTAGGGCTAAACGAGGCAACTGATGGAATAGTTGTTCGAAGGGTGTAGATTAGATTACAGGCAAATCCGTAATCTTTTATTCGAGACCTGACAGGCACTTGATGCTCTTCGGAGTGGATGGTGAATCGTTGATGCCGTCGAGCCAAGAAAAGTTTCTAAGTATATCTGTAATTGCTCGTACCGTAAACCGACACAGGTGGGTGAGATGAGTATTCTAAGGCGCGTGGAAGAAACCTGGTTAAGGAACTCTGCAAAATAGCACCGTATCTTCGGTATAAGGTGTGCCTCCTTCTGTATAGAGACTTGCTCTCGAAAGCGGAAAAGGTTGCAACAAAGAGTCCCTCCCGACTGTTTACCAAAAACACAGCACTCTGCTAACTCGTAAGAGGATGTATAGGGTGTGACGCCTGCCCGGTGCTGGAAGGTTAATTGATGTGGTTAGCGCAAGCGAAGCCATTGATCGAAGCCCCAGTAAACGGCGGCCGTAACTATAACGGTCCTAAGGTAGCGAAATTCCTTGTCGATTAAATATCGACCTGCATGAATGGCGTAACGAGATGGGAGCTGTCTCGACCAGGAATCCAGTGAAATTGTAGTGGAGGTGAAAATTCCTCCTACCCGCGGCAAGACGGAAAGACCCCGTGGACCTTTACTATAGCTTGACACTGCTGTTGGGATAAAGATGTGCAGGATAGGTGGGAGGCTTTGAGAGTATGACGCCAGTTGTACTTGAGCCATTGTTGAGATACCACTCTTCTTTATTCTGATAGCTAACTGGGACATATTATCTATGTTCAGGACAATGTCTGGTGGGTAGTTTGACTGGGGCGGTCGCCTCCTAAAAAGTAACGGAGGCTTACAAAGGTTGGCTCAGAACGGTTGGAAATCGTTCGCAGAGTATAATGGTACAAGCCAGCTTGACTGTGAGACATACACGTCGAGCAGAGACGAAAGTCGGTCATAGTGATCCGGTGGTTCTGTGTGGAAGGGCCATCGCTCAAAGGATAAAAGGTACCCCGGGGATAACAGGCTGATCTCCCCCAAGAGCTCACATCGACGGGGAGGTTTGGCACCTCGATGTCGGCTCATCGCATCCTGGGGCTGGAGCAGGTCCCAAGGGTATGGCTGTTCGCCATTTAAAGCGGTACGCGAGCTGGGTTCAGAACGTCGTGAGACAGTTCGGTCCCTATCTGCCGTGGGCGTAGGAAAGTTGAGGAGAGTTAACCCTAGTACGAGAGGACCGGGTTGAACGAACCACTGGTGTACGGGTTGTTCTGCCAAGAGCATCGCCCGGTAGCTATGTTCGGATGTGATAACCGCTGAAAGCATCTAAGCGGGAAGCCAACTCCAAGATTAACTTTCCCTGAAGACCTCATGAAGACTACATGTTTGATAGGCTGGGTGTGTAATGGGTGAGAGCCCTTTAGCTGACCAGTACTAATAGGTCGTTTGGCTTACATATTATTACGTATGATAATGCTATTTCACTTCCTTATTAAGTGTAAAGCGCTTTGTTGACTAGACAATACTAAAATCACCTGAAGAATGGTGAATTAAGCCTATTTCGTTATAATACGACATAGATTTAATTCACGATTCTGGTGGCTATAGAGAAGAGGAAACGCCCTGTCCCATTTCGAACCAGGAAGCTAAGCTCTTCATCGCCGATAATACTTTCCCTTACTGGGATGGAAACGTAGGTCGCTGCCAGTTCCGTGATTCTTTCTTTTACAACATACCTTTTATCTCGTCTTATTCAAAGGCGCTTTCCCTTGATAAAAAATCAAAAAAAAGCTTACATTTATGCATTATCTTCCGTACTTCTTTGGTCTACAGTTGCAAGTGCTTTTAAACTCTCGTTAGCCTATTTTGATGCCTTAAACCTTCTTCTTTATGCTTCATTTTTTTCTTTATGTGTGTTTTTCTGTGCGATGGGGTATCAGCGAAAATTTCATATTTTATTGACGTATTCAAAAAAAACCTATTTTAAGCTTGCCTTGCTGGGGCTTATAAATCCTTTTATCTATTATTTAGTCTTGTTTCGCGCATATGAACTGTTACCTGCACAAGAGGCTCAGCCTATCAATTATACGTGGGCATTGACATTAACCTATCTGTCCGTTTTTATTCTAAAACAAAAAATAAGTGTTTATGACTTTTTAGCAGGATTGATTTGCTATTGTGGTGTTCTTATTATTTCGACACATGGTGATCTTTGGAGTTTTTCGTTTTCCAGCCTTATAGGTGTTGTTCTAGCGCTTTTTTCAACCGTCTTATGGTCACTCTATTGGATTTACAATACGAAGTTACATGTAGATCCTCTCGTAGGTCTTTTTATCAATTTTTGCTTTGGTGTCCTTGCCATTTTGCTTTACGCTTTTATGACACCCCATCCTTTGGTATTTAATCTCTATGGTTTTCTAGGTTCGATGTATATAGGTGTTTTTGAAATGGGTATTACATTTATACTGTGGTTACAAGCAATGAAGCTCAGTACAAACACGGCAAAGATTGCAAATCTTATTTTTATTTCTCCTTTTTTGTCTTTAGCATTTATCACTATTTTTGTTGGGGAGACAATTCTTCTTTCAACATTTATAGGTTTAATTTTTATTATAATGGGTTTATTCTTACAGCAAAGAGTTAAAAAGGTTGATAGATGAAAAAATGGATTTGTGTTTTATTCATATTTCTCTTAGGTGCACTCTCATTGCATGCGGAGTTTTTGGAAGTTGAAACGCAAAAAAGCACTGAATGAAAAGAAATTAATTTTATTAAGCGTGACAAAAGAGCTTTGTCCTTATTGTATTAAAATGGAAAAAGACGTATTTGAAAATACAATATATCGTAATCAGATTGAAAAAAAGTATTTACATGTAACGATAAATAAAGAAGATTCTAAATTGCCACAAGCTTTACATGTAAAGTATTTTCCTACCAATTTAATTTTATCGCCAAGTGATCTCAAAATTATAGATGATTTTGCGGGTTATATTGAACCTGTAAGTTTTATAGAACTTTTAGATGAAGTATATGAGCAAGAATTTAAGTAATTTTTTTATATTTTAAGACAAGATAAGCGATAAGGGTTGCAAACATGATGCGTAAGCCTACCACAATCCACAAATTGGCTCCAAAGATAACAAAAAGGAGTGTATCTTCAATAATCGCATGACAGATCATTAAATAGGTACCAATAAATAAAATTTCTCGTTTTTGTAAAAAACCTTTTTCATATTCTGCAATTAATATACCCGCACCATAAGTGATTCCTAAAATTACACCGACTAAAATTGAAAAACCGCTATTGACTTTTTGTGAGTGCTGTTCAATCATTTGCAGTGATTTAATGAAGTCAAGAACGAAAATAAGTGTAGTAACCAGTAGCATGACTTTTAGTGATAGCGAAAGCGATTCATACAAAGAATTTTGTAATAGATCTAAGAGTGAATGATACAAAGGGTGTGATGGTACTACAGCTTCTTGACTTAGTTCATTAGAGAACCAACTCTGAGGAAGTTTTGAGGTTAGTCCTCCTACTAGTAATCCAACGCTGAGCCTTAAAAGAATGGAATATACTCTAGAAATACCTAATCGCCTCATAATTTCTGTTTCAACAATAAGAGCATGTGCTATGCCTAAAAAAATGGCTAGGATAGTCCATTCTTTAGCACTAAGCCCAAGAGGTGCTGCAAAGGCAATGGCTGCATAAAGATTGAGAAAAAGTCCACTCACAAGAGAAAGAGCTGTTTCTTGAGGGAGCCCTAAAAATGCGACCAGTGGTTTAAAGATAAAGGTAATATACGAAAGAAGGTTGTAATAGAATAGAATGTCTGCCAAAATGTAAATAGGTACAATGAGCTTCAAAATCGTCCAAGAACTTTTTAACGATGTTTGAAGTGATCTTTGTAGACTAAATGGCATTTTTGGCTCTTTTTTTTAATACTTAATTTATCTTAGCTAAGATATAATACCGACCTCAAACAAATATGTGCGCTCGTAGCTCAGCTGGATAGAGCATCGGTTTGCGGTACCGGAGGTCAGGGATTCGAATTCCTTCGGGCGCACCATTTCGTTTAAAATGTCTCTTCAAATACCCTATATTTTGTTTTTTGTAATCCCAACTCTTCATATGCTTTTTGTGTTGCTTTATCGTCTTTATGCACGTAAAGTCTGATGCCACATACATCATAGTGCTCTTTTGCCAATGATTTTGCCTTATCTAAAAGTGCATCATGGATCTCTTTTTCATGTTCATGATCTGTGACAAAAATACTTTGAATACAATAATAAGCACCATTGCTCCAATCACTCCACTCTCTGGTAATCATAGCTAATCCAAGGATTACATTATCAATCGTAGCAATAAGGTAAAAGCCATTGTGAAATTTTGAAAAGACTTGGTGGACACCTTCCGTTGTAAGGGCAAGTGAAACATTTTTATTAACAGTTTCTTTTGCAAATAGTACATTAAATTCGGCTATTTCTTTAGCATCATCACGCGTTGCAATACGAACAATAAGATTTTCTAACATGGGTTCTCCTTATTTTTGGGTTGTAACATTGAGTCGACGATTTCTTTAGCCCCACCATCATGAATGAGTTGAGATAATTTTTTGGAAACATTTAAGAGATTGATACTTTTAATGTGAGTTAAAAGTGCTACTGGGTCAATGTCTTTTTGTGGAAGGATAAGTGCTGCTTCTTGATCTACGAGTGCTTTTGCATTAAAGTATTGGTGGTTTGCGGCTGCATGAGGGTAGGGAATAAATAATGCGGGTACATTTGCAGCACAAAGTTCCCATAATGTACTCGCTCCTGAGCGGCTAATAGCAAAGTCGGCACGCATAAGTTTTTCAGGGATATCATTAGAAAAATCAAATACGTCTGCTAAAATACCTTCATCTTCGTAAAATTTTTTTATTTGCTCAAACTCTTTTTTCCCTGTTTGATGAATAATAGCAATACCTTCTTGTTGTAAAAGCTTTGCCATTTTAAGTGCTAGATGGTTAATAAAGGTTGCTCCTTGGCTTCCTCCTAAAAAGATGATCGTTTTAAGATTCGATCGTTCTCTTTGACTCTTAAAAAAGGCTTCACTCACGGGGTAGCTAGTCATGGTTGCTTTCGTGTCATAGGAGCTAAAAAATGCTTTAGAAAAAGGTCTTAAAAGGGAATTGAGTTTACCTTGAATGGCATTTTGTTCATGAATATAAAGCGGTATACCGCACAGTAGTGCTCCAAATGAAGCTGGAGCAGCAGAATATCCACCCACTGAAAAAACATATTTGATCTGATGTTTTTTGAAAATAGCTTTACATGTAAAGGCTGAACGAATGATCGTAAAGAGGGCAAGGACTTTATGTATCCCTTTTTTGTTGACCACACCACGACTTTCTAAAAAATAGGTTTTTTCAAATCCCGTATCATTTTCAAACCACGTTTGATCTTGCCCTGCAGTAGACCCAATGTAAATGGGTTTGAGTCCGCGCTTATTTAACTCTTCTTTAATAGCACGGGGCAATAACCAAATGACCACCTGTTCCTCCACCCGTAATAGCAATCATAGCTTAGCCTTTTTACTAATCATCAATACCATTCCAATACCCACAGCAAGTGCTAAAATAGAACTACCACCATAGCTAATAAATGGAACAGAAATACCTTTAATAGGGGTAATAGAAGTGATGCCATAAGCATTCATTAAGAAAGAAAAAACGATGAGAAGTCCAATGCCAAGAGAGAAGAGGTAATAAACTTTATTGGAACTTCGGCTAGCAATTTTAAAAATACGATAAACAATCGTGATAATAACTAAGGTCAAAATAGTGACACCCAGTGCTCCCAGCTCTTCCGCAATACCAGCAAGGGCAAAGTCCGTATGAACTTCACTTAAATAGCCTAGTTTAAACATTCCATTACCAATACCCTCTCCAAAAATACCACCATGTTTAATTGCATTGAGTGAGTGTGAAATTTGGTAAGGCTCAGGTGCATCTTCGACCCGTAAGACGGCTGCTATTTTTTCGGGGAAGAGGGAAAGTACCATGTTTTGAATGGTTGCCCACCATGTTTTGATACGCAAGATTCGGTGACTGGAGCTAAAAATTGCCACAAGAAAAACAAAAATGGAGCCTAAAATAGCAAGCATAAAAAGTTGAAGACTTGTTCCTGCAAAAAATGCCATTACTGCAAGGGTCAATGCTAAAACAATCACTTGTCCAAGGTCATTTTGCATTACGGCTATCAAGTAGATAACTAAGACAAAAACAGCCAAATACGGGAGGATAAGCTTCATCTCTTCTTTGAGTGATTTTTTATCATTATTGAGTTTCCTTGCAAAACTCCACGCCAAAAAATAAACAAAACCAATTTTAAAAAACTCAACAGGTGCAAGTGAAAATCCTGGTAGTCTGATCCACCTTTTTGCTCCCCCAGCAGAGGTTACTAAAGATTCTGGAAGGTAGTGCATTACACCCATAAGGAGAAGACAACTGAGAAATATTGTGAAGCCAATATGGATTAAGAATTTATCAGGGTCTACTTGTGAAAGCGCCCACATTATAGTGATACTCACCATTCCTACAGCAAATTGTCGGATGAAGAAATGGTACTCTGAATAGTCAAAGAAAAGTGTCGTAAACACAGGTAAGGACAATGAAAAAACGATGCCAACACAGATGGCAAAGGTGCTGAGTGAAAAAAGTATTTTATCTGTTTCCATGGTTTCTTATTGTATAGTTGGGATTTATATTATTCTACACTAAAATAGATTAAACCTTATAGTATCGCAATTTGGAATAAAATTTGCTTGTATAAAACAAGAAATGTGGAAAGGAAAACGATGAGTTTTGAGATTAGCAAATCAAATAAATTAATGGTTGAAGGCTTAAATGCTAGATCAATGCGGCAAGATCTTGTATCTAGTAATATCGCAAACATTGATACACCTTTTTACAAAGCAAGAGATGTGGACTTTGAAAGTGCATTGATTGCAAAAACAAAAGAAATTTATGGTACGAATAATGCTTCCACTAAACTTGAAATGGCTCAAACCGATGGTGCACACTTAAGTGGCATTACTGATTTTGATAGTTCTAAAGCAACAGTCTATCTTCGAGATGGACAAATGGCTCGAAATGATGGTAATACGGTCGATTTAGATGTTGAGTCTTCAGAGCTCGGTAAAAATGCCATGATGTTTAATGCGTTAAGCTCAGCTTTACAAAAAGATAGTCTTATCTTTAAAAGCGTTATTGAATATTCGTCAAAAATATAAGGAAAACAGATGGCCTATTTAAGCGGTTTTGATATTAGCAGTTACGGACTTTCTGCTCAACGCTATCGTATGGAAGTTATTAGCTCCAATATTGCAAATGCTAATACCACGCGTACCAGTGAAGGTGGTCCTTATCAGCGCCAAGATGTTGTCTTTAAAGCGATTGATTTTAACAAAACATTGAACGCTAAAATTGCTAAGCAAAACAATATGCTTGATTATGAAAATCCGCTTGACGACCCATTCTTGCAAGAAAATGCCAATCCTGCTATAATGAGTGTTAAAGTGGATAAAGTGGTACGTGATGAGAGCGAATTTAAATATAAATACGACCCCTCCCATCCTGATGCCAATGCTGAAGGATATGTTGCATATCCTAATGTCAATCCCGTAATTGAGATGTCCAATCTTGTTGAAGCAACAAGAGCATATCAAGCGAATGTGGCAGCATTTCAAAGTGCGAAATCCATTGCACAAAGTGCAATAGATATTTTAAAAGGATAAGGTAAATGGCTAGTACAATTGACACACTTTCATCATTAACCAATAAATCCAATATCGCTGTTAATAAAGCTGATTCAACAAGTGGTGACTTTTCAAAAATTTTACAAGATTCTATTGAAGAGATTAATGATTCCCAAGTGAAAGGTGATAAAGCAATGGCTGATATTGCCACGGGGGAAGTGAAAGATTTACATCAAGCGGCTCTTGCCATCAATAAAGCAGAAATGAGTATGAAAATGATGTTAGAAATTCGCAATAAAGCACTCAGTGCTTACAAAGAGATTGCTAGGACACAAATTTAATTTTCTGCCTACATGGAACAAGCTGACACCAAAAAAATCAAAATCCTTTTTCTCTTTGTTGTTGTTCTTATTGGATTTATTATCTTCCTTGGAACGCTTTTTTACTGGGCGACTATTGACCGAAGGTTACCCAAATTAGAACATAGTGAAGTTAATTATGCTCTTCGTGGAAACATCATTAGTTCAGATGGTTTTAAGATTGCAACGAGTCAAAAACTCTACAAAGCAATTGTTGATACTCGTAATGTCGATCCGCAAAAATTTGACCTCTTTGTTAAACTGTACTCCTTATACAGCGGTGATGATCCCAAGGCTGTTGCTGCAACACTTAATGCAAATTCTGGCACAACCGTCTTATCGTATAAAATCGATTCTAAAAGCGCTAAATATTTACAGGAACTCTCACGAAAACTTTATAAATTAGGTGTTTTTAAAAGTTTTGAAGACCCTAAAACGGGTGTTGCTTTTCTCCATGGTCTGAGTGTCATTGAAAGTGGTGAATACAGACTCTACCCTTCTGGGGACTCTGTAACTCCTATTGTTGGTTATGTAAAGAAAATTGAGCAAAAAAACATTACCAAATCAACGGGAGTTAAAGGAATTGAGCGTTTTTACGAAGACAAACTTTCCTCCGTACAAGACTCGCTAATTATCGGTTCTCGTGATATCTCCAATGCCATTATCTTAGATGGTAATAGCATCTCATCCCGTCGTTTTGATGGCTATGATGTTCATTTAACACTTTCACTTAAAATGCAAAAAATGATTGAAAGTGTTTTAGATAAATATCAAAAAAATCTTGATGCCAAAGAGATTATAGCCGGTGTGATGAATAGTGAAACAGGCGAATTTATAACATTAGCTTCTAGCAATCGTTTCAATCCTGATACTATTGACAAAAAAGATTATGGAGCTCTTAATATTTCGGCGATTGAGTATATTTATGAACCAGGTTCTGTTATGAAACCTATTACCTTTTCGCTCTTATTTAAAGCCAATAAAATCAATCCTTATGACATGTACAATATTTATGGGGGAAGTTACAAGCTTGGTACGAAAGTGATTAAGGATGAGCATAGGGGAGATAAATTAAGCGTTGAAGATATTATTGTTTATTCGAGTAATATTGGAACGGCTCAAGCGGCTCAAAAACTTGATGCTATAGAGTTTTATCAAGGGTTGAAAGATTTTGGATTTTCCGTCAGAAGCGGTGTGGACCTTCCCTTTGAAAATCCAGGTATTATTCCTGCTCTGAACCGTTTTAATTCACCCATTTATAAAGCAACGGTAGGCTATGGCTATGGTATGAATGCTACATTTATGCAAATCATTAAAGCCTATAATGCTTTTAACAATAATGGAAGGTTACTTACACCTTCCATCGTTAAAAAATTGGTCTCTTCTACGGGGCAAGAACTTTTTCCTGAAAAAAATCCAGAAGTGCAGGTTATTCCTGTGGCAGTGGCAAAACGTATCCAAAAAATTCTCATTAAAGTTGTTCAGCAAGGAACAGGATCGGGAACGAAAATGAGCGGTTTGGAAATAGGTGGTAAAACAGGAACCGCGCACATCGCAGAAGATGGTGAGTATGTTAGAATCTATAATGGTTCATTTTTTGGTTTTGTTAACGATAAAAAAAATAAATATACTGTAGGTGTCCTTGTACGAGAAGCGAAAAAAAGGCAAGCTTACTTTGCAGCACAAAGTGCGGTTCCTGTCTTTAAAGAGATCATTGAAAAGCTTGTTGACAATGGTTATCTCACACCGTCTTCCGATATTCAAAATACCTCACAAGAAATCAAGCAATAAGGTGTGTAATACACTCCACAAAAGCCTCATCATCATTTGGACATTTAGCAACGATATAACGATCAAACTCTAATGTATGCGCTAGTTCTGCATACTCCATGCAGAGTTCAAACTCCGTTTCAGAATTATCAATCGTAAATGAAATCGGTACAATGAGCGCATTTTTATTCTCAAGCGAAGTTAGCTTTTCTTCCATAGAAGGCTCAAGCCATTTTACAGGACCAAGTTTGGATTGGTAGGCGAGATGAATCGCTTTAAAATGAAGCTTTTCTTCTCTTAGAAGTTCGGTAATGAGCTTTACATGTAAAGTGATCTCTTTTTGGTAAGGATCCCCATTAGCGATAATTTTTTGAGGCAACGAGTGGGCAGAAAAGATAAGCTCCATTTGGGTAGGGTCATTTTTACCAAGCGCCTCTTTAATGTTTTTAACCAAAAGCAGGTTATACATTTTATTTTCATAGAAACGATCAATAACGCGTATTTTACCCGTGAAGCCTAATGTTTTGGCAACTTTCATAAAATCTTCAACGGAAGACTTGGTGGTAGTTGTTGAATAGTGCGGATACAGTGGCAGTAAAATGACCTCTTCAATCCCTTTCTCCTGAAGTCCAGCAATAACTTCATTGCAAAAAGGTGGGGTATAGCGCATCGCAAAGTTTACATGTAAAGACGGGAGAACTTTTTGCAGTTTATCAACAAGCTGCTGGGTGTATCCCACTAAGGGCGATTTTCCACCCAGTTTTGCGTAATTTGCTTGTGCTTGTTTTGTGCGTGATGCAGTAATGATGAAAGCAATCAAACGTCTTAAAAGTGAGCTTTTAACCGTTATGATATTACTGTCATTGAACATATTGGATAAAAAGAGTTTGACTTCATCTAGGTTATTAGGACCTCCCATATTGAGAAGTACAAGCGCTTTTTGTGCCATTTATGCCTTTCGTGAAGAGATATCGAGGGTAATCATACTGTCTTCAATGGTACTCAAACCATGACGATCACCCGTTTCAATGTAGTGTGCAAAGGCTTTATGTTCACGAATTAGAGGCTCTTCTTTTTTAAGCATGACTTTACGGATCACATAAGAGTTATTTTTTTGATATTCTGAATATTCTGTCAAATCTTGCGCCATCAAATCAGCCTCATAATAACCCTCTTTGGTGGCTACTTCAATGGTACGTTTACGAAACGGTGTTAGCCAGTTGGTCGTAATGCTCGCAACAATTTCACCACTGAGTTGAAATGACAAAATAGCATTATCTTCATGGTGATTGTGGATTTTTTGCGATTTATAAATCGAAACTTTTTCAATTTCATGTTTGGTAATGAAACGAATAAGATCAATATCATGCACCGAAAGGTCAGTTAAAATACCAACATCGGCAATACGTGGAGGAAACGGTCCCACGCGAGTAATACCAATACTGTAAATCTCTTTGCCTTCCAGTTCATTGATGAGTGCTGAAACGACTGGGTTGAAGCGTTCGATATAGCCTACACAGACTTTTGCATTCGCCTTTTGAGCAGCTTTGAGAATTTCAGAAGCTTCTTCACAGTTTGATGCGACAGGCTTTTCGATAAAAAGATCTTTGCCCTTAGCTAAATATTTGAGCGCAACACTTTTGTGTAAAAAGGTTGGAACAACGATAACCACTGCCTGAAAGTCTGCTTTCTCTAACATCTCGTCAATGTCTGTATAGAATGGCTCATCGTACTCTCTGGTTTGTTGAATGTCACACAATGCTGTGAGTTGAAACTCTGGCAAACTCTTTAAAACCCTGTAGTGGTTTTGACCCATAGAGCCAAGACCGATTAGTGCTACTTTAACCATCACTTATGCCTTAATTGCGTTGACAATAAAATCTTGTTGAGATTCTGTTAAAAATGGACTCATTGGAAGACTCATGATTTCAGTACCGATTTGTTCACTGATTGGGAAGTCACCTTTTTTATAGCCTAGGTAGCTTAGTGCTTCTTGGAGGTGAAGGGGAATAGGGTAGTGAACCGCTGTTGGAACGCCCGCATCATTTAATTTTTGGATCATCGCTTCACGATTTTTTACGCGGATAGAATATTGTGCGTACATCGAATTTCGATCACTCATAATGGTTGGCGTAATGACATTGGCACCCTCAAGCAATTTACTGTAACGGCTACCCACTTCGATACGTTTTTTACATTCTGCTTCAAAATGGTTCATTTTGACATTGAGGATAGCTGCTTGAAGTGCGTCAAGTCTACCATTGATACCAATATATTTGTGCTCGTAGCGTTTGCCTTGTCCATGGTTCAGTAGTGATTTAAGTTTTGCACCAAGCGCGTCATCATTACAGAAAACGGCACCACCATCACCATAACAGCCAAGCGGTTTGGATGGGAAAAAGCTTGTACATCCGATGGTGGAAAGGTTGCATGATTTTTTGCCTTTATACTCTGCTCCAAAACTTTGGCACGCATCTTCAATAACGACTAAATTATGTTTTTTTGCGATAGCGTTAATGGCATCCATATCAGCGGTTTGTCCGTAAAGTGATACGGGCATAATGGCTTTTGTTTTAGGTGTAATTTTTGCTTCAATGAGTTTTGGATCAATGTTATACGTTGCTTCATCAATGTCCACAAAAACGGGTTTTGCTTTTAAAAGAGCGATTGTCTCTGCTGTTGCGATAAATGTAAATGGCGTCGTGATGATTTCATCACCAGGTTGGACATCAATTGCCATGAGTGCCAATAAAAGTGAATCCGTTCCACTTGAACAGGCAAAGGCATACTTCGCACCTGTGTATTTTGCAAGGTTCTCCTCAAGTTTTGTCACTTGTGGTCCCATAATAAATTGGGTAGAACTTAAAACATTTAAAACTTCTTTGTTGATCTCTTCTTTGTAGGTTTCATATTGCGTTTTGAGGTCGATAAAAGGAATTTGCATCATTGTACCTTTAGGTTAAAAATAGCTAATATTTTACTCCAAACATTCTTTTGCGAGGATAAAGTGTTGATGTGCTATCGTTTAGTATGCGTTATGGAGGTAATATTATGAAAACAGTTTTAATTACAGGAGCATCACAAGGAATTGGCAAAGCTATCGCTGAAAAACTTTGTCACCATTACCGTGTCTTAGCCCTCGACAAAGAGGTTCCGACCCATCATTTTTTTGAACAATTTTATGCGTGCGATCTTAGTAATCCTCAAGAGCTACAAGAGACAATAAAGCAGATTACAAAAGAGAGAGATGCGTTGTATGGGCTGGTGAATAATGCGGGTATTTTTATCCATAAACCCTTAAATGAACAGAATTTGCAGGACTGGGAGAAAATCATCGCGGTCAATCTTACGGCTCCATACATTTTATCGCAAGCCTTTGCGCCATTTTTGGAACATGGTCATATCATCAACATTGCATCCACAAGGGCATTTATGTCAGAAGCAGGTACGGAGCCTTATTCTGCATCCAAAGGTGGCATTGTCGCTTTAACCCATGCACTTTCGATCTCCCTTGCAGGTTATGTCAGTGTCAATTCCATCAGCCCTGGTTGGATCAATACCGACGAAAGCTATGTGGCAACCGTAGAAGAGCAGGCGTGGCATTCTAGTGGACGCATTGGCAAGCCAAGCGATATTGCTGAGGTGGTGAGTTTTTTGTTAGAGCGAGAAGATGGCTTTATCACGGGGAGTGATTTTGTGGTTGATGGCGGAGTCTCTAAAAAAATGGTGTATCCTTAGAGCTTTTTAAGCGCCGTCGGATGGCACAAATGCTTTTCATCGTTGGCCACACGGGCGCATTTTTCACAGATAAATTTTGGTTTTGCAACAATCTTGATGATTTTTTTTGCATAGTTTTCGATGTCGTCTTTTTTTGAGAGAACAGAGTTTTTTGATTTTCATGCTACTCCTTTCTTTTACATGTAATAGTGTAGCACGAAATCAAAAATATTCTGTCATAAAGTGGCTATTACACAGCGCCCATGATTTTTTTGGAACTCTCACCTTTGTGGCTGAGTATCTCTTCAAAACTCATTGCTTTTGCCGAACAATCTGCTTTTAAAAGTCCTTCATACAGTACGTCAATTTTCTTTTTGTTGTCGAGTTTTTTGAGCTCACTTTTATCGAGTCCTGAAAGATCAAGCAGTTCATTCCACACCGAACTCTCCGATAAAGAGTACGCATGAATGGTAACGCCTTCATAGGTAAATGTACCGTTTTTATCCAAATCGGTGACATACAGCACGACCAAGGTTGCAGGGGTGAAAAATGCTTTGTAGCGCTCAAAAAAGGCTTCAAAATGCAAAATACTCTCTAATTCAGCGGAAAAGAAAGTGACTGTATCGTCGTTTGAAACCAATAAAACTTGTTTGGCTTGCACTTTAGGTGGCAAGATGCGATCGGGTGAGAGTTGTTTTCCTTCTTCAACGATCAAAGCCCCTCTGTACCCTACAAGTTCATTCCCGATCTCCCCGTTGAAAGAAGGCTGCCATGCTAAATTATTCTCTTTAATAAACTGCAAAATTGACATGTGTATCCTTTATATGTGATAAAGAGGGTTATACAAGAACTATTCCGTGAGGTTTTGGGAGAAAAAGGAAGGTTGTTTTAAAGCTTTCAGCAGGGAGAAATCTTTACATGTAAAAATTTCTCCCTAATCCTCAATTTGTCACTCGTAAAGGATTTAATTTAAGAATATTTTTTCACATTCATGTCTTGCAAGTTTTACATTAATTTTAAGGAAATTTAGTCCTACTGAATGCTCAATACATTTCTCTGACTTTTCTTTAGCTGAAATATTATATTGATTTGCATTTTTTGCTCCTTCTAAAACACCAATGAATGTATCTCTATCATCGCTGTTAGGATTTGATCCGACAGATTGAGCTAATTTAACGATTTTTGAATCAAATTTGGCTTTTTCGGAGTCATTATTCTGAATATTGTTGACTGTGCCATAGTTAGTTATTGTACCAGTGTTTTGCATATTGATATTGTCTGCATTGAGACCTACTACTAATAAACTTAAAAGACTGATTTGCTTGAACATTTTTGGTTCCTTTGTATATATAAATTTAGTTTTAATTTTATCAGAATATTAATTACTTGGCAAATAATATTTCTTTACATGTAAACCCTTAAACCCATTTTCTGTATAATCGCGCCATTAATAATAATGGAGCATAATTGCATGAATCACACGTTTAAAATGATCCTTTTTTATATTGCGATGTTTGTGTCGCTGGGACTTTTTTGGTTTTGGATGGCGTTGCCTTCTTCGAACCTTATTACGTTAGACCCAAATGTTAAATTACAATGCCTCTCTTATGCCCCTTTTGGCAAAGATGAGTCGCCGATGAACATTGCCAAAGGGTTCAGGCCTTCAACGGAGCAGATGGACAAGGACTTGGCGCATTTGGCGACCATTACGAGTTGTATTCGCTCGTATTCGAGCGTTGGGCTAGAAGAACTACCTGAAATTGCACGTAAACATGGGCTTAAGATGTGGCTCGGCGCATGGGTGAGCAGTGATGCCGCTTTGACGCGCAAAGAGATCGACACTACGATTCGTTTAGCCAAAGAGAACAAAGACATCATCGAAACGGTTGTGGTGGGAAATGAAGCGCTTTTACGTAACGATGTGAGTGCTTCTCAATTGGTGGGATACATCCAAGAGGTGAAACAAGCGCTTCCTGATATGGTCATCACGTATGCAGATGTATGGGAGTTTTGGAACAAACATCCTGAGATCGCTCCAGCGGTGGATCGGGTGACGATTCACATCTTGCCATACTGGGAAGACAAGCCCATCAGTGTGGACAAAGCGCTTTTACATGTAAAGAATATTCGCGAGTTGATGCAACAAAAAATACCTGACAAAGAGATCGTCATCGGGGAGACGGGTTGGCCGAGCGAAGGGCGTATGAGAGAAGGTGCATACCCCAGTGCTGTGAACCAAGCGCTCTTCACGCGTGGTTTTGTCAAAATGGCAGAAGAAAATGGCTGGAAGTACAATTTTATAGAGGCGTTTGACCAGCCGTGGAAACGCATGAGTGAAGGTGCAGTAGGTGGTTTTTGGGGTCTGTTTGATGCCAATCGCGCCGATAAACACATCTTACATGGGTTTGTTTCCAACTTTCCCAATGCCCTTTGGCTTTTCATCGCTAGTTGTACACTCAGTCTGGTTGGGCTGATTTGGCTTTGGGGATTGCCACGATGTTCATGCAAAAAAGCGCCGTACTGGTTTGCGACTCTCTTTGGTGGTTCAGTAGCACTTACATGGCAAGCCAATGCTTACTGGATCGTTTCGCGGAACAATCTTGAATACGCATGGGCGATTTTGTGCCTGAGTATCGCTTTTTTATTGTGGTTGAAACTGGTGCGTTTTCTCATTGATGAAGAGATAGAAATGCGTGGTTCTATGGCACGATTTATGAGTGTTATAACGCTGAGTGAACCCAAAAGTGAAATGTTCTGGGAAGATGCCTTACACCTTTTAAGCGTGAGTGTTGTGCTCGTTATGGCACTTGCTTTAGCGTTTGATGGAAGGTATCTGAACTTTGAACTTGGAACGCTGGGTATCATCGCTACGGTTTATGCGGTGGTCTATTTCGCTACAGAACGCAAAGAGCTGAATGGCTTGATGGAAAAGGTCAGTGGTTTGACGCTTTTTATCTGTGCTTTGGTGGTTTTACTGCATGAAAGTGCACGGAATGATTTTGCGCTGAATTGGGTTGTTTTTGTACTAGTTTTTGGTTCGACTTTATGGCTTTCTCCATCTAAATTGTGTGGCATTACCAAGTCTTTTTTGATCTTAATTGTCAGTGCACTCCTTTTGGTGGCGATGAAAGAGGGTGTCTATGTCAATGAGTCTTGGGTAGACGTGTGTGCGGCTGATCCGATGCTTCCTATGTGCCAATTTAGAGCGCTTTTAGGTAAAGTGGTTTATCTCAATTACGTAGGACTTTCAGGCATTGTCGTTGCCATCTTTAGTGTGTTCTCTGGCAGTTATGTGCTAGGGATGATTGCGATCATCATGGGGCTTTTTTGTCTTTTGACGTTCAATGGCTTCTTGGGAGCCCTCATTGTTGTTCTGGGTTGGTGGATTGTAGGGTATCGTTTAAATGATCAGTGCACATTATAGGCATCCCTTCATGACTATTTTCAGGGGATTTAATAATAGCCTTTAGGTTTTTTCGTTAAAATAAATAAATTTTTAATAACGGTAGGAAAGAAAGTATGGACGTACGAGCAGAGTTTTTAAAGTTTTTTGAACAAAAAGGTCACAAGATTGTTGAGAGTTCTCCTCTTGTACCTGATGATGCGACGCTTCTGTTTACCAATGCAGGCATGGTTCCTTTTAAAAGTGTTTTTACAGGCGAAGTTCCTCGTCCGAATCCTCCACGTGCGACAAGTTGCCAAACGTGCATCAGAGCGGGTGGTAAACACAATGACCTTGATAATGTCGGCTACACAGCACGCCATCATACTTTTTTTGAAATGCTTGGAAACTTCTCTTTTGGCGATTACTTCAAAGAAGATGCGATTGCTCACGCGTGGGAATTTGTGACCGAAGTGCTTAAACTCCCAAAAGAAAAATTGTGGGTGACCGTTCATGAGAGCGATGATGAAGCTGAAGCCATTTGGAAAAAACATATTGATGCCAGTCGTATTATACGTTTTGGTGACAAAGATAATTTCTGGCAAATGGGTGATACTGGACCATGCGGTCCATGCAGTGAAATCTTTATCGATCAAGGTGAAGAGAATTTTAATACGCCTGAAGACTACATGGGCGGTGATGGTGATCGCTTCTTAGAGATTTGGAATCTTGTGTTTATGCAATATGAGCGCGATAAAGCAGGCGTCCTTCATCCTCTTCCAAAACCTTCCATCGATACAGGTATGGGTTTAGAGCGTGTGACTGCAGTTAAAGAGGGCGTACTTAGCAACTATGACTCAACACTTTTTATTCCTCTCACCAACAAAGTGGCAGAACTGTGTGGCAAACCTTACGCGTATAAAACGGGTGCAAGTTACCGTGTCATTGCAGATCATATTCGTGCTGTTTCTTTTCTTGTAGCGCAAGGTACAACCTTTGGTCGTGTTGGTCGTGGGTATGTTCTTAGACGTATTTTGAGACGTGCCGTTCGACACGGTTACCTTTTAGGTCTTCGAGAACCATTTATGTACAAACTTTTAGATACTTTGTGTGACCTTATGGGCAAACAGTATCCGTACATTGTGACTAAAAAAGAGGTCATCGCTGAACAGATCAAAAACGAAGAAGAGAGCTTCTTTGCAACCATCGCTTCAGGACTAGAACTGTTTGAAAAAGAACTTCCTAACACCAAAGAGATGTTTAGTGGCGAAGTCGCGTTTAAACTCTACGATACGTATGGTTTCCCTCTTGATCTCACCGCAGACATGCTTCGTGAAAAAGGCTTAAGTGTCAACGAAGCCGAGTTTGAAGCTTTGATGGCGGAGCAAAAAGCACGTTCCAAAGCCTCATGGAAAGGTAGTGGCGACAAAGCAACTCAGGGTGAGTTTAAACCGCTTCTTGAAAAATTTGGTCTCAATACCTTTGTGGGGTACACTCAAAAAGAAGCCAAGACAAAAGTCTTAGCGCTTTTAGATGAGAACTTCAAAGAGGTTCAAAGCTTGGAAGAAAATGGCTGGGTGATGTTTGAGAAAACACCATTTTATGCGATGAGTGGTGGACAAAGTGGGGATGAGGGTATCATCGAAGGATACGGAAAAGTCCTTGATACCAAGAAATTTTTTGACCTGAACCTCTCTTTGGTAGAGCTCGATATGCCTTTACATGTAAACGATGAGGTGAGTATCAGTGTTGATCTCTCACGTTTAGAGATTGAAAAACATCACAGTGCGACACACTTACTTCACAGCGCGCTTCGTAAAGTCTTAGGTGAGCATGTAAGTCAAGCTGGAAGTTTGGTTGAAAAAGATCGTTTACGTTTTGACTTTTCGCATCCTAAAGCGTTGAGTAATGAAGAAATTATAAAAATTGAAGCCTTGGTTAACAGCTTCATTGCCAGTGGCGTTGCGGGGCAGACCAAACTGATGAATGTAGCCGAAGCTAAAAACAGTGGTGCAATGGCACTCTTTGGTGAGAAATACGGCTCAGAAGTTCGCGTGGTCAGTTTTGGCGATGCAAGCGTTGAGCTGTGTGGTGGAACGCATGTTAGTAATACCGCCAATATTGGAAGCTTTTTCATCTTAAAAGAGAGCGGTGTCAGTGCAGGTGTAAGGCGTATTGAAGCGATTTGTGGTGGTGCAGCTTTGGCTTATGCTCAAAACCTTAGGGCGGAGATTGAAGCGATTAAAGAGAGTGTCAAACACAAAGAACCACTCATTGGTATCAACCGTCTTAAAGAAGAGATCAAAACCTTGAAAATGGAAGTAGAATCTCTCAATGCGCACGCTGGAAAATCGGTAGAATCTTTACATGTAAATGGTATTGAACTTATCGTTGATGTTTTAGGTGCAGGGGATATTAAAGCGCGCATCGATGATCTTAAAAATGAAAAAGAATCCGTTGCCGTGCTTTTGTTGCAAGTCAAAGATGATAAAGTCATGATTGCAGCAGGTGTTAAAAATGCTTCCATTAAGGCAGGCGCTTGGATTAAAGAGATTGCGCCTATCGTTGGCGGTGGTGGTGGCGGTCGTGATGACTTTGCCCAAGCAGGTGGACGTGATGCTTCAAAAATAGAGGAAGCTAAAAAAGCAGCCATTGAGTATGCTAAAACGGTTCTTCAAGGCTAGATGATGCGTGATTTTTTCATAGAAATATTTGGCGATTTTGGCAGAATCATCGTTTTTTTACATGTCATTAGTTCAGCATTATTGATTGGCAGTATGTTTGTGATGCGTTTTGTCATTCAACCTGTTGAAGAATATGTTCCTGATGAAAAGATCAAGTTTAATAGTTGTATGCAAATGATGCGCCGTTATATTCTCTTTTTAGTTCCTGTAATGCTAGTGATCGTGATAACATCGGTGTTTATGCACATAGGGCTTGGTTTTAAAGCGGGCAATCCAACCACTTATGTCATGGTTCATACGAAAGAAGCCCTTTGGACGTTTATTGCTTTTAACTTTGTTTACATGTATTTTAAATATCTGAGAGCCAAAAAAGGGTTAGCCGAAGAGAATTACATTGAAGTTGAGGAAAATGTGATCTTAATGGTCAAGTACCTCATTCCGCTTAATTTACTTTTAGCCATTATCTCGGTCTATTTTGGCGTGATTTTACGAGGCTACTAAGATGCAAACGATCGTTTTAGGTTCCTCATCCATCACGAGGGCGGAACTGCTGAATAAATTTGAAGTTCCGTTCATCCAAAGGGATGCAGGGTTTGATGAAGAGAGCCTTCGCATCAGCGATCCTGCTCATTTTGTTTACCATGCAACCAAAGGGAAAATGCAGAGCTATCTTGAAAAATACGACCTAGAAATGCCTGTTTTATGTGCTGATACGGTCGTAACTGCCAATGGACAAATCCTTCGCAAAGCCAAAGATAGAGCCGATGCTAAACGCATTTTAGAAGCGCAAAGTGGCAATACCGTGAGCATTCTTAGTTGTATGATTTATAAATCTAAAACGATTGAACTCATTGATCTCTCAACAACCGATTATCTTTTCTTACCCTTTGATACCAAAGCTCTTCATGATTATTTACAGAGTGATGAATGGCAGGGGAAAGCGGGGGCGTGCATGGTGGAAGGATTTTGTAAATCTTATATTAAAGAAGTGGTAGGACTTGAAAGTACCGCTATGGGGCTGAGCGTTGAGAAGCTTCTGCCTTTTTTGACCTTTTAACCATGTATCAAAACGAACTGCAAGCCATCACCAAAGCCAATCGCTACCGAAGTCGTAAGCTTTACAGTGATGATTTGGCTGATTTTAGCTCGAACGATTATCTGGGTTTTGCTCAAAATTCAACCTTGTTTGAGCGAGCAGTGGCACAAGTTTTTATGTACAAAAACCATGCCCCCAAAGCATCTATTTTAGTCAATGGGTATCATCCCATTCATCAAGAATTTGAAGAGTTTTTAATTCGCCATAACGGTTTTGAAGCTGCCCTTGTGTGCGGGAGTGGTTTTTTAGCCAATTTTTCGTTGATTGAGGCGTTACCGCGCAAGCGAGATTTGTTGATTTTAGATGAAGAGTATCACGCCAGCGGTATGGTTGCTTCTAAAACCGTCGATGCTGAGGTGTTGCTTTTCAAACACAACGATGCCAATCATCTTGAAAGCCTGATTAACACACATTCACATAACCGTATTATCATTGCTGTTGAGGGTATTTATTCGATGAGTGGGGATCTTTTAAATCCAGATATTTTTGAGATAGCGGATCGTTACAATGCGCTTTTGATTGTCGATGAAGCACACAGTGTAGGTGTTGTCGGCGAGCATCTTCGAGGCGTGTTTGATCTTTACAACATCACACCCAAAGCCAATCATATTAAAATGGGAACCCTTGGAAAAGCACTGGGCAGTTATGGTGCGTATATTTTATGCTCCGAACATATCAGTGAATTTTTACAAAATCGCGCGAAAGCAATCATCTATACTACGGCTCCTTCGGTGTTTGATATTTCTTTAGGCTACCAAGGGCTATTGTATATTTCAAAAAATCAAGCAAGCTTAAAAGTTGAAATAGCCAAACGTCAAGCTGTTGTGAAAGCGGTCTTGGGCGTGAATGTTAAAGGGTTGATCTGCTCATATCCATTGAGTGAAGGAGCGGATACGCTAAGTATTCAGCAAAAATTGATAGAAGAGGGTTTTTTAGTGGGCGCCATTCGTCCTCCCACAGTTCCAAAGCCTATTTTACGTCTGATCCCACGCCTTGGTGAGAGTGTCGAAAAGTTAGAAACTTTGTGCCACCTGATCCAAAAGGGGAGCTTTTGAGCTTTACATGTAAACAGCTTATCATCAAAAGTAACGTGAAAACACTGCTTGATATGAGCTTTTCTTTTGAAAAATCGTTTGCATTGATTGGCGAGAGTGGCAGTGGAAAAAGTTTGACGCTTAAAGCACTTTTAGGGATGTTACCTCAAGAATTGGATGCATCGCTTGAGTATAATGCTTCTTATGAACTGCATCGAGGCGAAAGTATTGCTTTTGTGCCGCAAAATCCTTTTACAGCACTCTCTCCTTTGACAAAAATTAGCCAACAGTTTATGGCAAGTGAAGAAATTGCAGAAAAATACTTGAAAATGGTAGAACTAGACGTTGCCTTTTTAGATCGTTTTCCCTCTGAACTTAGCGGTGGACAATTACAGCGTCTTATTATTGCTATGGCTCTGTCACTAAAACCGAGACTTCTACTTTTAGATGAGCCGACAACGGCACTGGATGAAGAGAGTAAAACAACGGTTTTGGAATTGATCTCTAGGCTTCAAAAAGAGTGTGAATTTGATCTACTCTTTGTAACACACGATATTAGTACCATTGAGCATTTATGTGATGATGTTGGCATTATCCAGCAAGGAAAAATCGTTGAGAGAGGTTTGACCAAAAATATTTTACATGACCCAAAAGAGGCGTATACGAAGCAACTTTTAGAGTCTGGATTTAGACAAAGGAGTTTTAGAACGTGAAATATATTGTAACAATTTTTACGATGATCGCATTTGCAGGATTGATGGCACTTATTTTTTTATACGCACAAATCAGGTTTGATGCCTATAAAATTATTGATTATACACCAAAATTAACCACACAGATTTATGATAGAAATGGTGAACTCATTGCCAACCTTTTTGATGATGAAAATAGGTTGTATGTGGATTATAAAAATATTCCTCCTCGCTTGATTGAAGCATTGGTTGCCACTGAAGATACCTCATTTTTTGAGCATAGTGGTATTAATCTTGAGGCTATTTTTAGAGCACTTGTAAAAGACATTCATGCCATGAAAATGGTCGAAGGTGCAAGTACCATCACACAACAGCTGATTAAAAATACTGTTCTTAGCCGTCAAAAAACATTAACGCGAAAAGTGAATGAAGCTATTCTTGCTTATACGGTAGAATCTTCTTTAACGAAAGAGCAGATTTTGGAGCGTTACTTTAATCATGTCTATTTTGGGCATGGCTATTATGGTGTTAAAACAGCAGCACATGGTTATTTCAATAAAACACTTGATGCACTGACTCTAAAGGAAATCGCTATTCTTGTAGGTTTGCCTAAAGCCCCTAGTTCATATGACCCAACAAAGCATATGGACCTTTCATTGAGCCGTGCCAATCAGGTTGTCAATCGTATGTATGCACTAGGTTGGATTAGTGAGGCTGAGTATACGAAATCAACACTAGAGCATCCAATGGTGTATGATGAGACGTTGACCCGAAATAAAGCACCGTATGTTGTTGATGAAGTGATTAAAAGTTTAAGTACCGAGTATGATGATATTAAAAAAGGTGGTTATCAAATTTATTTGACGATTGACTTAAAGCTTCAGCATTTAGCGCATGAGTCGCTTAAAGTAGGTTACAATGGTATGGTTTCACGAATGGGTAAAGATGCCAATGCCTCTGATCTTAATGGTGCGATGGTGGTTATGGAAAATGGTACGGGCAATATTTTAGCCCTTGTGGGTGGGCTTGATTATGCAAAAAGCAGTTTTAACCGTGCCACCCAAAGTAAGCGCCAACCCGGTTCAAGTTTTAAACCGTTCTTGTATCAAAAAGCATTGGATTGGGGATATTCTCCATTGTCTGAAATTCCCGATATTTCACGTACGTATGTCAATAGCGAAACCGATGAAGAGTGGAAACCTAAAAACTATGAAAATGATTTTGAAGGGCTAATAACCCTTAAAGAGGCATTGGTTCATTCCCGTAACCTTGCAACCATCAACCTTTTATCGCTTTTGGGATTGGATAGTGTTTATAAAGAACTCAAAAAAGATGGGTTTAAAAACCTCTCCATGGATCTCTCTTTAGCACTGGGAAGTTTTGGAATTTCTCCACTAGAGTACAGTGGCTTTTATTCAATGTTTGCAAATTATGGCGTGAGAACAGAACCAATGTTGGTTAGGAAAATTGTCAATCGTCAAGGGGTAGAAAAAATTTATGAAACCAAAACACAAACAATGACTTCTCCAAAACAGAGTTATTTGATGATTGATATGATGAAAGAGGTTGTCAAACGAGGAACGGGTAGAAATGCACAAGTTCCTGGTATTGAAATTGCAGGTAAAACAGGAACAACCAATAGCAGTGTGGATGTGTGGTTCTGTGGTTTTTCTCCTGACATTGAAGTAATCACTTGGTTTGGAAATGACAATAACTCTCCACTCAAAAAAGGTGAAACAGGTGGACGTTCTGCAGCACCTGCCTTTAAATATTTTATGACAAAGTATGTGGAACTCCATCCAGAGACAACGCGAGAGTTTAAAATACCAGAAGGTGTTGAGTCTCGTAAAATTGATGGAACGACAGAGTTCTTTACTGATGTTTCCCCTTTCCCTAAAACCAATAATGTAAAACAACTCAAAGAAGATAGTGGGTTAATGTTTTAAGAGAGGAGTTTTAGAAGAGCTACTTCACTATGCTTTTTGAAGCTTTTTTGAGAGGGTCGAAATAAAATAGAGTTTCATCCTGCCTCGTAGAGGCAAGCTTTAGTACCCAGTGTAACGTAGCTTTTCAAGCTAAACTTGGGAAGCGTATAGAAATAAAAAAAGGGGAGCGAGAAGTTCTAAAACTCCCCACTCCCCTGATAATCTTTAAAAGACTAGCAAGAGTACATTGTTTTAAATTCGAAGGCTGTAGGTCTAGCCTCATCTGGCCAAACTTGAGTTTCAAATTTATAGTGTTGGTAGGTATCCAAAAATTCTGGAGTCATAACCGGTTTAAGGTACTCATTGTCACGGATTAACGCTTCAAGTGAACCTCTGAGTGTATGAGGCATTTGGTTAATACCTTTTTCTCTAATTTCATCGAGTGTAAGCTCAAATAAGTCTTCATCCATTGGTCCAACAGGCTCAGCTTTTGTTTTGATACCATCAATGCCTGCAAGAAGCATAGAAGCAAATGCAAGGTATGGGCATGAAGTAGAGTCAGGGAAACGCATCTCAACACGAACTGATTTCTCACCCGCACCGTAAGGAATACGGCAAGATGCTGAACGGTTTTGCATAGAGTAAGTAAGAATTGAAGGAGCTTCAAATCCTGGGATCAAACGTTTGTAAGAGTTGGTTGATGGGTTTGTAAAGGCTGCAACACTTCGTGCATGTTTCAAGACACCACCGATGTACCAACGTGCCATGTCGCTAAGGTTGGCATATTCACCCTCTTTAAAGAACATGTTTTTACCATTTTTCCAAATAGATTGGTGAACGTGCATACCGTTACCATTGTCACCATAAAGTGGTTTTGGCATAAAGGTTGCAGTTTTACCGTTAAGGTGTGCTACCATTTTAACAACGTATTTGTATTTTTGAACGTTATCGGCTGCTTCAACAAGAGAGCCAAATTTAACGCCGATTTCACCTTGTGCCTGAGCAACTTCATGATGAACAACGAAGACTTCAAGACCAATTTGTTTAAGGGTTTGTACCATTTCAGCACGTAAATCTACCATAGAGTCAATGGGTTGAACAGGGAAATATCCACCTTTTGTGCCTGGGCGGTGACCTGTGTTATAGCCATCAGTGAAACTTTTTGCGCTATTCCAAGTACCTTCTTCAGAGTCTACTTCGTAGTATGAACAGTTAATGTCGTCTCTGATTTTGACATCATCAAATACGAAAAATTCATTTTCTGGACCAAAGTAAGCTACATCACCTAAACCTGTTTCTGCAAGGTATTTCAATGTTTTTTTAGCAATACTTCTTGGGCATTTCTCGTAGAGTTCACCTTTGTAAATATCAAAAACATCACAGAAAACAACAACGGTAGAATCAGCCGTAAATGGATCCAAAAATGCTGTTTCAGCCTCAGGTTTAAGGAGCATATCAGATTTATTAATTGGTTGCCAAGCATCAATGGATGAACCATCGAAAGGGATACCATTTGTAAAAGATTCTGCACTAATGGATTCAATAGTGTATGTAAGATGATGCCATGTTCCTTTCATATCAGTGAAACGAAAATCGACAAATTCAACTTCATTGTCAGTAGTGTATTTGAAAAACTCTTCAACACTGTTAACGAATTTACCCATGTTGTAACTCCTAAGATTTTAAATTTCAGTAATTTTATCAGATTGAGCTGAAAATAAGGCCGAAAAGTGTGCTTAAAAATTAACCAATATTCGATCTCGACTCTCATAAGTTGCACATTTTTTATACCCGTAATTTTTTGCGATCACTCTAAGTTCATCTTGTAAAAAGCCAATATGATCGATTGTATGGGCATCTGAACCAAAAGTAATTGGAATATCATGCTCAGCGATCAACTCTAACAGTGGATGACTTGGGTATTGCTCTCCTACTGGTTTGCGAAAGCCAGCAGCGTTCAATTCTATAGCCATATTGGCTTTTTTAATGGCTTTAATGGCCTCTTTTGCAATCATCCTGACATCTTTTTTTGGCAAATAATTAAAGACTTTTATGAGATCTAAATGGCCAACGATATCAAATAAACCACTTTTTGCCATGTCGGTAATGGCAGCAAAATAACGTTCCCATACTTCATCAATATTTTGAGTACGGTACTCTCCGATAAATTCGGGATTATCAAAGCCCCATGAACCCAGATAATGCACGGAGCCTATAAAATAATCAACATTACGTTGAAGAACACGCTCATCAATATAACCTTGCAAGAAATCTACTTCATAAGCAAGTAGAATTTTGATCTGGTCTTGGTACTTTTCTTTTACATGTAAAACATCACGCTCATAATTTGCCATTTGTGAAAAGCTCATTCTGTAGTCTTCATCAAAGCCCATGGGAGCATGATCCGAAAAGCCAAAAACATCTATCTTTTGAAGTAGAGCCGCTTGCACGAACTCTTCTATACTCCCTTCCGCATGGTTACACAAAGGGGTATGGTTGTGAAGATCAATCAACATTGTTAGTGCTCCTTCAATCAGGGTCTTAAAGTTAAATTATATAAAAAGTTCACTATAATAGACCATAATTTGTCACTTTGAGGAGAAAGCTTATGACGCAAGAGGAACTTGATGCTTTGATGGCGGGCGATTTAGACGAAATGGACGAAACTGCACCCCAAGAGGAAAGCATCGCCCAAGAAGAAGAGACAGAGGGGAGTAATGCTTTAAATGAGCAAGAAGAGCACGACAAAGCTACGACCCAAATGATGAATGAGTATAGAACATCATCTACAATGTCTTGGCCACCACCACCACCAACAGATGATCACAAAATGGTACATCAACTGGATGATGTGACCAAAGACTCTGAAATTAAAGCAACTCAGGTATTTGACAAACTTGAAATCGTAAATAACTTTATGCTGAGTGCAGAAGATAATGCGAAAGAGGTCATTAAACTCATTGAGTCTAATATCACTCTTTTTGAAACATTGGTATCAAAATTTCCTAAAATTGATCAATTCCAAAAAGCATTGGATGATAACAAAGGGATGAAAGAACGTGTTGAAGATCTTTTAATGAATGCCCAAATGGCTGAAGATGAGATCATGATGACGATGGATATTATGCAATACCAAGATATTCACCGCCAAAAAATTGAACGTGTTATCAACGTCATGCGTGCGCTTTCAAAATACATGAGTGCGTTGTTTGAAGGCTCCAAAGATGATACAAATCGTGTTAGTTCAGCCGTACATATTCATGGTGATACAACAACAGAAGATGTTGTGAGCAATGAAGATATTGAAGCGTTGATCGCTAGTTTAGGAAAGAAATAGGTGTCAAACGTCGAGCTGCTTTCTCCCGCTGGAAATTTTGAAAAGTTAAAAATAGCGCTAGCTTATGGCGCTGATGCCGTGTATGCAGGGGTAAGTCACTTCTCCCTGCGCATACGCTCAGGCAAAGAGTTTACCTATGAGAGTTTTGAAGAAGCGATCAATTATACGCATGCGCACGGTAAACATCTTCACGCAACCATCAATGGATTTCCGTTTAATGCGCAAATTCCTCTTCTTGAAAAGCACATTGAACGTGTGGCCGCGATGAAGCCTGATGCGTTCATTGTTGCCGCTCCTGGTGTGATTAAGCTGGCACGTAAAATTGCGCCTCAGATTCCAATTCATCTTTCAACTCAAGCCAATGTGCTCAGTTACCTTGATGCTGAAGTCTATTCAGATATGGGCGTGAAACGTATTATCGCAGCACGCGAGGTCAGTTTGAAAGATTTGGAACAGATCAAAAAGCATTTACCACATTTGGAACTCGAAGTGTTTGTGCATGGTTCGATGTGTTTTGCGTACAGTGGTCGCTGTTTGATTAGCTCTGTGCAAAGTGGACGCGTCTCCAACCGTGGAAGCTGTGCCAATGACTGTCGTTTCCCTTACACGCTTTACGCACACAACGAAGAGAGTGGAACGCTGTTTCGTATTGAAGAGAGCGAAGAGGGCACGCACATTATGAACGCGAAAGACCTCAATTTAAGCGCGCATGTCAAAGAGATCCTTGATTCTGGAGTCATTGATTCGCTTAAGATTGAAGGGCGAACCAAGAGTGCGTATTATGTTGGCATTACGACCAAAACGTATCGTCAAGCGATAGAGGATTATTACGCGAACCAGTTTGATGCGGCTAAATACACAGCAGAGCTCGATACAACGAAAAATCGAGGCTTTAGCGATGGTTATTTAGTCAATCGTCCGTTTGAAAAAAATGACACGCAAAACTTAGCGCACTCGATCAGTGAGGGCACACACCAAGTGGTTGCCCAAGTGAGTGAGGATGGTACAACCTGCCTTTGTAAGGATGTTTTATCTTTACATGTAAACTATGATTTGGTCATGCCAGCTCATCTTACAATTGAAGCAATGGAGAATGACATTGGTACTATTTTTGAAGAGGGTGGTTTTTGGAAAATAAGCTTTAAAAAACTTCAAACGCCTAGTGGAAAAGTGTTTGATGAGATACACAGCGGCAATGTCAATGCGATTGTCTTGCCCACAACCCTCCCAGGGTTTACATTTTTAAGAGCAAAAATAAAAGGATAAAACGTGAAGTTCGTTTCTATTATAATGGGAAGCAAAAGTGATTTTACCGTGATGGAAGAGTGTGCAAAAACACTGGAAAAATTTGGCGTCTTGCATGAGATCATCGTCTCCTCCGCACACCGAAGTCCTGCACGAACCCATGAGTATGTTAAAAATGCGGAAGCCAAAGGGGCAAAAGTCTTTATTGCCGCAGCAGGGATGGCAGCCCATTTAGCAGGCGTGGTAGCATCGCTTACAACCAAACCGGTGATTGGTGTTCCGATGAAAGGTGGCGTTATGGAAGGCATGGATGCGCTTTTAAGCACCGTTCAGATGCCAGGAGGGATGCCTGTTGGAACGGTGGCTATTGGCTCAGCAGGGGCAGTAAATAGTGCGTATCTTGCAATGGAAATTCTAGCTCTTGCCGATGAAGAGTTGGCGGCGAAACTTAAAGAAGATCGCATTTTAAAAGCAAAAAAAGTCGAAACTGATTCTATGGGTATCGAAGTTATTCTATAAAGGGTGAAACAATGAACAGCTGGATGGGAATTGAAGAGTTTAGCACATTAGTGAATTTGGATATTTCTGCCATTGAATCACTCATTGATGAGGGAAAACTCATCACCAAAGAAGAAGAGGGCAAATGCTTTGTTGAGGTTAGTCGTAGCGCGCAAGCACTCATCCCTGCAACCAAAGGAATTGTTCTTGATAACACTTACGAAGGCTCCTCTATCTCAATGAGCTCTGAGTTTGTTGAAAAAACGGTTGGTGCCATTTTAAGTCTGCATGAAAAAGTGTTGGATGCTAAAGAAGAAACTTTGGATGCACTCAAAGGTGAAAACCGCTTTTTGAAAGAGGCGCTTTTTTCGATGCAAGAGTTGTGTGATGAAGATCGCAAAGTCATTGAGACGTTGACCAAACAGCTTGAGCTCTTACGAGACGAGCTTGAATTTACCAAACGAAAATATAAAATGATGTGGAATAAAGCGGTGGAAAGTTATACACCACCCACCAAATAATCTTTACATGTAAAAGGACAGAATAGTGTTAACCTTTAGTCAAATGCTTTTAAACCTCCAAACTTTTTGGCAAGATCAAGGCTGTACGATTGTGCAACCCTACGATATGCCTGCGGGTGCTGGAACCTTTCATAATGCAACCTTTTTACGAAGCTTGAGCAGTAAACCGTGGGCAACGGCGTATGTGGCTCCTAGTCGCAGACCAACGGATGGAAGGTATGGAGAAAATCCAAACCGATTAGGAAGTTACTATCAGTTTCAAGTGCTCATCAAGCCTAGTCCTGACAATATTCAAGAGCTTTACCTTAAAAGCCTTGAAATGCTAGGACTTGACATTAAAAAACACGACATTCGCTTTGTCGAAGACAACTGGGAGTCTCCGACACTGGGTGCGTGGGGTCTTGGTTGGGAAGTGTGGTTGGATGGTATGGAAGTGACACAGTTTACCTATTTTCAACAAGTAGGTGGTATCCCATGCAGTCCTGTGCCTGTTGAGATTACCTATGGCGTTGAGCGTTTGGCAATGTACCTTCAAGAGAAAGAATCTGTATTTGATCTTGTGTGGAATGAGAACAAATTTGGTGTGACAACGTATGGAGATGTGCATAAACAAAGTGAGTATGAATTTAGCAAATACAACTTTGAAATCGCCAATGTCTCTATGCTGTTTGATCAGTTTGAAAATGCGCAAGTGGAGTGTAAACGCTGTCTTGAAGAGAACTTACCATTGCCTGCATATGATTACTGTTTGATGGCTTCACATACGTTTAACGTCCTTGATGCACGTAAAGCCATTTCGGTGACACAACGCCAAAACTACATCCTTAAAATTCGAGAACTTGCCAAAGGGTGTGCTGTCAAATATAAAGAAGTGGTGGGTTAATGAAATTAGGGGCAATCTACGATTTTTTAGATACATTAAGCCCTTTTGCTACACAGGCACGTTGGGACAACAGTGGTTTATTGATTGGGAGTTTAGATGATGAGGTAGAGCAAATCTACCTTAGTCTTGATGTTGATAGTTTACTGTTAGAACAAGTAGTGCCAAATTCACTTATCATAACGCATCATCCCCTCATTTTTAGTGGATTAAAACAGCTTAATTTTGCAAAATATCCTTCTAATTTGATTCAGATCATGGTACAAAAAAAGATTAGTTTGATTGCCATGCACACCAACTTTGATCTCTCCCATTTAAATGCTTATGTTGCTTCAAAACTAGGCTTTGAAGTCAAAGAAACCAAAGAGTTTGTCGCCTACTGTGAGGTAAACCAAAGTTTGGATGATTTGGCTTTACATGTAAAACACGTCTTGGGTATTGAACATCTGCGAATCGTGCGAGCAAAAGAGTGGATTGGACTGTGTGCTATTACCACAGGATCTGGGGGCGATTTGATTGCTCAAATTGAGGCCGATTGCTTTTTAAGTGGTGATCTAAAGTATCATCAAGCGATGGAAGCAAAAGAAAATAATCTCTCATTAATAGACATAGGTCACTTTGAGTCCGAGCGCTATTTCCCAGAGTGTTTGGGCGATTATTTGAAAAATTTGCCATTAAAGGCTATAATATCAAATTCTAAAAATCCGTTTGAGTACAAATAGAGGACACATAACATATGAATAAGTATTTAGAACAGTTAATTGAGCTTTCCAGGTTAGACAAAGAGATCGACGATTTTGGTCCACGTATTGCCAAAGTTGAGAAAATGTTGAAACTTTCTTTAGACAAAGAGAGAGATTTAAAACTCCAAGCAGAGTCTTTTCAAGCGGACATTGCAGACGCTAAACTTAAGAAAGCAAAAAATGAATCACATTTAGCAGAACTTTCCGCTAAACTTAAAGATATTACTAAAAAAAGTGCTTTGGTTAAAACAGCTAAGGAAGTGAAAGCACTTCAACTCGAAGAAGAAATTTCAAAAGAGCAGTGTGATTTTGCCAATGATGAAATTAATCGTTTAGATAAAATTGTTGATTTAAAACAAGCCAATATTGCAGCATTACAAGAAAAAATTGCAGAGGCTGTCAAAGAAGCAGAAGAGATTAAAACTTCGATTGATTCACAAATTAAGACGATCGAAGAGGAACGTAAAAATGTTTATCAAGCAAAAGAGGAATTGGTTTTACAAATGAGCCAAAAAATCTTGACTTTTTATCAGAAAATTAGAAAATGGGCTCAAAACAGTACGGTTGTCCCTGTTAAAAAACAAGCATGTTATGGCTGTTTTATGCGAATGAATGATAAAACGTATGCCAGTGTATTAAAGCAAGATGATATTATCACATGCCCACATTGTGGTCGTATTTTATACAAAGAGATTGAGGAAGTTAAGGCGTAAGCTTTGATTTTTTTTTTATTATGTATTGGCAACGCTACTCTATCTTTTAGCGTTGCCAATACTTATTTACCTTCATTTTAAGCCAAAATATCACGATTCAATTCCCGCACGTTTTTTTTTGAAAAACAATGCTCGCTTTACTGAGAAAGGCATTTGGTTTCATGCATGTTCTTTTGGTGAAGTTCGTTCACTAAGTCCTTTTATTGAAAAAATTGAGCCTTCAAGTGTGCGTATTAGTGTCATAACTCAGACGGGATTTCGAGAAGCTTCCAAATATCCATTAGCGCAAGTACGCTATTTGCCATTTGAAATATTCCTGCCGTTTTGGATACGAAAACAAAAAGTATTGATCGTTATGGAAGCCGAACTTTGGCCACTTCTCTTTATTGTAGCCAAAGCGAAAGGAATGAAAACCGTTCTGCTCAATGCTCGTATATCGGATAATTCTTATGCTTCATACGTTCGTTTTGCTTGGCTGTATCGTTGGATTTTTAACTCAATAGATCTGATTTTTGCGCAAAGTCTTGAGGATGAGCAAAGATTAAAAACGCTTGGCGCTAAAGCCGTGCATGTGTGTGGCAATATTAAGGCGTTTAGTCGGTATGAAGTAAGCCATGTGTATCCAAAGCAACCCAATAAAAGAGTGGTTGTCCTTGCCAGTACGCATGAGGGTGAAGAAGAGTTGATTTTATCGCATCTTACATTGCTTCCCAATGATCAGCTGATTGTCGTACCGAGGCACCCTGAGCGATTTGCGAAAGTGAATAGACTTTTAAGTGCATACGCTGAAAATTTGGGTAAAAGTTACATGTGTTTATCGAAGCAAAATTCGTTGGAAGCAGATGTCATTTTATGCGATACAATGGGTGAACTGATTAATCTGTATGCAATTGCTGATGTCGTGTTTTTGGGTGGTTCTTTTGTGGACGGTGTTGGTGGGCACAATCCCCTTGAACCTGCATTTTTTGGGACTAAGCTTATCAGTGGAGAGTTTATTTTTAACCAAAAAGTGCTTTTTGATTCGGTGACAAACGTCTTTACATGTAAAGCTGAAGATATAAAAAATGTTTTTGATAGTATTGAAACTTATCCCAAAAGTGCTATCGTTCATCATGGCGATATAGAGCCACTATTAGAGCAAATATTAGGAAAATAAAATGGAAAAAGCATATAAATTGTTAGCATTACAAGAAGGCATCTCGAATCGGGCAGCCAAAGATCTCATCGATCGTGGTGTTGTGTATTCTGCAGGCAAAAAAGTCAGTGTTGCACGTGGCGAGCTACTTGAAAACACTAAATTTAAAGTTGAAAAAATTGCACCTATCAAAGTTATTTTTGAAGATGAGTTTATTATGGCGGTAGACAAACCTGCCTTTATGACCTCAGAAGAGGTTGCAGAGATTAAAAAATTGCCGTTATTGCACCGATTAGATCGTGAAACCAGTGGCGTTTTACTGTTAACCAAAGATGATGAGTTCCGTATAAAAGCAGTCAATGCATTTAAAAAACGGGAAGTTCAAAAAGAGTATTTGGCCATTGTTGAAGCTAAGATTGTGGAGGCAGTAGAAATTAATGCTCCTATCTTGACCATTAAAAAAGGCAATACGGCTTACAGCAAAATCAGCGATGAAGGTAGAGATGCAATCAGTCACGTTGAACCGTTGATGATTGAAGGAAAACGCTCTAAAATTAAAGTACGTATTGAGACAGGTCGAACCCATCAAATTAGGGTGCACCTTAAAAGTATTGGCGCTTCTATTTTGGGTGATACTGAATACGGCGGACGTCCTTATAAACGTTTGATGTTACACGCTTCTAAAATTATGCTCTTAGGTTATATCTTTCAAACGAAAGAACCTGAAGATTTTATTAAATTTAGCGTTTGACCAAAAAAGAATTTATGCTTTATAAAGCCCTAAAAATAGGATTTATAAAGCATTCTGAAGTGCTAAATTAGTGAACTTGTTTTAAGGTTTAATTTAGTTTAAAGTATTTGTTGTGTAAAATTGCATTCCTTTGCCAAAAGCAGGTATGTGTGAATAGATTAAAAGGATAGTTTGTGCTAGAGGTTTTAACCGATTCGTTTCGATCAGCGATAAATAAAATACGTTTCAGTGATGATGAAAAGTCTTTAAAAAGTGCATTAGAGAACCTTAAAAAAGCGCTTCTCAAAGCCGATGTTCACCATAAAATTGTACGTGATTTAGTGCGCCAAGTTGAACTGGAAACGAAAGCAAAAGGAATTGGCCAAGTCAATTTTTTACGCTCTTTAAAAACAAATTTAACGACGATCTTAACCGTTCCTGGTAGACAAGGATTTGTTTTTGCATCCAAGCCTCCAACCACAGTATTAATGGTGGGTTTGCAAGGAAGCGGTAAAACAACAACAACGGTAAAATTAGCAAATTATCTCAAAATAAAACAAAAAAAAGTTTTGGTCGTTGCTTGTGACTTGCAACGTTTAGCGGCAGTTGAGCAATTACGCCAACTCTGTTCAGCTAATGAAATTGATCTTTACTCTGAAGAGGCAAATGCTAATCCTGTTGCCATTGCAAAAAATGCAATGAAAAAAGCGAAAGAGGGTTTGTATGATGTCGTTTTAATTGATACAGCAGGTCGTCTAGCCATTGATGCAGAATTGATGGATCAGCTAGAAGCCATTAAAAAAGAAGTGACACCCGACGAGATCTTTTACGTAGCTGACTCCATGACGGGCCAAGATGCGGTCAAAAGTGCGGTAACATTTCATGAAAAAATTACGCTCAGTGGTGTCATTTTAAGTAAGTTTGATGGTGATGGTAAGGGTGGGGTTGCTCTGGGAATTGCTGAACAAACCAATGTACCACTTCGCTTCATCGGTGTGGGTGAGAAAGTTGCTGATTTGGAGCACTTTATTCCTGATCGTATCGTGAGCCGTTTGATGGGCGAGGGCGATCTTGAAACCTTAGCGGAAAAAACAAGTTCAATTATTGATGAGAAACAAGCTAAGGCTTTAACTAAAAAGATTAAAAAAGGTGAATTTAACTTCAACGACTTTTTAGAGCAGATGGAGCAGATGAAAAAGCTTGGTAGTATGAAGTCCTTAATTGGGATGATACCTGGACTTTCTCAGATGGCGGGTCAACTTAAAGATGTCGATATGGAAAATTCGGTTGAAATGAAGCGTATTAAAGCGATGATCGGCTCCATGACGAAAAAAGAGCGAGAAGACCCAGAATTACTCAATAACAGTCGAAAAAGAAGAATTGCTGAAGGTTCAGGACTTTCTCAAGTAGAAGTCAATCGTTTCCTAAAGCAATTTGCAAATGCAGCAAAAATGGCGAAGAAATTCTCAGGTAAAAAAGGAATGCAAGATCTTCAAAATATGCTTTCACAAAGTAAACACGCACATCTTCGTTAAGATGTAACGGTTTATATTTGCATGTAAGCTTTACATGTAAATCTAAGTCGTAGACAAAATTTAAGGAGACCATAAAAATGGCAACAGTTGTAAGATTAACACGAATGGGTAGAAATAAAACTCCATTTTACAGAATCGTCGTAACAGACAGTAGAAAAAAAACGTGACGGTGGATCAATCGAGACGATTGGTTACTACAATCCATTAACAGAACCACAAGTTATCAAATTTGATGCTGAGAGACTTGCTTACTGGAAAAGCGTTGGCGCAAAGATGAGTGACAGGGTTGCTAAAATCACTGGTAAATAATCATGATTGACAAATTTCTCGAAGAGTTTGCCAAGCTTTTGGTAGACAATCCAGCAGGTGTACGCGTTGAGCGAAGCGATGTTGATGGAACATTTTGCGAAGTTGTCATCTATGCAGATAAAATTGATACCGGTAAGTTGATTGGTAAAGATGGCAAAATGATCAATTCACTCAAGACGCTTATCTCTGGTTGTAAAGCAAAAGATGGCATATCTTACAGAGTGACTGTCAAAGCTAACGATGAATAATCAATCTTCACTCATTGAAGTCGCTCAAATTGGGCGACTCGTGGGCTTAAAAGGTGAGCTTAAACTTCACCTTCAATGTGACTTCCCTGAGCAGTTTAAAAAAGGTAAAAAGTTTAAAACCCAAAAAGGTGAAGAACTTGAAGTCTTTTCTTTCAATCTCTTACGTGAGTTAATCTCTTTTGTTGGGTATCAAAGTAGAGAAGAAGCAGCAAAGCTTGTCAATACATTGTTATTTACAACACAAGAAAATTCGATCAATGAATGTGCTCTTAAAGAGGGTGAATTTTTTTGGTTTGATTTGATTGATGCACGCGTTATAGATGAAGATGGAACGGTGTTGGGTCAAGTCGATGAGATAGAACGCATTGCTGTAACAGACTATTTGGTGATCAAAACTGATGAAGCATTAGTCAAAAAAGGGCTTGCTAAAACCTTTTATTTACCTTACATTGATCGTTATATCATCATGTTCGATAAAACCAAAAAAGAGGTGCTCAGCAAAGATGGTTTAGGAATTCTGGAGAACTCCTAATGCGATTTTCGTATGTGACACTTTTTGAGGGGTTGATCGCTTCTTATTTTGAAGACTCAATTTTAAAACGTGCCATTGCAAAAGAGCTTTTAAGTGTTGAGTTTTTTAATCCAAGAGATTATACACTCAATAAACACGGTAAAGTCGATGACTATCAAGCCAGCGGTGGCGCAGGACTTGTACTGTTTCCTCAACCTTTGTTTGATCTTTTACGTTCTATCAAACAGGCATCACATGAAGCGTATATTATTTTCCCGACTCCCTCAGGGAAACTGTTTACGCAAAACGATGCCAAACGACTGGCACATAAAAAACATTTGGTTTTTGTGAGTGGGCGTTATGAGGGAATTGATGAGAGAGTGATCGAAACATTTGCCGATGAGCTTTTTTGCATAGGTGATTATGTTTTAACCGGTGGTGAACTTCCGAGTCTTGTGATGAGTGATGCCATCAGTCGTAATATTAAAGGGGTTCTTGGCAACGAGGATTCTCTAAGTATGGAAAGTTTTGAGAGCCCATTATTAGAGGCACCGTGTTTTTCAAAACCGCCGATTTATGAAAATAAATCAGTGCCCTCAGAGTTTTTAAAGGGAAACCACGCTAAAATCTCAAGCTTAAAAAATAAAATGTCTGAATCTAAGACAAAATACTTCAGACCCGATCTGTTTTCTCGCTTTAGCGCGAAGCATTAGAATGAACAAAAAGGATAATAGATGAGAAATAAATATATTGAAGCTTTTGAAGCAGGACAGATTTCTGAGAAAAATGTTCCACAATTCAGAGCAGGTGACACACTAAGAGTTGCTGTTAAAATTATTGAAGGCGATAAACAACGTGTTCAAAATTTTGAAGGTGTTTGTATTGCAAGACGTGGTACGGGTACGGGTGAGACTTTTATGGTAAGAAAAATTGGTGCAAATAGTGTGGGTGTAGAGAGAATCTTCCCTATCTATTCTGACAGTATTGATGAGATCGTTGTTCTTAGACGTGGTGTTGTAAGACGTGCGAAACTCTTCTACCTTAGAGATAGACGTGGTAAAGCTGCAAAAATTAGAGAACTTAGAAAATAATATTTTTTTGGCAGTAATACAAAAAAGTGTTACTGCCTTTCCCTCTTTTCCTTCTCCTTTAACTCCGTTTAAAAGAATTGCATGAACTTACAAGAACCTTGTTTAATCTGTATTTATGACCAAACAAAACGCGTATGTGAACTCTTGAATCTAAATGATGAACAAGCAAAGTCCATTGATACTTTGGCACGAAAGCAGATTCTATCATTTGATAAAAATCAAAATCCTCCACTGAATGCGGCTCCTTTATATGAAGCAATGGCAGAACTTTTAAACGTCGACGATCTTTATGCAGATTTTAAAAAAGCCTCCTCTGAAAAAGCAAAAGCCTTTCTTCCATTGTGCAAAGCAAAAATTGATGCAAGTTCCAATACGCTTTTTGAAGCAACCAAGACGGCTGTTGCGGGCAATGTGATTGACCTTGCTGCCGTGATGTTGTATGACCTTGAAGAAGAGTTAGAAAAGATTTACCATACCTCCTTTGCTATTGATGATTTTAAAGCACTTGAAGCTCAACTGGCAAAGACACAAACGTTAGTTTACTTAGCGGATAATGCAGGGGAAGAGATTTTTGATAAACTCTACATTCAAACCATTAAAAAACTCTATCCTAACATTGAAGTGTACTATTTTGTGCGAGGTCGTCCTATCATCAACGATCTTACATGTAAAGATGCATTGGCTTCTGGGATGAACGAAGTAGCCGTGATTATTGACAGTGGCGTTCCCACACCTGGTCTTGTGCTCGAGCTTATGAATGCAAAGGCACGTGTTGTTTTTGAAAAAGCAGACTGCATTATCTCAAAAGGGATGGGAAATTACGAGTGTTTAGGCGAGACCAAAGGGTTACCCATTTTCTTTCTTTTTAAAGTAAAATGCAATGTAGTAGCCCAAGCTGTTGGGGCACAGCTTGGTAATATTATCTGTAAACGGGGAATTTAACTAAGCTCTACATAGGCTTCATAGAGTTTTTTGACACCTTCTTCTATCTGCGCAAGGCTGGAGTTAGTGTAGTTAAGTCGTCCATAAGAGCTGATACGTTTATCGGCAAAGAAAACACTTCCTGGGACAAACGCAACTCCTTTTTTAATAGCAACATCAAAAAGTTTCATACTATCATCACACTTTTTAAAATTAACCCAAATAAACATACCCCCTTCAGGTACGATGAATTCAATGCTGTCTTTAAAATAGGTGTGTAGTGCTTTTACCATAGCATCCCGTTTTGGACGGTAACATTGGATCAACGTTTTAGTATGCTCTTGTAATTCACCACTTTGCATCATTTTTGCACAAATGTGTTGGAAAAATTTAGAATTTTGTAAATCTGTACTCTCTTTACTGAGGGTTAATGCACTGATAATTTCTTTGGGTGCTCTCATCCAACCAATACGAAAATCAGGTGCTAAAGTTTTTGAAAATGTTCCTAATGCTATGGTGAGCTCTGGAAGCAAATCAGCAAATGCCGTAGTTTGGGTGCCATCGTATCGAAGGGCTTCATAAGGGCTGTCTTCTAGCAAGATAACGTTATATTTTTTAGCAATTCGTACTACTTCTTTGCGGGTTTCAAGGGTATACGAATAACCTGTTGGATTTTGAAAAATTGGTATCGTATAGAAAAATTTGGGTGAATAATCGCGAAACAGTGCTTCAAGAGCAACTGTATCAACACCGTTTGCATTAAGTGGAGCTGCTTTGATTGTTGCATTGTACATATGAAAAAGTCCAAGGGCTGCAAGGTAGCTTGGATCTTCAACAATGATGCAATCTTTCTCATCTAAAAAGGTTTTACAGACTAAATCAAGTCCTTGTTGTGAACCATTAGTTAGCATGATTTCCGCTGATGTAGTGCCCACATATTTTTTAGCGATCTCAACTTTGAGTGCTTCAACACCAGAAGCATTGCTGTATTGAAACAGACGATTATCTTCTGTCTCAAAAAGTTTTTTGGCATGTTTTTCAATGCTATCTCTTGGGAAAAGAGCGGCATCAGGAAGACCGCCAGCAAAAGAGATAATGGAACTTTGTGCCGTTAAGTCTAAAATCGTCCGCGTAAATGAACGTGATGCGGTGGTAACACGTTTTGCAAATTTGGTTTGCATTATCTTGCCTTTATTAAAAATGTATCGAAATTATAGCGCTTCTTCTATCGAGAAACCATATGAAACGAGGGATTAGTTTTGTCCATTTGTGCTATAATTGTTTCATGAAACAGAAACAGATGACTAAAAATGATCATATTGAGCGCGTCAATGAAGTGCTTTTTTATATTCACGGCGATATTGCCAAGAATTTTGGCGTCGAAGAACTTTCCTCTTTGGTCGCGATGTCACCGTTTCATTTCAATCGTATTTTTAAAGAAGTGACAGGGGAAAGTCTGCACGCGTACATTAAGCGTGTTAAGCTAGAACACGCTGCCAATCTTTTACTTTTTAATCCTGATGCCACGATAACGCACATTATGCATGAAGTGGGTTTTGTCTCGAATGCTTCCTTCTCACAAGCGTTTAAAGAGAATTTTGGCGTTACACCCACTAAGTGGCGAGAGGTCGATATTGCCAATGAAAACAGAGACTATACGTTTGTGGATAAACCTTTACATGTAAAGATTGGTACGATGCCTAGTTTTGATGTTGCGTATGTTAGGCACAAAGGGTACGATCGTAGCATTAAGATGGCGTGGTTGAAGCTTCAAGAGTGGGCATTACGTCAAGGTATCGACTTTTCTGAACAAACAATGATAGGGTTGCATCATAGCAATCCGCGCTTTGTAGAGTCCTCGTTATGCCATTATGTGGCATGTTTAGAACTTCCTTTGGGTAAAAAATATTATCGAAGTGCAGAAGTTGGAGTCATGCGGATTCCTCAAACCTTTTGTGCCGTTTTTTCACTCCAAGGTGTGTATGGTGATCTTAAAAAATTTATGGATGTCATTTACCATGAATGGCTCCCTAAAAGCGATTATGAAAAGGCATCACTTCCTTCTTTTGCAGTGTATCGGGAAAATCATTTTATCAACGCTAATGAGACATTTGATCTAGATTTTTGTATTCCCGTACGATTTAAATAGATGAAATTATCATTAATGAATTCTTTTAAGCAACCAACAAACAAACCAAAGTTACAATCTTCAAAGATCACAAAAATGACACAAGGAGGTTGTTATGGATGCACTGTTCTTAATTGTTCCGATTGGGGTTGCTTCAACGCTGTTTGTCTTTTTCTTTTTTGAGAAACGGGCCATTGCTGCTAAGAAACTCAAAGAGTCTAAAGGCTTACCCGCTCCAAGTGTAGAGGATTTTTATGAGAAGTTTCAGCGCTATGAAACACTTTTTAATGTGATTGGTTTTTTTATAGCTTCTTATGCGATCTCATTGGCCTTAGCAAGCATTACGTATAATCCAAGTTATGGGTTAACTCATGCGCTCTCTTATATTTTTGCAACAACGTTTATTGGGACAATAATTATTTTTGGAATGAAACTGAAAAAAAGTATTTTAATACAAGTATTTGCCACATTTTTGTACGGGGCACCACATATTGTAGCATCATCGCTTGCATTTTTAACACGCTATATCATCGGTTAAAATCTTATGGGCGCTCTTTGGCGTCCATTTCCTCTAAGACTTTTTTGTTATAATACGCAAAAAAGAGTTTCCATGAAATACCCTCCAATTTTTATCACTGCTACCAATACAGATATTGGGAAAACCTATACCACGCTTAAACTTCTTGAAGCACTCAGCGCAAAAGGTCTCAAAGTTGGTGTTATGAAACCTATTGAGACAGGGGTTATCACGCATCCTTTGGATGCTACAGTGTTGTTTGAAAATGCAAAACGTTTAAATCCTGCACTTGAAGTCTTAAAGATGAGAGACATTACACCATATCAATTTGAACTTCCTGCGGCTCCTTATGTTGCAAAAGGACGTAAGAAAATTAGTTTAGAGCTATTAGAAAGTGCTTATGCAAAGATCGAAGCGTTATGTGATATTGTGCTCATTGAAGGAGCAGGTGGACTTTTGGTGCCGATTGAAGAAGATCTTTACATGTACGATTTTATTCGTCTCTTTCATGCCAAAACATTATTGGTTGGACATGACCAACTAGGATGTATCAACGACATTTTGCTCAATCTTCATCTTTTAGATGGTCTAGGTGTGGATGATTATGAATGGTGCATCAATTTTAAAGGTGATCGTGCCCGTTTCGATGAAATCACTCTGCCATTTTTTAAAAAACTCTTTGGCAGAGTGCTTTCACTACAAGAAAATATGGATGATATTATCGAGAGTTTAATAGGTTACCATGAGGTCGAGGTGGATAAACTCTAAAGGTTTGTCCGAATATTTTACGATCGTTTGACCTTTGTAATTGGCGGTATTGCGGTACCCCATAAACTGCTCGGAACTTTTTTCTTCATAGCGTGTGGTACAACGTCGCTCCATGCGATAGCCTGGAGGTGGCGGTGTACTGCTCGCACTTTGCTCGGCAATGTTTTTCCCCACAAGGGTTCCTACGATGGCTCCACCCACGGTTGCGGCGGTATTGCCTCTGCCACTGCCGATTTGGTGCCCTAAAACACCACCGGCAACACCTCCGATGAGTGCTCCAGCCACGCCACTTCCCTCACTTGGCGGTGGAGGCGCATACTGCACGGCAACTTGTTCATCCCAACACTCTTGGTACGGTACTCGCGATGTGACCATTCGGTACTCGGGTTTACTGGTGATCACGCGTACCTCTTCTGCCATATGCATGGTCTCCGCATAAAGGAGAGAACTCGCAAACAAAAGTGGGGCATAAAATAATTTTTTTCATGTTACCTCCTTTTTCGCGGAATTGTACCACAGCGAATTGAATAAAGTGTTAACGAAACTTACAGTCAAACTTTGTTATTATTTTCACAAAATCATCAAGGAGCGGTGCGTGAACCATTTGATTAATACACGGGATTTTTCGTTGGAAGAGATTGAGAAGTTGCTTGAGCGAGCAACAGAGTTTTTGGATGAAAAACCACGAGAAATTTTGAAAAACAAAACGGTCATTACCATCTTTTTTGAAAACTCTACTCGGACACGAAGCAGTTTTGAAATTGCAGCCAAACGCCTTGGCGCTATGGTTGTGAGCCTTGATGTCTCACGCAGTTCTTCGAGTAAAGGCGAAACACTTTTTGATACTGCGGCAAATCTTGATGCCATGGGACCTGATGCTATTGTCGTACGTCATAAAAGCTCAGGGGTACCGCATATCTTAGCCAATTATGTCAACTGTCCGATTGTCAATGGTGGTGATGGTGCTCACGCGCACCCAACGCAAGCTTTACTTGATCTTTTTACGATGAGACGCCATTTTGGTGATGTCAGAGGCAAAAAAGTGGCGATTGTAGGAGACATAAAAAATTCCAGAGTTGCCAATAGTAATATTGAATTGCTAGCGCGCGTAGGCGTTGAGGTAATTTTAGTGGGGCCACCGCATTTTTTACCTCAAACCGACCTTCGTGTGTACCACACGATTGAAGAAGTGATTGATGAAGTTGATGTCATTATGAGTTTGCGTGCCCAAACCGAGCGCCATGCAAATCAAATTTATGCTTCACTGAAAGATTATGGGGCTGATTTTTGCATCACTTCAAAGCTTATGGGAGATCGTGACATTATCATTCTTCATCCAGGCCCTGTACACCGTAATGTTGATGTCGATGATTTTATGATGAAAGATCCACGCTCCAAAATTTTAGAGCAAGTTAAAAATGGGGTAGCGGTGAGAATGGCGGTTTTGGAGAAGCTGATTGAACATTGAGTTTGCCTCTAAACTCAATGCCTTTGGCAAAGCAAAAAACCTTTTTTCTTTGTGATTGATTATGCGGCAAAACAGTTTGAGGCATTTGCTCTCGATGCCGTTCCAAACGGTATTTTATATCAATTAGAAACCCAAAGTAATGCCTCTAATACTTTTACATGTAAAGATTTTTCTTGGTCTAAAACACCTCCTTCAAAAGAGCAGTATCGTGCTCAGATTCAAGCGGTTATTGAAGAGATAAAAGCAGGCAATACCTATTTACTTAACCTGACATCTCCTACACAAATTGAGCTCTCTTGTTCACTCGAAAATCTTTTTTATACTGCCAATGCTCCGTTTAAACTCTGTTATCACGAAGCATTTGTCTGTTTTTCACCGGAGCGCTTTGTAGCAATAAGGAACAATCGCATCAGCACTTATCCGATGAAAGGTACGATTGATGCGAGCATCCCTAACGCGAAAGAGAGGATCTTAAACGATGAGAAAGAAAAAGCGGAGCATGTGATGGTGGTTGATCTTTTGCGCAATGACCTCTCTATGGTTTCGCGTGAAGTGCGTGTGGAGAAGTTTCGCTATGTGGAAAAGATTCAAGCAGGCGGCAAAGAGCTTTTGCATGTCAGTTCCAAAATTACAGGGATATTAGATGAAAATTGGCATGACAATGTCGGAACTATCCTTTCAACATTGCTGCCTGCTGGTTCTATCAGTGGAACACCTAAACGGAGTAGTGTCGAAATTATCGAACGTCTTGAAGATTACGATAGGGGCTTTTTTACAGGTATTTTTGGTGTGTATGATGGAAAAAATTTAGACAGCGCTGTGATGATTCGCTTTTTGGAAAAGACAAAAGAGGGCTATGTGTTTAAAAGCGGTGGAGGTATTACGCTTTTAAGTGAGGCGGAAAAGGAGTACGATGAGTTGTGTGATAAAGTCTATGTCCCCCTGTTTTGAGACGCTTAAAGCGGTAGATGGCGAAATTTTTCATCTTGCCTTTCATCAGGCACGGTTTGATCAAACGCGTCAAGCGCTTTACGGTTCAACGTATAAACTCGTTCTCTCAGAACATTTGACTCCTCCTAAAGAGGGTACCTATCGAGTACGCGTTGAATATGCCGAAGCGCTTCAAAAAATTGAGTATATTCCCTACGCCCCACACACAATTCAAACATTTGCACTCGTAGAAACTGAGATAAACTATGCGTATAAATATTGTAATCGAGAGGCTTTAAATGCTCATTTACAAGGAAATAGTGATGATATTGTCTTTACATGTAAAGGAGAGCTTCAAGACACGAGTATCGCAAATATTGCGCTTTTAATAGATGGCGAGTGGAAAACGCCACTTTATCCACTTTTAAAGGGAACGACACGGGAGCGATTGCTCAAAAGCGGTGCACTCAAAGCTGAAGTTTTGGACATGAAAAGCCTTCAAAAAGCTCAGAAATTTGCTATAATGAATGCACTTATAGGATTTAAAATCATTGATAACGTATTATGGATAAAGGAATAAATTTGAATTGGGATCTTTCAGCACTCTATGAAAATGAAACCGTATTAGAAGCGGATTTAAGAGATGCCGCATCACGTGCAAAAAGTTTTGCATCTGTTTGCAAAGGTAAACTTAAAGAGTTACATGTTAATGAGTTTTTAGAATCGATCAGAGAGTATGAATCGATCAACGAGACATTGGGTTGTATTATGACCTATGCTTTTTTAAAATTTGCAACCAATAGTGACAATGGTGGATTTTATGCCAAATACCAGCAAGCTCATAGTACCATCGCTGAAGACCTTCTCTTTTTTGAACTTGAATTTAACAAGCTTTCCAAACCAAAACAAGAAGAGTTAATCGCAGCGACTCCCACCTATAAATATTATTTAGAATCCCTTATGGAAGAGAAGCCTTATCAGCTCAGCCAAAAAGAAGAGCGCATTCTTCTTAAAAAAGAGATGACGTCATCTTCAGCATTTAGCAGGCTTTTTGATGAGCATTTTAGCCGCTTGAAGTTTTCTTATGAGGGTGAAAAGCTCTCCGAAGAGGAGATCCTCAGTAAGCTTCAAGACTCAAACCGTGAGGTACGACAAAAAGTAGCAAGTGCTTTTACAAAAGGGCTGAAACCCCATCAACCTCTTTTGGCATACATCTTCAATATGATTAAAACGGATCTTGCGAGTGAATGTGAACTTCGTGGCTATAAAAACGCTGAACAATCACGCCATATGGATAATAAAATTACACAAAAAAGTGTCGATGCTTTAGTTAAAAGTGCTGAAAGTAGTTTTTATTTAGTACAAGATTATTACGTACAAAAAGCAAAACTTTTGGGACTTGCTGAGCTTTATGAATACGATCGTTATGCTCCCTTAGAAGAATCCACCGAAAAATTTGATTTTCAAACATCGAAGAAAATAGTGTTAGACGCCTTCAAAAAGTTTAATCCTAAATTTTATGAAATTGCCTCTATGGCCTTTGAAAAAGGATGGATTGATGTATTTCCTAAAGACAAAAAAAGAGGTGGAGCATTTTCTCATCCAGCAACACCCAGTACGCATCCCTATGTGCTTTTAAACCATACCGATACGAGGCGTGATCTTTTTACTTTAGCCCATGAACTAGGTCATGCGATTCATCAATATCTTTCACGTGATGTGGGGTATCTTGGAAGTGACACACCTTTGACGACGTCTGAGACAGCGTCTGTGTTTGCTGAAATGCTTGCATTTGATGCTATTAAAGATAATTTGAGTATGCGTGAAAAACGTTCTTTGTATGCTAGTAAAATTGAAGATATTTTTTCTACACTTTACCGACAAATTAATTTCACAACGTTTGAGCGTAAAGTACATGCGCACGAAGGCGAGTTGGATCTTGAAACCTTTAATCAATACTGGATGCAAGAGAGTCAAAAAATGTTTGGCAAGAGTATTACGCTCACAAAAGATTATGCGCTTTGGTGGAGCTATATTCCTCATTTTATCCATTCACCCTTTTACTGCTATGCTTACAGTTATGGACAATTACTAGTTTTAGCACTTTATGGACTCTATAAAAAAAGTGATAAAGCAGCCTTTGTTCAAAATTACACAAGCTTTTTGAGTGCGGGTGGAAGTCAAAGTCCAAAAGAACTGATTAAAAAATTTGGGTTTGACATTGAAGATGAGCATTTTTGGCAATTAGGTATTAGCGAAATAGAATCCCTCTTAGCAGAATTTAAAGGAATGTGCGATGCTTGAAGCGTTACTTGGGAGTGAAGAGTTTTATGGATTAATGAAAAAACACACCAAAGAGGTGTTGGAGTTGCTTCTTAAACGTGGGGTGAATTTTTCGATTTTAACGAACATCTCAGATGTCACATTTGATCCTGAGTTACCCTCTGAAATCAGGCAAAACTTCAAACCGATTACGATGTTTTTTTTAGCGGGATACACGTTTGAAAGTACCCAAGTTTATAATGGAAGAATCAGCTTTGAAGCAGGTTTTGGTAGTGATAATTTTGGTTCTTTGGTCAGTTTACCGATTGAAGCAATTTTGCAGATTATTATTGAAGAGATTCCTGTGTTTATTAACCTAAGTACACCTCCAAAATCTCAAGTAAAAGAGCCTAAAGAGACTGGACTAAAACGCTCAATGGAAGCGCTTATGTCCAATCCTAATAATCAAAAGCTCATTAAAAAGTAGCACTAAGCTTTAATCTCTTGTTTGCTCATAATGTAGTTGATAACATTGTCAATCAGTGCATCATGTTTACGATCTTTGATATAGCAAAGATAGAGCATACGGGTCAACTTTAAGCCTTTCATCTTTGTGGTATACAGTACCCCATTTTCTAACTCGTCAGCAATAATATGTTTTGAAATAATTGAAACTGTTGGCGTATCTTCAATATTTGCTTTCATCAGTGTATGTTTAACTGCGGTTGAACTCGTGACAATACTTTTAACTTTAAAACTTTTACAATCCACATCCATCTTCTCAAAGGTCTCATGAATAATCTTTCGAGTATTGGATTCCTCTTCGCGGCAAATCCAATTATAAGAGAGTAAATCTTCTTTTTTAACCATTTTAGGAAGAGGAGAACGCGACGTAATGACCAATTCATCTTCTAACCATTCGCGGTAAATAATCCCTTCTTGAAAAATAGGTGCTTCAATGAGTGCTAAATCCACCTTTTTATCAAGAAGTTTTTCCGTAATTTCTGCGGCATCTTCCACTTTGAGCATTACATTATTTTTAATGGCTTCTTGTATGTCATTCAGAAAATTTGGCAGAATATAGTTACCAATCATGGGTGATGCCCCCAGCACAAAAATAACCTCTTTATTAACAAGGCGGAGCATCTCTCTCTCCGCGGCTAAAAGATGTTTTTCAAGCTTTATGGCGACCTTGTACAGTTCTTCACCCGCAGTGGTGAGTTTGATACCATTTTTTTTACGATCGACGATTTGAATATCCAAGTATTCTTCAAGAAGTTTTATCTGTTGTGTGACAGCAGGTTGGCTGATGCCAAGTTTTTTAGAGGCTTTAGAGAAGCTTTTTTCTCGTACAACGGTCAAAAAGGTTTCCACTTTTGAGAAATCTTTCAGCATGAAATAATCCTTTTATTTTATAAATATTTTTGATAACACTTGAAAGATTATAACAAAAAATAATAACAAAAACAATGGATATTGCTACACTTTTTTGATCAAAACTTTTGTTTATCGTAGCGTTTCAATGATGAAAAAAATCTGTAGAGTTTTGCTTAAACTTTTTTTGCTATAATAAATACAATTTATATCATAAAAAAGTAGATGAACGCATGCAAGATTTAACGATGTTAAACGAGTCACAACAAGATGCGGTAAAATGTGTAGATGGTCCTGTCCTCATCTTAGCAGGTGCGGGGAGTGGAAAAACCAAAACGATTACGTCACGCTTGGCTTATTTACTCTCTTTGGGAATTCCTCCTGCCAACACGTTGACGCTCACCTTTACGAACAAAGCTGCTAGTGAGATGCGAGAGCGTGCTATGGCGATGATTGAAGAGCATACGTATCCACCGCTTTTATGTACGTTTCATAAATTTGGTCTGCTTTTTTTAAAGTTTCACATTGAAAAAATAGGGCGTAAAAATAGCTTTGTAGTCATTGACACCGATGATAAAAAGCGCATTTTAAAGAGCTTTAGTACCAGTACCGAACTTCCAACAGGAATGATTGCTAGTGAGATTTCACGCTATAAAACCTCTTTAATTGATCCGAAAGTGGCATGGGAGAAAGCAGAGCAAAAAAGCTATCAAGTCATTGCTAAAATTTATGAGCAGTATGAAGACTATTTGGAGTCCAATAACTTGGTTGACTTCGATGATCTTTTAGTGCTTCCTTATAAAATTTTAGAGAGTGATGATGCTTTATGCGAAGAGGTAAGTCATCGCTATCAGTATATCATGGTCGATGAGTATCAAGATACCAATGAACTTCAATACAAGTTACTTCGTAAACTCTGTTTTACTCATAATAATCTCTGTGTGGTGGGTGATGATGATCAGAGTATTTATGGTTGGCGTGGCGCCAACATTAAGAATATTTTAGAATTTCACGAATCGTTTGACAATGTTAAAATCGTGAAGTTAGAAAAGAATTATCGTTCTACCACACAAATTCTAAAAGCAGCCAATGATCTGATTGAACACAACCGTGGACGTATTGGCAAAGTGCTTGAAAGTACTAAAGGTGATGGTAAAGCGATTGAGGTGATGGACTCGCACGATGAAAACCAAGAAGCACATTCCATTGCAAAACGCATTAAAAAGCTCATCTTAAGCGGTGTGAGCCCCAATGAAATTGCCGTGTTATACCGCATCAATGCGCTCAGTCGTTCCTTGGAAGAGGGCCTTAATAAAGAGCAGATTCCTTACAATATGGTAGGAGGTGTCAAGTTTTACGAAAGAGCTGAGGTCAAAGATGTCATCAGTTACTTGCGTGTGATTGCCAACCCTCATGATGATTTTTCGATTAAACGCATTATCAATCGTCCGAAGCGTGGGCTTGGAAAAGTAACCATCGAACGCATGATTAAATCTGCTTACGATAACCGTCAATCCATTTATGAATACATTACATGTAATGAATCTGCCATTGAAAAAGAGGCGACAAAGAAGGCTTCCTTGGCACTGAAAGAGTTTGTTCAAAATATCGCGTACATTCGAAGTATTCAGGAAAATTCCACCTACGATATGATTGATGCGATTGAAGAGTCTTTCGCCATAAAAGAGTATTACAACAACCAACCTGACTCGTTGGAACGTATCTCTAACATTGATGAATTTTACGGGCTTTTTCGTGACTATGTCAAGCAAAATCCTCAAATGAATGTGGACGATTTTTTAAATGAACTTGCATTGCAAAGTGATCAAGACCAAATTGATAGTGAAAATATCTCTATTATGAGCATTCATGCGAGTAAAGGCTTGGAATTTGAATATCTTTTTGTGATTGGGTTAGAAGAGGGCTTTTTCCCGCTGATTGGAGATGGCAGCGACATCGAAGAAGAGCGACGTCTTGGATATGTAGCGATTACGCGTGCTAAACAAGAGTTGACCCTGAGTTTCTCTGCCAGCCGTTTTTACAAAGGGCGCAGAACTGAGCTTACCAAAAGCCGTTTCTTGAAAGAAGCAGGGGTGTGTGAAGGAAGTTTAATTTTTGAGAAGACGACTTCCTTTAAAAAAGGTGATTTGGTGAAACATAAAATCTTTGGTATTGGTCGTGTTACAGAGATTAGCAAAGTGGGGCGTGAGTTTAAATTGCAAATTAATTTTAGTGGTACAAGACGCGATATTTTGGCTTCCTTTGTGGAGAAGATTTAGTGGATAACCGCCTTTTTGTTGCCTATAAGCCTTCTGGTATGGTCTCAAACCATTTTTTAAGTCGCATTAAACGGCGTTACAATGTTAAAAAAGCAGGATTTTCAGGCACCCTCGATCCTTTTGCTCAAGGAGTTCTGATTATTGCTTTTGGACAGTTTACAAAATTGTTCCGCTTTTTGAAAAAAGCACCAAAAACGTACCGAGCAACACTTTGGATAGGGGCGTCAAGTCCAACACTCGATAGTGAAAAGATTGAGAAAGTGGAACAGATGATGCCGTTTCATCCTGATTCTGTTAACTTTATTCTTAAGGGCATGATAGGAAAAATAACCTATTTACCTCCAAAATATTCAGCTAAGAAAGTTGAAGGGGCAAGAGCGTATGATTTGGCGCGTGCGGATAAAGACTTTGAGCTTAAAGCCATTACTAGCACCATTTATGACTGTCATTTAATCCATTATGCCCATCCTTTCTTGACCTTTGAAGTTACTATCTCAGAGGGTGGATATGTTCGTAGTCTTGGAGCATTAATTGCTCAAAAACTTGGATTTGCTGGCTCTTTGAGTGCATTGGAACGGCTCAATGAAGGTGATTTTACTTATGAAAATGAAAAAGAGCTCAATCCATTAGATTATCTTGAGCTAGCCTCCAATGCTTACCTTGGTGATCCTCACGATATTTTATTAGGGCGAAAGTTACGTGTCGAAGACTTTGAGAAGCAAGAAGAGGGTATTTACCAAATTGTGATTGATGAAGTCCTTAGCGTTGTTGAAATCAGCGCAAATGGGGTAGAATATCTCTTAAATTCACTATCGCTAAAGGCGTAACATGTTAATACTCACACGAAAAATCGGAGAGGGTGTTGTTTTAAATGAAAATATTACCATTAAGGTCATCGAAATCTCTAAAGGCGTCGTCAAACTAGGTTTTGATGCACCCAAAGATATGCTTATTTTGCGTGAAGAGTTAGAAAAAGCGATCAAAGAAGCGAACATTGAAGCGAGTAAAAATACGAGCCATGATGCACTCTCTAGTTTGAGTTTTAAGCTTAAATAATGCAGTATCAAGCGCACGCAAAGGTTAATATTTTCCTCAAAATTGTTGGGGTTCGTGGCAATTACCATGAGCTACTTTCACGCTTTATGATCGTACCTTCTTTATTCGATACATTAAGCTTTGTACCCAAAAAAAGCAGACAGTCTTTTGAGCTCGTAGGTGATTTTAACTGCCCGTTAGAGCACAATACTTTGTATCGTACTTTTATGGTGCTCAAAGAGCATGGATATGATCAAAAAGTGGAACAGGTCATGAAAGATTTTGCTTTACATGTAAAGAAAAATATTCCAACAGGATCAGGGCTGGGCGGTGGTAGTAGCGATAGCGCCACCTTTTTAAACATGTTAAATGAAACTGCTAATTTGGGGCTTGATAGAGAGGCCATGATGCATATTGGAAGTGAAGTGGGCGCCGATGTTGCTTTTTTCGCGTCAGGTTATGAAAGTGCCAATGTCAGTGGTATTGGTGAAATTGTTGAAAAGTTTGATGAAAATGCACTTGATATTGAAGTTTTTACACCATCTCTTGCTTGCAATACAGCGTTGGTGTATAAAACGTATAGGGAATATTTCTTGCAAACTATGGACCAAGCGTTAGCTTCGAAAATGGTTGCACTCAAAAGTCCCGAATTGTTGAGTCATTTTTCTAAGGAAAAACTAAACGATCTTTTCCCTGCATCTCTTAAAGCATACCCAGAGCTTAGCAACTATGCTAAAAATGGATGGTTTTTTAGTGGTAGTGGAAGTAGTTTTTTTAGACTGAAAGAGGAAGTTTAATGGGTGAAGCTGTCGCGCGCAATAAAAAAGCGTTCCATGATTATGAAATTTTAGAGAAGCTTGAAGCGGGTATTGTGCTTCAAGGCAGTGAAGTAAAGGCCATTCGTCAAGGCAGAGTGAATTTGAAAGATTCGTTTGTGAAAATTATCAAAGGGGAAGCTTTTTTACTCAATGCGCATATTTCACATTTATCAACGGCTAATTTGAATTATGCTCCCAACGAGAGAGCTCCTCGCAAATTGCTTCTGCATATGAAGCAATTACGCAAATGGGATATGAAAGTGGCTAAAGATGGCTTGACTATTGTGCCATTGGCCATTTATTTTAATAGCAAAAATCTTGCAAAAGTTGAGATAGCCTTAGCGCGTGGAAAGAATGAGCATGATAAACGTGAGAGCTTGAAAGAGAAAGATGCACAAAGAGAAGCTAAAACGGCGATCAAGAATTATGCTTACAAAGAGTAGTTTACATATTATTTATCTAAATAAAGTAGAATAAACCAAAAGTTATATGGGGAAACGTATGAAAAAGTTAATCAGTTCAATCATAATCGCAACACTACTTTTGTTTATAGGGTGTGGATCTGAATCATCAAGTGCACCTACGGTTAAAGAGACCTACAAAGATGGTGACAAAGTTGAGCTTAAAAGCGTTTCTGGTGCAAAATTGACACTGCTTCGCAAGAATGGTGGTTTCGTGCTTGAAGATGACGAAAACAAAGTTGTATTGATTGATATTTTTGGTACATTTTGTGCCCCATGTCAGGAAGAAGCACCTTCTTTGATGGATTTTCAACTTCAAAATGGTGATGGTGTTATGCTGATAGGCCTTAACTTTTTTGAAGATGTCAGTGATGAGTATGTTGTGGAAAATTTTGCAGCTAAATACAATGCCTATTATTTTATTACCAATTCACCCAAAAATAAAAAATTGGTTGAGACGATTTTGCAAGATATTAAGTATAAAGAAACCTTGCAAGTACCGTTTAAAGTCGTATTAAAAGATGGAAAGTATCAAAATGTTACGGATATTTATGGTAAAAATCCAGATAATAAATTTTATCTCGGAAAAGTAGATTTGGATATTATTCAAAAAGATATCGATAAACTCACTGCACAATAGAGGCTTTAAATGCACCATTTAGAAGGGGATTTTCAAAACGAAACACTTGATACGATAGAACTCAAAGAGCCACAGCTGTATAAAGTTCTATTGCTCAATGACGATTACAGTAGTATGGAATTTGTCATCAAGGTTTTGATGCAAATTTTTCATCATAGTTTTGAAAAGGCAACCGAGATTATGCTAAGTGTGCATGAAAAAGGCAAAGGTCTTTGTGGTGTTTATACGTATGAGATTGCGGAGACGAAAGTAGAGTATGTCCGAAAAATGGCCAAAGAGGAACATTTTCCCCTTCGTGCTATTATGGAAGCAGAATAATTCATTTTATTCTGCGAATGCAAATTATCAGGTAGAAAAGGAGTAGATTATGGTTAACCAAGAACTCAATTTTGTTTTCAATGATGCCATAGCTTTTGTAAGAAAGCATCGTTATGAGTACATCACCGTTGATCATCTCTTTTTTGCTCTGTTGAGTAATGAGAATGTGGTTGAACTTCTTATCAATTGTGGACTCAGCATTACTTTTTTGCAACGTTCTATGGAAAAGTATTTTGTGGCTAATCCTCAGATAGTGCCTACCGAAGAGACGTATGAGCCTTTGGAAACAGTGGCATTGACTCGCGTCATTGAGTCGATGATGTTACATGTAAAGAGTGCGGGCAAGTCAGAAGCAAGCGTGTATGATCTTTTAATCGCGATGATGGATGAAAGCAATGCCTTTTGTGTCTCTTTACTTTTGCAACAGGGCGTTGATAAACTTTTGATCGTTGAAGAAGTAACCGCACTGAGCGCACCACAAAACAAAGACGCAAACAATGATGATCAAAAAGAGAGTGCCCTTGCTAAATATACAATCGATCTTATTGCTCTTGCCAAACAAAAACAGATTGATCCTTTGATTGGAAGAGCGGATGAAGTTAAACGCGTGATGCAAGTTTTGTGTCGCAGAAAGAAAAACAATCCTCTTTTAGTGGGTGAACCAGGTGTTGGAAAAACCGCTATTGTTGAAGGTTTAGCTGAAAAGATTAGTGAGGGAGGCGTGCCTGAAATTTTGAAAGGTTCTCCTGTGTACGCACTGGATATGGGAGCACTTCTTTCTGGCACAAAGTACCGAGGAGATTTTGAAAAACGGCTCAAAGAAATTTTAAATGAACTCGAAGCGAAAAAGGGTGCTATTTTATTTATTGATGAGATTCATACGATCGTAGGAGCGGGGGCAACGAGCGGTGGTTCGATGGACCTTTCCAATCTACTTAAACCTGCACTCGCTTCTGGGAAAATTCGTTGCATTGGTGCTACCACGTATGGGGAGTTTCGTAATTTCTTTGATAAAGACAAAGCCCTCAGTCGTCGTTTTGCCAAGATTGATGTTTTAGAGCCAAGCCTTGAAGACTCCTTTTTGATTCTTAAAGGACTTAAAGGGAGTTATGAAAAACATCATGGTGTGAAGTACCCTAATGAAGTCATCAGAGCTTCTGTCGAACTTGCCAAAAAATACATTAGTGATAAATTTTTACCCGATTCTGCGATTGATTTGATTGATGAAGTAGGTGCTTCGTTTCACCTTGCAAAAAAACGTAAAAAAGTGGTCGAGATGAGCGATCTTGAAGCCGTTCTTGCCAAAATTGCCAATATCCCAACACGTAGTGTGAACAAAGATGAGGGTGAGGTGATGCATCACTTAGAAGCGCATCTCAAATCCAAAATTTTTGGTCAAGATGCGGCAATTGAGGCATTGGTTAAAGCAATCAAACGAAGTCGTGCAGGGCTTGGAAATCCGACAGCTCCCATTGGATCTTTCTTATTTACAGGACCTACGGGTGTGGGTAAAACAGAAGTCGCGAAACAGCTCGCATTTGAGCTAGGTGTTCATTTTGAACGCTACGATATGAGTGAATATATGGAGAAACATACGGTCAGTCGTCTTATTGGTGCTCCTCCTGGCTATGTGGGGTACGATGAGGGTGGACAACTCAGTGAAGCGATTAAAAAGCATCCGTATACTGTGTTGTTACTTGATGAGATTGAAAAAGCGCATCCTGATATGCTTAACATCTTGCTTCAGATCTTTGATAGCGCTACGTTGACCGATAACAATGGCACGAAGATTGATTTTCGCAATGTCATTATCATTATGACGTCTAATCTTGGAACAAAAGAGGCCCCAACAATGGGCTTTACCAAGAGTGAAAATTCAAGAACAGATCATGCAATCAAAGATTTCTTTTCTCCTGAATTTAGAAATCGTTTGGATGAGATCATTCACTTTGCTCCATTGTCTGAGCCTGTGATGATCAATGTGGTGGAAAAACTTTTAGGGGAGCTCACCGAGCAACTTAAAGATAAAAAAGTAGAGATTGTTGCAACCTTAGCTGCTAAAAAACAGCTTGCAAGCGAAGGGTATAGCAAAGAGATGGGAGCGCGTGTGATGCGTCGTGTTATTCAAGAAAAAATCAAAACACCACTCTCTGAAGAGGTACTTTTTGGTAAGCTCAAAAATGGTGGCGTATGTAAAATAGATTATAAAGCTAAAAAATTGGTGTTTGAATACAGCGGTGGCAACTAAGAGACTTATCCCTCAGTTGCATCCCAATGATTATACCTTCCCTGATCCTCTAGATGCCACTGATGAGGGACTTTTAGCATGGGGTGGTGATCTCAAACCTGAGAGACTACTCCGTGCCTATGTTCAAGGCATCTTTCCATGGTTTAATGAGGGTGATCCCATTTTGTGGTGGTCTCCCGATCCTAGGCTTGTTTTATTTCCCTCTGACATTAAAATCTCTAAAAGTTTAGTCAAAAGTATGAAACATTTTGAGATACGCTATGACACCTGCTTTGAGCAAGTGATGCGCTTGTGTTTAGAAACGAGGCTTGCCAAAGGTCAAAAAAGCTGGATCAGCGAAGATTTAATCGCTGCTTTTTGTACTTTACATGTAAAAGGGTTTGCTCATTCCGTCGAGTGCTTTTTTGAGGCTACATTGGTTGGTGGCTTGTATGGGTTGTATCTTGGAGGTGTGTTTTGTGGCGAGTCAATGTTCTCAACAAAGCGAGATGCCTCAAAGGCTGCATTAGTAGGACTGTGTGAAAAAGTGAAAAGCTTGGGGGGCGATTTTATCGACTGTCAGCTTCCCACCGATCATCTACAATCCTTAGGTGCCTTGGTGATACCACGCGAGAAATTTCTAGCAATGTTAGAAAACGCTTTAGAAAATTGCACGACAAGCCCATGGTGATTGTGCACTTTTTATCTTTACATGTAAAAGAAGTTTGAGATGATTGAACACGTCGCTCCAGTTTTTATTTTTGTTGCTTTAGGGTATATTTTTAAAACTATCAAACACGATATTTCTGAAGCATTAACGGAGTTTGTACTCTATTTTTCGCTCCCCGCACTTGCGCTTTCCAAAATACCTCATATGACGTTTAATCATGACGTTTTTTCAATCATTCTTATTGCCTATATAACGATGGCTCTCTCTTTGGCTCTTGGCTATATCGCAGGACGATTTTTGAAAATGGATCGAAAAAATTTAGTTACGATGATGGTTATTGTCGGTTTTGGCAATACAGGCTTTGTTGGTTTCTCTTTTATCGAGTCATTTTACTCATTGCACCATGTTAGTTATGCCCTTGTATACGATCAAATTGGTACGTTTATTGCCTTAATGACCTTTGGAATAGCCCTTATTGCCTGGGGTGGAGGAGAAGAACAGAGGGGAAGGGATGTTGCAAAACAGATATTTTTTTCGCCTCCATTAATGGCGGTTGTCGTTGCCGTTGGCTTTCATGGAACCGATTTCCCTCCTCTCATTGAGAGCATACTTGAAAAATTCCAAGCGACATTAATTCCTTTAGTGACTGCCATTGTTGGTATGAAGTTGGAGTTTCGCACGTTATCGCTCTATTTCAAAGAGAACATGATTGCGTTGTGTTTAAAGATGGTTGTTGCTCCATTGTTGATACTCATAGGACTTTATTTTTTAGTCGATTTAAAAGAGGATTGGGTTAAGGTCACTTTTTTAGAAACGGCGATGCCTCCTATGACGCTGGCCGTTGTTTTTGGTATTAGGGGAGGGTTGAACAAAGAGCTTTTGATTAATGCGCTTGCGTTAGGTATCCTTTTTTCGTTTGTGAGCATTGGTTTATGGAATCTAATCATTTCATAGTAACCCTACAATCAAAGAAATTTTTATATTAAAGAGAGTAATATACTCCTTATAAATAAGCGGTGGGCTCACCGGAGCCTTGGTTCAAACTTTTAATTTTATTTGATGTTTCTTCTTCACGAAACCCTAAATGGAAAACAAAAGGATGGAAAACAAGTTTTCAGACTTTATGCTTGAGAAGTTTTGCTCGAAAGCATAAAAGTTTTAAAAAGACAAACGTTATCAAAAATATATGTTTTTGATAAACAAGCGTTTTGGAGAAATGTGTCTGAAAATAGGAAAACAAAGAAATGGAAAACAAAAATGGAACACACAAAACACTACCTTTTTACCTCTGAAGTAGTCAGTCCCGGTCACCCTGATAAATGCGCCGATATTATTGCGGATAGCATTGTCGATGTACTCATTATTGCCGATAAAAACTCACGCGTTGCCAGTGAAGTTTTCGTCGCAGGCAAACATGTCATCATTGGTGGTGAGGTCAATACCAAAAGTATTCTCTCTTTCTCAGACTATGAAAAAATCGTTAAAGACGCCCTTGCAAAAATTGGTTATGATGGAAAATCAGCCTTTACCAAAGAGCAATGCTTACATCCTGATGACGTCAAAGTTCAAGTGCTCCTCAATCAACAAAGCAGCGACATCAACCAAGGGGTTGATCAAGAAAGCGGTGAAATTGGTGCAGGTGATCAAGGCATTATGTTTGGTTTTGCTTCTTCTGAAACGGCAGATTTTATGCCAGCTGCAATAACATACGCTAGAATGTTATGTGATAAAGTTTATAATTATGCCCTTACTCATAACCATAAACTAGGGGTGGACATTAAAACGCAAGTAACGGTTGATTACGGTACAAAACAAAATTTTGAAGAGTGCAAACCGCAAAAAATTCATACCATCGTTGTTTCAGCCCCTTCGAATGAGAGCCTTCCCATTGAAGAAGTACGCGCTTTGATAAAAGGTTTAATTGACGATACAGGATTACCAACTGAACTGTATGATCCGAACAATACAATTATTCACATTAACCCAACGGGACGTTATGTGAACCACAGTTCACTTCACGATTCTGGACTTACGGGTCGTAAATTGATTGTCGATAGTTTTGGTGGCTATTCTCCCATTGGTGGTGGGGCGCAATCCAGTAAAGACTACACTAAAGTGGATCGTAGTGGTTTGTATGCGGCACGTTGGATTGCTAAACATATCGTAGCATCTGGACTTGCTAAAAAATGCTCCGTTCAACTCTCCTACGCTATTGGTGTTGCAAAACCTGTTTCGATTGCCGTTGATACGTCAGGAACCTATACGAGCATCAGTGATGATGAGCTCTCTGCTTTTGTTCTTGAAACATTTAGTCTCACACCACGTTGGATTACCAATAAATTTGGTTTGGATAAACCAAGTAGCGATACTTTCTTATATGCTGATGTTGCGGCACGTGGACAAGTAGGACAAAGTGATTATCCGTGGGAACAGCTGGATAGTTTAGAACTCTTTAAAGCACTCAAAAAATAGTTTACATGTAAAGATATTTCTCTGTAAAAGCTATCGAGAATTTCGCGTAGTTTTTACATGAGAAATAGACTCTTAGGGATATATAATTCCGCTTTTCCCGCTATTAGCACTATGATAAATAATCGTGTGATATTTTTTTGCATAATAACGCAGTAAGAGATATTGTAAGGTTTGTTCGGTGGATGGTGTAAACCATGCGTTATTACTGACGACGATCATCTGCTTCGGATTACCCTCAAAAAGCTTATCATTGGTTCCTTCATAGCAAATGGCACTTCTAAAGGTGATGCCATTAATAACAAAATCTTGCGGTGCTTTTGCTTTTTGATAGTCTTTTGCACCATCAAAAAAGAGTTTATTGATGATCTCAACGATGAATGCAGGGAAAGGAACCTCTTCACCAAAAGGGACAAGAATAATTTTATGAGCGATCTGCATCTCTCCTTTTTGAAAAAGATACGATGAGTTAAAAAAGCCTTGATCTTCTTCATAGGTTAAAGAGCCTGTCACAATAGCAATGTGTTCTGAATACTTTTTAAGAGATTCAATTAAACGAGGAGCTCGATTAAGATAGAGAGGAAATGCGCTCTCTGGTAAAATAATGAGCTCTTTGTGCTCCGCAATCGCTTTTTCAATCAACGCAAAATTAAGATCAATGGATTTTTGTTGATAGGCCGCATCCCAACGCTGGGATTGAGGAATATTCATAGTTGGTATAGCTACATCAAGATGTGTTTCAGGCATTGTTTGAGACGTGCCAAAGGAAAGTGCTGCAATTAAGGGAATCAATGCAAAACCTTTTGTCCATTTTGGAAGTGATTTGAAGAGGGCAATAGCACTTAAAAAAAGTCCAAAGGAGAGCAGTGATGTTGAAAAATAGGTATCAATCAATGTTAGTTGAAGTTTGAGCCAATTAAAACGAAAAGGATCTACAAAACTGATGCCAAAAAGAAGTGGAAGTTGTACGTAAATTGAGCTTCCTAACCGACCAATAAGCCAAAAAAGAAACCCATATACAAAGGCAATCCCTAGAATAATGAACGGTATCAGAAACATCAAGTCATAATAAACAAAACTAAAACTAATCCAATAAAACCATAAAAGCCCTGTAAAAAAACCACTCCAAAACCAAACAATACGATTTTCGCCTAAAAGTAGGTAAAAGCCTATTAGGGCGAGTAAAGAGTTAAGTGTGAGGAATGTAAGTTTAAAATACGCGAGGTAGATAAAAGCACAAAGGCATAAAGCAATAACAAAGGCTTTTATTATGTAAATGCGGGTAAAATAAATATCTAAATTTTTTTTCATAAAGGATTTCCATGCAAGGTTCTGCTAGTTTACTCTCTTCTTTACTTCCCCTCGTTGTTCTTTTCGCAATTTTTTATTTTCTTGTGATTAGACCACAACAAAAACAGGTAAAAAAGCACAAAGAAATGCTCGATGCACTTAAAAAAGGCGACAAAGTGATTACAAGTGGTGGGTTAATCTGTGAAGTCGTGAAACCTGAAGAAGATTCTATCAAAGTTAAGCTTAATGATGAAGGCATCATTGTAAAGGTTTCAAGAGAATATATTGCAAAGAAAATCGATGACTAGTAGTAAAATTAGTTACCGTTTAGTCATTTTTATTCTTGCAATTATTTTCGGAGTAGGCTATTCATTGCCTACTTTTTTGCAAAGTGACAAAGGTGCTAAGATTGCCTTAGGTCTTGATCTTCAAGGCGGTCTGCATATGGTTTTGGGTGTTCAAACAGAAGAAGCCATCAAATCCAAAGTTAAATCTATTGCTTCGAGTATCAAATTTTTTGCGCAAAGTGGAGATATTATTATTGATGATTTTCGTCTGGATGAAGAGCAACTCTCTTTCACTCTTTTAGATAAAGATGAAGAGAAAAAAATTGATGAGATGCTTAAAACCGTTAGTGGTTTACAAGTTTCGAAAGAGTCCCTTCGATATACACTCACTTTAAATGATAAAGAAAAAGATCTTATTCGTGAATATGCGATTTCACAAGCGGTTGAAACGATTCGTAATCGTTTGGATCAATTTGGTTTAGCGGAGCCCAATGTTTCTAAACAGGGCACTGATAAAATTGTTGTAGAACTGCCTGGAATTAAAACAGCAGAAGATGAACAACGTGCGCGTGAGCTTATTGCAAAAGCTGCCCATTTACAACTGATGGCTGTGGATGAAAAACGAAAAGATCGTACGACGACAATGAGCCCAACAGAAGCGGCACAATACGGTGATGTTATTTTACCCGATGCAAGAGGCGATACGACTCGTCATATCTTGAAAGAGATTCCAATTCTTGATGGAAGCATGTTAACCGATGCCAAAGTGGCTTTTAGTGAGATGCAACAACCCGTAATTAACTTTACCTTAAACTCGGAAGGTGCAAAAATCTTTGGTGATTTTACAGCCAGCAATATTGGCAATCGTTTGGCAATCGTCTTGGATAATAAAGTCTATTCTGACCCTGTCATTCGTGAGCGCATTGGCGGCGGTAGCGGACAGATTAGTGGAGGCTTCAGCGTTAAAGAAGCGCACGATGTTGCTATTGCCCTTCGTAGTGGTGCTTTACTAGCACCTGTAACGCTTCTTGAAAAACGAAGTGTTGGTCCTTCTTTGGGGGCTGATAGTATTCAAGCAAGTTCGATTGCTTTAATTTCTGGATTTTTCCTGATTGTTGGATTTTTAATACTTTACTATCATATGGCAGGCGTTTTTGCCAGCTTTGCACTTTTGGTTAACTTTGTTTTATTAATTGCCATTATGGCACTTTTTGGCGCCACTTTAACACTTCCTGGTATGGCGGGTATTGTTTTAAGTCTTGGTATGGCTGTGGATGCAAATGTTATTATTAATGAACGTATTCGTGAACTTTTACGGCAAGGTATAGCTGTGCGGCAAGCGGTTGAAAAGGGATATGAAAATGCGATGAGTGCGATTGTCGATGGTAACTTAACGCTGGCCGTCTCTTCCGTTATCCTCTACGTTTACGGTACGGGACCTATTAAAGGGTTTGCTATTAGTATGTTGATTGGTAACTTAATCTCAATGCTCACAGCAATTTTGGGCACCCATGGAATCTATGAGCTATTGATGTCTTATATTGAGAAAAACCACAGCATTCGTTTTTGGTTTGGTATGAAAAAGAGAGGTCACTAATGGAATTTTTTTCAAAAGGTATCATTTATAATTTTATGAAGTATGCGCGTATTTTTGTCACGACCACACTTATTTTAGCTTTCCTTTCGTTAGTTCTTGTGTTTACCAAAGGATTTAACTACGGTGTTGATTTTGTTGGTGGAACTGTTGTTCAACTTAAGTATGAGCAAAAAGCGCCTATTGATAAGATTCGAGAAGATCTTGCTAAAGATAAATTATTTGCAGGAGCTTTGATTACAGAATTTGGTTCACCTGAAGAAGTTGTCATTCGTTTTTCAACCGTGAGCGATAGCGTTGCTCAAGATATCGGAGATCATATCCATACTCTTTTAAAAGATACGGGTACTTTTGATATTAGAAAAGTAGATATTGTTGGACCAAAAATCGGAAGTGAACTACGATCAAAAGGCATTATATCGGCTGTTTTAGCAATGATTGGTATCTTAATCTATGTCGCTGTTCGTTTTGAATGGAAGTTTGCTATTGCTTCTGTTATTACATTGTTGCATGATATTACCATTACATTAGGGGCTATTATTTTATTCGATATCGAATTTAGTCTTGATGTATTGGCGGCTGTTTTAACACTGATTGGCTACTCACTGAACGATACGATTATTATTTTTGATCGTATTCGTGAAGAACTTGAAGAGACAAAAAATACGAATTTTTCAGAAATTATTGATATTTGTGTCTCTAAAACACTCTCTCGAACCATTATTACTTCTTTATTGGTTTTCTTTGTTGTTTTAACCCTTTATGTTTTTGGTGGAGAGATTATTCATGGCTTTAGTTTTACCATGTTACTTGGTGTTATCATTGGTACTTACAGCTCTATTTTTATTTCAGCGCCATTTTTAACGTTAATTGGCTTTAATGTTGAAAAATATAAAGCTAATATAGCACTCAAAGAGAAAAATAGAATTGAAAAAGAAAAAAATGCGCTCACAGTACGAAAAAGGTACCGTTTGATTTGATGGAGAGAAGATGCTTTACAATCCTTTAGAACTTGAAAAAAAATGGCAACAAAAGTGGGATCAGACCAATGCGTTTGAACCCCTTGCAGATATGACTAAAAAGAAAAAATATATTTTAAGTATGTTTCCCTATCCGAGCGGACGTATTCATATGGGGCATGTCCGCAACTATACCATAGGGGACGCCATAGCAAGGCATCACCGTAAAAATGGTTTTAATGTCTTGCATCCCATCGGTTGGGATAGTTTTGGTATGCCAGCTGAAAATGCTGCTATTAAACATGGAGTTCATCCTAAAAAATGGACATATGAAAATATTGATTATATGCGTAAAGAGCTTGCATCATTAGGCTTGTCCTTTTCTAAAAAAAGAGAGTTTGCCGCCAGTGATGTTCTTTACACCAAACATGAACAACGTATTTTTATTGAGATGTTTAATAAAGGGTTGGTGTATCAAAAGAGCGCAACACTTAACTGGTGTAATACGTGTCAAACCGTTCTTGCCAATGAACAAGTCGAAGAGGGATGTTGTTGGCGATGTGATAATCCCGTAGAGCAACGTTTGCTCCCAGGTTACTACCTTAAAATCACTCAGTATGCACAAGAACTCTTGGACGATTGTGAAAAATTGCGTGCAGGTTGGCCAAATCAAGTTCTCACGATGCAAGAAAATTGGATTGGTAGAAGTGAAGGTTTAGAATTTTCTTTTAGTCTTAGCGCCGCTTCTCAGGCAAAACTGGGTCATCAATTTGAAAGTTACAAAGTATTCACCACCCGTCCCGATACGATTTTTGGAGTCAGTTATTCAGCCTTAGCGCCTGAACATCCCATTGTAAAACATCTCATAGAACACAAGCTACTCAGTGAAGACAAAATTGCGCAAATCAAAAAAATGCAAAGTGTGGGAGCAAGGGATCGCGCACAAGCCCCCAAAGAAGGCGTTAGCCTTGAACTGGATGTGATTCATCCATTGACGGGTAAAAATGTACCCGTTTGGGTTGCAAATTTCGTTTTAATCGAGTACGGTGGAGGTGCGGTTATGGCTGTTCCTGCACACGATGAGAGAGATTTTGAGTTTGCCAAAAAGTATCATTTATCAATTATTCAAAGTATTGAAACAACAGCTCCATTTGATGGCAGTATGGCTACAACAGAATACGGCACATTAGTGAATTCAGGTGAATTTACAGGGCTTGATTCTAAAAGTGCACAAAAAGCAATGATTGCCCATTTTGAGGCACAAAAAATTGGTACAAAAGTCATTAACTACAAACTTCGTGATTGGGGTATTAGCCGCCAACGTTATTGGGGTGCACCTATTCCTATGATTCACTGTCCGAAATGCGGATTGGTGCCTGAAAAATTTGAAAATCTTCCTGTGGCGCTTCCTGAAGATGTTGAAATCAAAGGCGAGGGAAATCCTTTGGATAAACACCCCACATGGAAGCACACAAAATGTCCTATATGTAATGGTGAAGCTGTTCGTGAAACCGATACAATGGACACTTTCTTCCAATCCAGTTGGTATTTCCTACGCTACACCACGGATCCATCGCTTTGGAATGATGTCCCTTTTGATAAAGCAAGTGCAAACTATTGGATGAACGTCGATCAATATGTGGGTGGCATTGAGCATGCTATTTTGCACTTACTCTATTCACGTTTCTTTACCAAAGTCTTGCGCGATTTGGGTTACGTAAATTGTGACGAGCCATTTGCCAATCTACTTACACAAGGAATGGTACTTAAAGACGGTTCAAAAATGAGCAAGTCTAAAGGTAATACCGTTGATCCTGATGCCATTATTAAAACTTATGGTGCAGATACTGCACGCCTTTTTTATTCTTTTTGCTGCACCTCCTCAAAAGAGCTTGAGTGGAATGACAGTGCTGTAGAAGGTGCTTTTAGATTTTTAAAACGCTTTGCACAGAAGAGTGAAAATGCGTTTACATGTAAAGCAATTCCGAGTATTGATCATGCATCTTTGTCTAAAGAATCAAAATATGCACGTAAGAAAGTCTATGAAGCACTTAAAAAATCGAATGAGATCTATGAGGGAAGTTATACCTTTAATACGCTGATTGCTGCATGTATGGAAGCACTTAATGCCCTTAGTGAACAAGAAGATAAAGCTGTTTGGTCAGAGGGGTATTTTATTCTCCTTAATCTTTTGGAACCTATTGTTCCCCATCTTTGCTGGGAGATGAGTGAGAGTCTTTTTGGATGTACCAATCTAGCACCGATTACGCTCAAAGAAGAAGTTTTTGTAGAAGATTGTATGATACTCGCGGTGACCGTCAATGGTAAAAAACGCGCTGAAATTGAAGTAGAAACCTCCATCTCAAAAGAGGAGGCTTTACGTCTTGGTAAAGAGAGCGTTACAAAATGGCTAGAGGTAAGTACACTTCTTAAAGAGATTTATGTTCCCAATAAACTGATTAATTTGGTGGTAAAATAAGATGAAACGACTATTTCTTGGACTCTTGATAGTAACATTTTTAATTGGATGTGGTTACAAGCCAGCATCCTATTATACAAAGAATGCATTAGGAAATAAAATATATGCGGAAGTTTCGATCTCAAGACAAGATCCAAGAAATAGTGTTCTCATAAAAGATGCTGTCAATGAAGCGATTGTCAGTCGTTTTGGTGCAAAGTTGGTTGCGAAGGAACAAGCAGACAGTGTTTTACATGTAAAGATCAATGGAATTGGTTTTTCTCCTACCGTGTATGATAAATACGGCTATGTTGTTGCGTATAAAGTTACCGTTGTCTTAGCAATAGATTATGAAGACGAAGCTAAAAAAATTCAGAAATTAACCGCTACTGGCGAATATGACTTTTCAATTGAATCCAACAGTGTTGTTTCTGACAATAATCGTTTTGATGCTATTCGCTATGCATCACAAGACGCTTTGGATGAGTTTGTTTCTAAAATTGCTATTAAAGGACTTCGCAATGGCAACAACAATCAATGAAATCATTAAAGATACATTAGAACTCATTAAAGCGGAGCATCTTAATTTAACACCCGATAATTATTCAAAAATTTTCTGTAAAGTTGCCAAACAAAAAGGGGTGATTGTTGAGGATTGTCAAAAAGTAGATAAGTACACTAAAAAGCTAGATCCAAACATTGCAACAGATATGAAACGATTTAGTATTAGTAATGTCGATGAGCTTCTTGCCTTTTTGGTTGCAAAACTGAACCGCGCGAATGAAGGGGATGCTCTTAAAATGGTCAACACGCTAGCGATTCTGACCAAACGAGTGTTGCAAGCGATTACCCTTTTACATGATGCAAAAGCAACCAGTTTGGCGAATGCCTCCTTAGAGCGTCTCGATTTTCACCAAAACCTCCAATCTATTGAGCTTGTGAAAGAAAAATGGTTTGATTTTATCTCAAATTATGATGATAGCTATCTTAAAAAATTGGATTCTTTTGGGCATGTCAATAAAGATGATCTTGAAGCAATGGTGCGAGATTTGATTAAAATTATGAGCAAAGATACCAGTACCGAACTTTATGGGGCACTTGTTCCTCTCATTATTGCTTCGCTGGCTCCATCTATTGCTTCTGGTATGAATGATGAATTAGCATCGATTGGTAATGAATTACGTAGTTCTCCTGATGCTCTAGGTACTCCAGCCCTTCAAAAAGAGCTGAAAGGGCTTATTTCAAAGCGTATTGAGCTTGATAAAGCTGAAGTGCAAAAGAAAGTTTCAGCACTAGATAAAATTCTTGATGACATCAATAAAAAGATTTTTGAATTGATTCAAAGCAGTAATGTGAGTCATGAGCAAGTGAAAGTTATCAAAGCGGATTTGCAAAGCATTAATTTTGAACATGATAGTTTTGAAAATGTTCATGTAAAACTTCTCAATATTGCCTCTTCTTTGGAAAGCGAGACAAAATCTTTGAGCGAAAAGATGACAAGTAATCAAGAAACAATTACCAAGCTTCAGAATCGTGTCTCAAAATTAGAATCAGCTCTGTTAGTCGCGAAACAAGAAGTTAAAGAAGATTACTTAACCCATGTAGCAACCAAGAGAGCTTTAGCCAATGAACTTGGACGTGTTGAAGATGCTTTTATGCGGTATAAAGTTGATTATACGATCTGTTTTATTGATATTGATCACTTTAAAATGGTCAATGATACGTATGGACATGAAGCGGGTGATGTCATTCTCTCTACCTTAGGCAAAATTTTACGAAAATATGTGCGTCAAGTCGATTTTGTAGGTCGTTATGGTGGTGAAGAATTTTTAGTGATTCTTCCAAGCATTGATCTTGCTCAGGCCATCCATTTTGCCGATAAAATTCGTGCCATTGTAGAGCAATTTAAGTTTTTGTATAAAAATGAACGCATTAATGTTACGGTGAGTTGTGGTGTCGCACAGCGTTCTTTAGAGAAGTCTAAAGAAGAAACAATAGGTTCCGCTGATAGCTTTTTATATAAAGCGAAAGAGGCAGGACGTAATCAAGTGTTACCTGTGCTTTAATGCAACTTCAACCATTTTTAGCAACGAAACCGCTTTTTTACGATGAGATTGATTATGCTCGTATGCCCAAAGCGTATCAAAGTATAGTATCTCATTTAAGACTTCCCAAAATTATTCATATTGTTGGAACCAATGGTAAAGGAACAACAGGACGTTTTTTGGCACACATGCTTTTTCATAATGGTTTACAGGTAGGGCATTATACGTCCCCTCATATTCTCAAATTTAATGAACGCATTTGGCTCAATGGTACAGATATTGATGATGAAACATTAGAGCAAGCGCATGAGGAACTTCTTGTATGGCTTGATCCTGATATGGCAGAATCGCTCTCTTATTTTGAATATACGACACTTTTAGCCATGAGCATTTTTTGTAAGAGATGTGATTATGTTGTCCTTGAAGCTGGGCTTGGTGGCGAGTTTGATGCGACCAATGTTTTTCCAAAATGTCTTTCCATTATTACACCTATAGGACTCGATCATCAATCTTTTTTAGGACAAACGATCGAAGAAATTGCTCAGACGAAGATCAACAGTGCAACTGGCGATATTGTTTTAGCCAAACAGTATGATGCTAAAATTCATCCTATTGCATTGACCAAGGTGAAAGAACTCAAGAGCCATCTCTATGATGTGAACGATTTTTTTGATAAAACGTTTAGTTCCAAATTGGATGGGTATAGTGATAAATTTGGTTTGCCAATGTATCTCAAAGAAAATTTCAAAACGGCACTTTGCGCATTAAACGTACTTGGATATGATAGCAATTTAGATATTTTTTCACCGGTCGTTTTACAAGGGCGTTGTCAAAAACTTTTACCTAATGTCACGGTAGATGTTGGGCATAATGTAATGGCAGCAGAAGCCTTGGTAGCAAGTTTAGGCGAAAAAAAGGTTGTTTTGGTCTATAATAGCTATAAGGATAAGGATTTTAAAACCATTTTAAAAATTTTAAAACCTGTTGTTGAAGAGGTTCAAGTAATTGAGATTGACAGTCCACGTGCTGCCGATAAGCGTGATATATATATTGTTGCTAAAGCTCTCGAACTTCCTATCTCTTCTTTTATCACCATACAAAGCGATAAAGAGTATCTTGTCTTTGGCTCTTTTTCGGTAGTGGAAGCCTTTTTAAAGGGGTTAAGTGAGAAATAAGTTTACAGTCACTATTTCTGATGTCAATGGTTCACGGCATTTTTTATTGCATCAACTGATTAAAAAATTTTTACTTTACTTTACGCTCTTTGTCGCATTGGTTATCTTGGTAGGTAGCTTTGTCATTCTCTTTTTAATGAATGAAGTTTCAAGCCTTGAGGCAAAAAAAGAGAGTGCTGTTTCTGAGCGAAATCTTCTTTTAGTTCAAAACGAGGAACTCCAAAGTAAAGTTTCTGAAAAAGCTCAAGAGTATGAAAATATTCGTGATAAAATCAGTAACATGGAAGAGATGATGGGTCTTCGTACGAACGAGGAAGAGAATATTGATAGTCGTCTTGAAGAGATTGACCTTACAATTATACAACAAAAAACATTTTTCGATAACATCCCAAGTGGCGATGTTATGGCATATAGTGAAATTTCTTCTCCTTTTGGATGGAGAGATAATCCGATTTTAAAACGTAAAGAATTTCATACGGGAATTGATCTTAGAGCGCCTATTGGGACACCTATTTTAGCACCGGCTGATGGGGTGGTCAAGTTTGTACAGTATAATCAAAACAGCGGTTATGGCAATGTTGTTTCACTGAGCCATAATTATGGATTTGAAAGTTATTATGCACATTTACAAAATAAACCCGTTGTCAAAGAGGGACAATTTGTAAAAAAAGGCGATATGATCGCTTATTCAGGTGCTAGTGGAATGACAACAGGTCCTCATTTACATTATGAGGTAAAATTCATTGGTAGAATACTTGATCCACAACCTTTTTTACGATGGCGTGGTTCTAATTTTGCTGAAATCTTTAAAAAGGAGAAGAGAGTAACATGGGAATCTTTAATAAAGCTGATCAATGCTCAATACCCGCTTCCGAGACAACCATCGTAGCCAGTGGTGCAAAAATAGAGGGTATTTTTAATTGCCAAACACGTTTACATGTTGATGGTGCCATTATTGGGAAAGTGCTCTCTGATAGCATTGTGACTATTGGAAAGCAAGGCAGAATTAGTGGTGAGATTAACGCCAGTCGTTTGATTATCAATGGTCTCTTTGAAGGTAATGCCAATTGTGATAATGTTGAAGTATTAGAGGGTGGTAAGTTTTTGGGGAAAGTTATTTCTAAAGAGCTGATCATTGAAGCCAAAGCCATTTTTGAGGGTGAAAGCAAAATTAAAACCGAGAGTGTGGAAGCACCTTCGTATGAAGAACAAAGGGATTGATTGTTACAAGCTGCGTGTTATGAATTTTTACAAACTAAAAATGACCTTCAACTCTTAGGTGTCAAAGGTGAAAAAGAGGCTTTTCTAGCATCTGAAGTAGCCCTTTTACTGGGTAAAAAAAGCTATGTTTTACCTGATTTGCGAGCAAATCGTGGAGATGATTTGCTCTCTTTCCATGAAGAAATTGTAGAGCTTTTACGTGTTTTGCAAGCATTTTATAAAGATAACTCAACTAAAAAGATTTTAATTGCTCCTTTGCGGACACTTTTAACACCCCTTCCCAAAGCCGAACTTTTTAATACCTTAAGTCTTGAGTTTGGTATGCGTTTGCATTTGGAACATTTTAAAGAGCAGATGTTCTACTGGGGCTATCTTGCGGTTGATGTGGTTCAAGACAAAGGTGAGATCTCTGTACGGGGGGATATTATTGACATTTTTCCGCCAGACAGTGAGAAAGCACTTCGTTTAAGCCTTTTTGATGATGAAGTCGAAAGCATTCGTTTCTTTGACTGTGAAAGTCAGAAAAGTGCCAAAGAGGAGTTAGAGAGTTATACCCTTTTCCCTGCACTTTTTGCACTGGATGAAGAACGTCATACGCTGATGCAAAAACGCATAGACTCTCTTAAAAGTGACAGCTTTACCAAAGATGTTCATTCACTTGGTCTTTGGGTTTTAGGGGAGAGTGGAGCCGTTTACACGGAAACATTTAAAACGTATTTAAGTATGGACGCGGTAGCGGAACTCGAAGAAATAGCACTTTTTGATGAAGACGGTGCAAAAAGTTTGCAAAGCCTTCCATCCATTCCTGAGGCAAAATCCTACAGAGAAATTGCACCTAGTAATATCAAAACTTTTTTAGAATTGCATCACACTAAAAAAATAACGCTCTTAGCGAAAAATGAAGTTTTACTGCGTATCGTAGATATAGAACCTTTACATGTAAAGTGGATTCAGAGTGAGCGTATCGTTAACATCATGAATGCCGAAGAGATTATTCTCTCTCTTAATAAGCCCTCTACAAAAATCAAACGTAAGCGTGCCAATATTGTTCTGGATGAACTTAAAAATGGTGATTATGTTGTACATGAACACTATGGTATTGGTATCTTTAAGGGGCTCACGCAGGTGACTGTTTTAGGGGCTACTAAAGATTTTGTACTGATAGAGTATTTGGGCGATGATAAACTTTTACTCCCCGTCGAAAATTTACATGTAATCGATCGCTACATTGGTGAGAGCGGTGGCTTGGTCAGTGTCGATCGCCTTGGAAAAGGTAGTTTCCAAAAACTCAAAGCCAAAACCAGAGAACGACTTTTAGAAATTGCCAGTGAAATTATTGCCATTGCGGCTAAACGTGAGATGGTAGATGGACTGAGTATCGCTATGGAACAAGGTGAAATGGCGCTGTTTGAAGCCGATGCAGGCTTTACGTATACGGAAGATCAAAAGCGAGTTATTGGCGAAATCTTGAGTGATTTCAAGAGTGGCAAGATGATGGATCGACTCCTCAGTGGCGATGTCGGTTTTGGGAAGACAGAAGTTGCTATGAATGCCATTTTTGCCACGGTTCGCAATGGTTTTCAAGCCATTTTAATTGCCCCTACGACTCTTTTATGTTCCCAGCATTTTAAAAGCCTCTCAACCCGTTTTGCCAAGTACAACATCAAAGTAGCGCAATTAGATCGTTTTACCTCTCCCGCTCAAAAGCAGGTTATTTTAAAAGAGCTCAAAAGTGGTGAATTGCATGTCTGCGTGGGGACACACTCACTTTTTGAAGTGGAACTGCACAATCCAGCTCTTGTGGTGGTCGATGAAGAGCATAAATTTGGTGTCAAGCAGAAAGAAAAACTCAAAAATTTCCGTGAAAACGTGCATATTCTCTCCATGAGTGCCACACCTATTCCTCGAAGTCTCAATATGGCGCTCAGTTCCATTAAGCAATATTCACAGCTTTTAACACCTCCTAATGATCGAGAAGATGTGCGAACGTTTGTCAAAGAGTACGATGAAAAAGTCATTAAAGAGGCGATTATTCGTGAGATGAGGCGAGGGGGGCAGATCTTTTTTGTCCATAATCGTATTGCAACCATTGAGGCTAAACGCAAAGAGCTACTCTCTATGATGCCCAATCTTCGCATTCTCACACTTCACTCTGAAATCAGTGCGGCTATCACAGAAAAAGAGATGCTACACTTTGAAGAGAAGGCATACGATGTGCTTTTAAGTACCTCTATTATTGAATCAGGTATTCATATACCCAATGTCAATACGATTCTTATCGATTCAGCCGATCACTTTGGAATGGCAGATCTTCACCAACTTCGTGGTCGTGTGGGACGTAGTAAGCGCCAAGGCTTTTGTTATTTTTTAGTGAAAGACAAAGAAGAACTCTCTGAGTCAGCCAAAAAACGTCTTATCGCACTGGAATCCAATTCGTATCTGGGTAGTGGTTCCATCCTTGCCTACCATGACCTTGAAATCAGAGGTGGCGGTAACTTGGTGGGCGAAGCACAAAGTGGACATATCAAGAACATAGGGTATTCACTCTATCTTAAAATGCTTGAAGATGCGATCAATTCACTTCTGGGTAAAACACCGATTGCTTCACGTGAGGTTGAGATTAAACTTTCTATTAGTGCGTTTATTAGCGATAATGATATCGCAGAAGACCGTGTACGATTAGAATTATACAGACGTTTAAGTCGATGTGGAAGTGTTCATGATGTTTTAGAAATAGAAGAAGAGATGGTGGATCGTTTTGGGAAACTCGACGTTTCGACAAAGCAGTTTTTACAACTCATCGAGATTAAAATTTTAGCGACACAACAGAACATAGTCCTGATATCCAATTATGGACAAAATATTACAATCAAATACGAAGATGAGAAAAAAATCATGTTGCAATCACGCAGTCGAGATGATGACGATATCATTGCAACAGTGCTTATGCATTTAAGGATTAAAGCGTGAAAGTAGGCTTTATCGGAGATATTGTTGGTAAGCCTGGTCGTACGATGTTGGAGCAATACCTCCGCAAACTTCGTCAAGAATTTGAACTGGATTTTGTCATTGCCAATAGCGAAAATGCCAGTCATGGCTTTGGTTTAGGTTCTCAGCATGCTAAAGAGCTTTTCTCTTATGGCGCCGACATTCTCACGGGAGGAAACCACTCTTGGGATAAAAAAGAGATCATTCCTCTTTTAGAGGTTATGCCCATTCTTAGACCTCTAAATTACCCTTCTGGCGTACCGGGGCGGGGTGTGAGTGTTTTACATGTAAAGGATGAAAAGATTGCCATCGTCAATCTTATGGGACACTATGGTATGCCAATGGTTGAAAATCCTTTTTTAGCAGCGCAAAAAGTAGTTGATACCTTAAGAACGGAAGGCATTGAAACCATCGTAATTGATTTTCATGCGGAAGCGACTTCAGAGAAGCGAGCGATGCACATGCTTTTAAAAGGTAAAGTAAGTGCCATTTTAGGTACCCATACGCACGTAGGAACAGACGATCTTCAAATCGTTGAGGGAACATGCTATGTCACCGATGTTGGGCTTAGCGGGGCACGTGATGGCGTTATAGGGATGGACAAAGATGCTCCACTCAAACGTTTTCTCACAGGACTTCCCGCATCGCTTGAAATTCCAAAAAAATGTAAAAAGATTTTGCAGATGGTCATTATGGAACTTCATGAGGGTAAATGCGTTGATGCTTTTAAACTGCGTGTCTTTGATGACCAAGAGCGTTTGATCGCTAAGGCAATACATGAATAGTTTTGATCTTCTCGTTTCCCTCAAACAGAAAGGCTATCTCAAGACCACACGTGATCCACTTTGGTGGCCTCGTTCTGGTACCTTTTGGGTCATCGTTGGAGCTATTTTAACCCAACAAACCAAATGGGAAAAAGTTGAAATAAGTATGGCAAATTTAGAGCGTGCAGGCATTGATAGCTTGGAAAAACTTTCACTTCTTGATCTTGAATCGCTTGCTATGCACATTAAACCCAGTGGGTTTTACAATACTAAAGCAAAAAATCTTTCTCTGTTAGCAAAAGCCATTCTTGAAGCGTTTAATTCCTTTGAGTCTTTTGGTGAAGCAGTTGATCGTGAGTGGTTGTTGGCGCAAAAAGGAATTGGTGAAGAGAGTGCCGACTCTATCCTCTGCTATGCTTGCAAACAAGAGGCGATGGTTGTTGATGCCTATACGGCTCGTTTGCTTGAAAGTTTTGGTTATAGCTTTGAATCCTATTCCGCTCTTCAAGAATGGATGGTTGAAGGCCTTTTGCTAAATCAAACAAAAATCAATCAGCTTTACGGGAAAGAGATCTCTTTAACAGAACTTTATGCACGGCTTCATGGAAAAATTGTAGAATTTTGTAAAGAAAATAGTCAAGGGAAAAAAGTGAATGTAGAAGGGTTGAGCCTTTAAGCTCAATTTGGCTCTTGCAATTTTGCAAGAGCGCTTTTGTGCATTTTAGAGATTGTGCTCTTTTTTGTAAGCAACGATTGTTGCGTACGCTTCATCTTTAAGTTTAAGTTTCTCTTTTTTGAGGGCATCAAGTTCAGCCTCACTAATATGTTCTCTTCCTTCTTCTGCATCAGCGATTTTTTGGTCAAGTTCATTGTGTTTTTCAAAAATTTTAGCAAAGTGTGCATTATCAATTTTGAGTTTTGAGATAACTTCTCTGTATTCGTGTAGCATAGGTTCTCCTTTTATATTTGTTTTATTTTATCAAAAAGTGCTTAATTTTAAGACTAAGTCCTGTAGTCGGCATTGATCTCAACATATTTATGCCCTAAATCACAGCCATATGCAGTGAAAGAGCTTTCGCCAATTCCCAGTTCACAATGGATACGGAATGACTCTTTTTTCATGACACTTGCAGCTTTTTTTTCAGCTTCTGCATCTAGAGAGCGCTGGTCTTTACTGTAAATTAAGACATCATCATAATGAATCACGAGCGTTTCTTCATTACATGTAATACCACTTGCGCCAATCGTTGAAGCGATACGTCCCCAGTTTGGATCTTCCCCAAACAGTGCTGTTTTAACAAGTAAGGAATTACTAAGTGCTTTGGCAGCACGTTCTGCTTCAGCTACATTTTTTGCACCACTGACTTCAAATGCAACCACTTTGGAAGAGCCTTCACCATCACGTACTAGCATAAGGCTTAGCTCTTTGGTAATGCGACACAGCGCTTCATTGAAGGCTTCTTTGTGATAAGCATTGCTTTTTTTAGAGCTTAAAAGAAGTACAGTGTCATTGGTTGAGGTATCTCCATCGACACTGACTGCATTGAAAGAATTTTCAATGGCAGGGAGTAAGAGTTCATCCATATCAGCCTTAGGGATGTTGGCATCGGTGATTATAAAGCAGAGCATGGTCGCCATCGCTGGGTTGATCATACCTGCACCTTTGCAGATTGCTGCGATATGAAAGAAACTATCATCTTCCAAAATCACTTTTAAACAGAGCTCTTTTTTAAAGCTATCGGTTGTCATGATAGCAGAGGCTGTTGAGTGAGAATCTTTGGCATTAAAATCAAATTTATCAAAAGCGGAAGAGAGTTTTTCAACATTTAAGCGGTATCCGATGACACCTGTTGAGCTCATAATAGGGTTGTGTAAAGTTGGAAATTTTGTTTTGAGTTTATGAAACAATGTATCAATATCTTCAATGCCCTCCGTGCCTGTCATTGCATTTGCATTTTTGGCGTTCATCAAAATAAAATTGGTTTGAAACCCTTTTGGATAACGTAAAAAATGTTTAATGGGAGCTGCTTGAAATACATTGGTTGTAAAAACACTGGAAATATCACACGGTTCGTTAGAGCGAATAAAAGCAACATCGTTATTGCCATTAGGCTTAAAACCAGCCGATACGCCTTGACAGAAAAAACCAGCAACATTGTCAAGTCCGTTAATAATTGGGAGAATGGTAAACATCTGTAAATCCTTTAGGATTTGATTGTGAGAAAAAGAGGTAAGATCAAAACAAGACTAGCGTAAAATTTCCCCATAAAAGGAGAAATTTTAGCCGTTTTTCTTCATTGTACGAAGTGTCGAAGCAGCAATTCTAATTTTCTTAGTCGTTCCATCTTCAAGTGTCACACGGACAGATCTAAGGTTTGGAAGGAATCTTCTTTTAGTTTTGTTGTTCGCATGGCTTACGTTGTTACCAACCATAGGGCCTTTTCCAGTAAGAGCACATTTTCTTGCCATATCGATATCCTTAAAATTTTTCGTGAATTGTACATGAAAGAAGCAAAAGAACCGCTTAATTCTATGCAGCCTGAGATTATATCGAAAATATTATAAATTTGGGTACAATTTCAATAAATTTTTTATGTTGATCGTATAAAGGCAAACTATGTTAGTCGCTCCAAGCATCCTTTCTGCAGATTTTGGAAAGTTAAGAGAAGAGATCGTATCTATTTGCACGGCAGGATGTGATCTTGTACATGTAGACGTGATGGATGGGCATTTTGTTCCCAATTTAACCATTGGACCTGTTGTGGTAAGTGCTGTAGCACGTGCTGCTACAAAGCCACTGGATATTCACTTAATGGTTGAAAACAATACATTTTTTGTTGATCTTTTTGCTCCGCTTAAACCTAAATACCTTTCCTTTCATATTGAAGAAGAAAAACACCCTCATCGGTTGATTCAAAAAATTCGCAACTTAGGTATTTCTCCCGCAATTGTATTGAACCCTCATACACCACCATCTGCGATAGAATATCTCATTGAAGATTTGGATATGGTACTCCTTATGAGTGTTAACCCTGGCTTTGGTGGGCAAAAATTTATCCCCAATGTTTTAGAAAAAGCACCGATTTTAAAAGAGATGATTTTAAAACGAAATGCCAAAACACTCATTGAAGTTGATGGCGGGGTCAATAACCAAAACATTCAAGCACTTGCCAATGCGGGAGTGGATATTGTTGTTGCAGGTAATTATGTTTTTGGCTCAAACGATTATAAAAATGCTATTGATTCATTAAAAGTATAATAATGTGGGTTAAGATTTGCGGCATTACCAATCTTGAAGATGCACTGTGTGCAACAGAAGTAGGAGCAGACGCACTTGGCTTTGTTTTTTATCCTCAATCACCTCGCTACATTACTCCCCAAAATGCAAAAGCAATTGTTGAGAAATTACCTTTACATGTAAAAAAAATTGGGCTATTTGTAAACGTTACACCTGAGGAAATTGGCGTTACATGTAAAGAGGCGCAGATGGATATGGCACAGATTCATTTTGAAGTGGATAAAGCTTTTTGGAATGCGCTAAGAGTGCCTTATTTGCGGGTGGTTCGTGCACATGAGGCAGGCGAAATTGAACAGTACCAAGGGCTCATTAGGCTTGTCGATGCCTATGTGGAAGATTTTGGTGGAGCAGGGCAGAAAATCGACCTTTCCTGGTTTGACAATAGAGATTGTGAAAATATTATTTTAGCCGGTGGATTAACACCTGAGAATATCGAACAGATTAAACCTTTTGGCTTTTACGGTGTCGATGTCAGCAGTGGCGTTGAAAAAGCAAAAGGGGTAAAAGATCACGACAAAGTGAGAGCATTTATAAAGAAGGCAAAAGCGTGAGAGCAATAGATAGTTATATTTTTAAAATGACGCAAAAGCCTATTTTTCATAAAGAATTTTTTGCCAAAATGCATACGTTTAAAGAGTTGGAACCTGTGGATGTTGAAGACCTCTCTATGCTCAAACTTTTGGGACTTCCTATCACTAAATACAATAATTACGCTTTTACCCTAGAAACGATTACCACTCCTATAGGTCAGGGAAAATTTTGCATTGTCGATATTGAAGCCAATGGCAGTAAGCCCGCTTTGCACCAGATTATTGAAATCGGTGCGGTGATGATTGAAAATGGTAAAGAAGTTGCTGAGTTTTCATCTTTGGCTAAGGCAGATATTTTACCCGATAGCATTGAGCAACTTACGGGCATTACTCTTGCGGAACTTCAAAAAGCACCTTCACTTACCTCTGTTTTAGAAGCGTTTCGCCTTTTTATTAAAGACGCCGTTTTTGTTGCGCACAATGTTAATTTTGACTACTATTTTATCTCTTACACAATGGAGCAAGCAGGGTTTGGGCCGCTTTTGAACCGCAGACTTGATACGATTGATTTGGCTCGCAAGTGCATTGAAGCACCCAAGTATGGTCTAGGCGCCCTTACAGACTATTTGGGTATAGGCTTTGAAAATCATCATCGCGCATTGTATGATGCACGTGCAACGGCACAGGTATTTTTTAAAGCATTGGAAAATTTACCCAAAGATGTTCAAACGGTAGAGCAGTTAATTGCTTTTACTAATCCTCAAAACCAAAAGAAGAAGAAAAAAGAGAAGCCTTCAAAGCCTACAGATACATCGCTTTAAATTTGACGTAATTATCGGCTGAATGGTAAAGCGATGCGACCTCTTCATCACTGAGTTCACGTATGATTTTTGCAGGATTTCCCATAATGAGTGAACGCGGTGGGAACACTTTGTTTTTAGTGACCAATGAATTGGCTCCAACAATAGACTCTTTGCCAATAATTGCACCATCCAGTATCGTTGCACTCATTCCGATTAAGCAAGCATCCTCGATGGTGCAGCCATGAAGCATCACGCGATGCGCTATGGTAACATCATTGCCGATCGTTGTTGTAAATCCATCACTGCGATCGGCTTTCTTAAAGTGCGTGACATGAATCATGCTAAGGTCTTGAATCGACGTTCGTCTGCCGATTGTGATGGAGTTCACATCGCCTCTAATGACGCAGCCAAACCAGACGGAGCTTTCCTCAGCGATAGTTACATCGCCGATAATATCCGCACTGGGTGCCACAAACACATCTGAAGCGATGCGAGGTGATAAGCCTTGAAACTCCATAATCATTTTAGCTCTCTTTAAACAAACGACGCGCTAATTTTTCAGCTTTATGCGAGCTGGTATCTTTCTTTTGTGCTTTGTAGATTTTATTCATATAGTCTTCCAGCACGGTGTGGTTGTTAATCGCACGCTCTTCGGTTGGCTCAACCTCAGTGTAGTCACCATTGTTTTCTAAATTCCAACTAAGTACGTTGTCATTGAGTTGGAGTTGTAAAATTTCAAACAGTTTTTGTTGTAATGTCTTATCAAAAATTGGTGTCATAAGCTCCAATCGTCGCTCAAGGTTCCTTGGCATCCAATCAGCACTGGAGATAAAGGTAGTGGTTGGATCACCATGTTTAAAGTAGAAAATACGCGCATGCTCTAGGTATTTTCCAATAATAGATTTGACACGGATATTTTCACTGATTCCTTGAACATTTGGACGTAAACAACAAATACCGCGAGCAATAATGTCAATCTGAACGCCTTGCATTGAAGCGTAGTAAAGGGCTTGAATTACATCCGAATCAACCAACGAGTTCATTTTAGCAATAATGCGTCCTTCTGCTCCGTATTTGGCTTCATTGTGAATGAGGCTAATGATTTTAGGCTTGATTTGTGTCGGTGACATGGAAAGCGTGTCAAGTTTTTTATGTTTGGAAAAGCCTGATAAAATATGGAAAAACATCGTACCGTCTTTGGCAAAATCCTCTTTACATGTAAAGAAGCTGGTGTCGGTGTAAACCTTTGCGGTAGCGCCGTTGTAGTTGCCCGTGCTAAAGTGCATGTAAAATTTAAGCTTGCCATCTTCTTCTTGACGAATGACTTGGGCGATTTTCGCATGCACCTTAAAACCAGTGATGCCGTACACCACGTGTGCGCCTGCTTGTTCAAGCGCTTTTGCCCAATGGAGGTTGTTCTCTTCATCAAAACGCGCTTTAAGTTCTACCACGGCAGTAACTTGTTTACCTTCATTGGCAGCATCAATCAACGCTTGGACAATTTGGGAATTTTTTTCCACACGGTAGAGCGTCATACGAATAGAGACCACTTTTGGATCTTTAGATGCTTCACGAATGAGGCGTAGAACAGGGTCAAAACTTTCATACGGATGAAAAAGCAATACATCGCCTTTGTCGATCACTTTAAAGACAGACTCATTGCTATCAAACGGAGGCAAGGTTTTTGGGTTGTAAGGAGGCAAGGCAAGATGTGAAAAGTCTTTATTGCCCACAATTTGCCACAATGCACCAAGGTTAAGGGGAATTTTATAGGCATAAATGTCTTTAAAGAAAATCTGCATATGTGAATTGAGAAAATTGAGCAGATCAGGATCGGTGCCATCTTGAATATTCAGACGTACAAATGCTCCTTTACGGCGCAGTTTTAACCCTTGCTCCATGATCATCATAAAATCATCCGCTTCCTCTTCTTCAATCACCATATCGGCATTTCGAGTAACTCTAAACGCAGCAGATGCGACCAGTTTATAGCCAGGGAAAATCTCTTCAGCATGTTTCTTAACAATCGTTTCAATCGGCACATACGTATTGTCTCCCGCTTGGAAAAAGCGTGGAAGCACACGAGGAATGCGAATCATTCCGTATTTATAATTGCCTTCTTCTTCGATCTCACTGTCTTGAAGTTTCACAGCAAGAGAAAAACTAAGGTTGTTGAGGTGTGGAAAAGGGTGTGTGGCATTCACGGCAATTGGAACGATGACAGGTAAGACATTTGAAAAGAAATAGTCATCCGATAGCTTTGCCAATGAAGGCGTCAAATTGTCATAATCAGTAATAAAAAGATTCTCTTTTTCAAGGTCTTTGACAATCTCTTCATAACTGCTTTGAATAATCTCTTTTTCACTCGAAAGGTAAGTTCTGATTTCTCGGAGTTGGTCCAAAGGCGTTTTTTGGTCAGCCCCTGTTTCAATGACACCGGCACTAAAAAGTTGTTTAAGCCCTGCAACACGGATCATATAAAATTCATCAAGGTTGGTGGCATAAATGGCTAAAAATTTGAGTCGCTCAAAAAGGGGTAACTCTTTTTTTAATGATTGGGTGAGGACTCTGGTGTTAAATTTGAGCCATGAAAGCTCACGGTTAAGATACAGGCTAGAGTCATTTAAATCAAGCACGTTTGATCCTTCATTGCAAAATAAATCTAATTATTTTATCAGAAAAAAGTTATAAAAAGGTAACGCCGTTACATACTTAGGCGTAATTTGAGAAAAGAGAGGTAGAATTTTCGTTATTTGAGCTTTGATAGCTCTCATTGGGTTTGGCTACAAGTGCCGCTTGTTTAAGACGCGCAACTTCAAGTCTTGCCATCATTTGAAGCATTGAAGCCGTTGCAGCTACTTGGTAATCAGTCGCACTTGGGTCACTGGGAGCAAGCGCAGCCGCTCGTACTGTTTGCATTTTTGTGACAGTTTCATCAGGTGTAGGAGCTTCTGAAGTATCGATGCCAACTTCTCCTCCTATGGCATAGAGCCTTTTATCGGGAGCTTGTTCATAGGTAAAAACAGCAGCACTACGAATAACACCGCCGCCAGCGGCAATATGAGCACTCTCATGGGCTCGTACTGAAGTATCAATCGCTTGCAGCTCAGCAATTAATGCACGCTGTGAAGCTGTAAGGTCAGTAGTATTTTCGTCTTTTTTTTTGAGATGAAGAAGATGTCGTAGTTTTTGAAGATGAAGTGGGTGTGTTAGCAACGCGTATGTAAGAAGCGTTTAGAGCGCTATCTACTTGCATAGTCTCCTCCTAAAACATACTCAATTTTACTCCAAAATGGCTTTACATGTAAAGATTTTTTACATCTTTTTCAATTTTTCAATTTGATCGCGTAATTTCGCTGCTTTTTCAAACTCCAAAATCTTCGCCGCTTCATGCATGGACTTGGTCAATTCCGCAATAATTTTCTTCTTTTCACTCGGTGGAATCTTCTCTTTCTTATCAAACATATTGTAGATGTCGGCATGTTCTTCAAGCTTTAAGTTTTCATCCATTTTACGTGTGGTACTGGTTGGCGTGATGTTGTGTTCTTGATTGTAGGTCTCTTGAATGGCACGGCGTCTGAGCGTCGTTTCAATCGCTTTTTGCATCGAGTCTGTGATCTTTTCGGCAAACATAATGACTCTACCATTAAGATTGCGCGCCGCACGACCCATCGTTTGAATCAGACTCGTTTCGGAACGTAAAAATCCCTCTTTGTCGGCATCCAAGATGGCTACAAGTGAAACTTCAGGCAAATCAAGCCCTTCACGAAGGAGGTTAATGCCCACGAGAACGTCAAACTCGCCCACACGCAAAGAGCGAATGATTTGGTTGCGCTCAATCGCGTCAATGTCCGAGTGCATGTATCTTATTTTGATACCAAGGTCGGCGTAGTAGCGTGTTAGCTCTTCTGCCATCTTTTTCGTAAGCACTGTCACAAGGACTTTTTCATCTTTGGCGATCACTTCTTTGATCTTATCAAAAAGGGTTTCGACTTGGTTTTTACTGCTTAAGATTTCGACTTCTGGATCAAGCAAACCTGTTGGGCGTATGATCTGCTCTGCGGTATTGTCACCACTCAGCCCCAATTCCAACTCTTTAGGTGTTGCGCTGACAAACAGATAGCGTGGTGCTTTGTTGATAAACTCATCAAACATCAAAGGACGGTTATCCAAGGCACTTGGAAGCCTAAAACCGTACTCGACAAGCACTTCTTTACGACTACGATCACCCGCAAACATACCCCGAAATTGCGGAAGGCTGACGTGAGATTCATCGACAATGACAAGGTACTCTTTATTCATCGACTCATAGTAATCAAACAGTGAATAGGGCGTAGCTCCTGGCTCAATGCCTGTAAGGTAACGCGCATAGTTTTCAACCCCTTTACACGCTCCCGTGCTTTGAAGCATCTCAAGGTCAAACTCGACACGTTGTTTGAGTCGTTGGTACTCGACCAGCTTGTCCTCTTTTTTGAAGTATTCAAGCCTCTCATCTAGCTCTTGCTCGATGGATTTGATTGCTTTTTGAAGCCTTTCGTGTCCGACGATGAACTGGTTCGCGGCATAAATGACGACTTTGTTTAGGTTTTGCAGTTTTTTGTTGAGAAAGACTTCAAAGTAGTTGATGCTCTCCACTTCATCGCCAAAAAACTCCACGCGAATCGCCTCTTCTTCACTGTATGCAGGGTAAATGTCGATGACATCGCCACTGACCCTAAAACAACCGCGATCAAAAAAAGTGTCATTGCGTTTATAGCCCATGTCGACAAGACGTAAGAGAAGCTTCTTTTGGTTGAAACTTTCACCCTTTTCGATGACGAGCACCATCTCTTTGTATTCATTCGGATCGCCCAAGCCGTAGTTAGCTGAAACGGAAGCGACACAGATAACATCATCAAAACTAAGCAGTGATGCGGTGGCACTGAGACGCAAACGCTCTAACTCTTCGTTGATAGAACTGTCTTTTTCGATGAAAAGATCACTTCTTGGAATATACGCCTCAGGTTGATAGTAGTCGTAATAGCTGATAAAATACTCCACATGATTTTTAGGAAAAAAGCCCTTAAATTCGCTGTAAAGTTGCGCGGCAAGGGTTTTGTTGTGCGTCATGATGAGGGTTGGCATCTTAAGTTTTTGAATGATCTGTGCCATTGTATAGGTTTTACCACTGCCCGTCACACCAATCAATGTTTGGTAACGACTTCCTTTTTGGATGGAAGAGACGAGTTTATCGATGGCTTGCGGTTGATCGCCTGATGGCTGATAGGGACTTTCTAAATAAAATTCGCTCATAGTTGATACTTTTCCCATTATTTTGTTACAATTATACCAAACAACGCTATACAAAAAGGCACTCGCATGTTTGAAGAAGAGAGAAACATTAGCACATTAAGCCAAAAGATAACGGAACTTTTGGAAAAATACAAAGATCTTCTGGCGCAAAATGAAGCCCTACGTCAAGAAGTGGTCAAAGCCAAAGCGTTGGCAGAAGCTAAAAATGTTCAGATTGCAAAATTGGAGCAAGACTTGATTCATAAAGATGTCAATTCTGATGATTTGCTCAGCAAAATCGAAGCTGTGCTTGGAAAATGAGTAAAATAACCATTAGCCTTGGTGGCAAAGACTTTGACATCAAGTTAGAGGGTGATTTCGCCGTGCAGTTTGAAGCGGATTTTAAAGAGAAGTTTAAAGAGAAAAGCACCATTGACCCTAAAGAACTCCTGTTTGCCTATGTTGGAAAATGTTATGATAATTTCGTCCTCGAACAAGAGGTTACCAAGCTATTATACCAAATAGATGAGATTTAAGTCGAGCTTTAAAAAGATTGTACTAGAATGGCTTTTACGTGGTCAATAAGTGTATTGGCTAACAAAAAACAAGGAGTGAATATGAAAAAAGGTTTCACGATGATCGAATTGATCTTCGTCATTGTTATTTTAGGTATTTTAGCGGCAGTGGCTTTGCCAAGATTGACAGGTACGGTCACAGATGCAAAAGTTGGTACAGCTGAAGCATTTATCGGTACACTTAATAGAACCGTTGCTCCATCTATGTGGTCACGTTCTATGAGAGATAGCAATGGATCAATTAACGGTAGTACTGCAGGCGCTGCAAATACCTTTAATCTTTCTGACTATACAGAGATTCCAAAAGGCTTTGTTATGGATCTGACGAAATGTAAAAACACAGGTGATGGTAACGGAACAAGTGCAGGTACTTATGGTTCTCCAGCACTACCAGTTGAAGAAACAATTTATTGTCGTGATGGAAACTCAACTTCTGCTCCAATGTTTGGATTTACTAAAGACTTAAATGTCTCTGTACAAAAGAACTAAAAATTAATTATCAGAGGAAGAATTTTCTTCCTCTATCTTTTATGTTGATATTTTTAAAAAGGTGACTGGTGAAAAAAGCTTTTACGATGATAGAACTTATTTTTGTAATGGTTATTTTAGGAATCCTTACTGCAATTGCTATTCCAAGATTTGCTGGTGTACGTGAAGATGCTGTTATTTCTAAAGGAAAAGCTGAAGTTGCAACAATCCGTGCGGGCATTGCTCTTTTAAAATCTCAACGATTGTTAGAAGGCAATACAACACTTCCTCCAAATCTTGATGCTGCTACTGCCGATACTCCTGGTGCGCCACTGTTCAATGGTGGAACGTATGGCAATGTTCTCTCTTCTCCCCTTTATGCTAAAGAAACTGGTAAAGATAACGGTTGGACAAAAACAGATGATACAACGTATAAATATTATATTAGTGGTACACCTATTCCCTTTACCTATAGTACAACAGCAGGTACATTTGATTGCAATGCTAGTGCTGCTTCAACGGGTACAAATTGTAAATATTTAACGCGATAGAATGTGTTTTACTACCATATTGCTCTTTTAAAATCCCCGCTTTCGCCTTTAACCTATCAGTCGGAGCAGTCGCTTCCTTTAGGGGCTGTCGTTGAAGTCATACTTTCCAAACGAACTACGCACGGTGTGGTGGTTGATGAGGTTGAAAAACCTTCTTTTGAGTGTGAAGCTATTTCTTTTACATGTAAAACCTTTTACCTTTCCAAAACACTTGAACTCGCTCGTTTTATCGCCGAGTATTATGTCTGTTCACTCGGTGAAGCACTAAGCCTTTTTGTACCGTATACTCACAATGCTTTACATGTAAACGAAAAAATTGCGATAGATATAACACTTTCCACTGAACAACAAAAAGCATATGATTTTATTGAAGCGCATCCTATGTCACTGCTTTTTGGCGATACGGGAAGTGGTAAAACCGAAATCTATATGAAACTCTTTGAACAGACCATCAATGAGGGCAAACAAGCCATCTTTTTGCTTCCAGAAATCGGGTTGACACCTCAGATGAAAAACCGTTTGAAGCATCATTTTGGAACGCACGTTGCCATTTGGCATTCCAAAATCAGCGCAAAGAAAAAAGAGCAGATACTGAGCGACCTAGCAGAGGGCAAAATTTCCATCATTGCAGGTACACGTTCAGCGCTTTTCTTGCCATTAGAACACTTAGGGTTGATTGTTGTGGATGAAGAGCATGATGAAAGCTACAAGTCAGGCAATCGTCCTCGCTACAATGCAAAAGATTTGGCACTTCTTTTTGGACAAAAGCTGGGCTGTAAAGTGCTTTTAGGCTCTGCGACTCCGACATTAACGAGCTTTCATAAGATTCCAACTTTTAGACTTAAGGGCACTTTTTTTGAGTCTCAAAGTTACATCATGTACGATGATGGTGAGCATGGACTTAGTTTTAGGATGACGCAAGCGATTCAAAAAGCGCTCGATGCACACAAGCAAGTCATCGTCTTTTTACCGACACGCGCGAACTTTAAGTACATTACATGTAAAAACTGTGGCGCGAATGTCGAGTGTCCGTTTTGCAGTGTGGGAATGAGTCTTCACCATAATATGAACGCGCTCAAATGTCACTACTGCAACTACACCGAAGTCATTCCTAAAGTTTGTCCGAAATGTGGGTGTGAAGAGATTGTCGCAACACGCATGGGAACGGCGGAAGTGAGTCAAAAGCTTAGCGAGCATTTTTCTGAGCATGTTGTGCAACAGTTTGACCGTGATGAAGTACGAACAGAAAAAAAACTTTCTGAGATTTTAAGTGATTTTAACGAGCATAAAATCGACATTATGGTGGGAACTCAGATGCTCTCAAAAGGGCATGATTACCACGGTGTGGGACTTGCCGTCATTCTTGGGGTTGATGCACTTTTGGGTATGAATGATTTTAGATCACGTGAAAAAACACTTGCCTTAGTGTTACAAATCGCAGGTCGAGCTGGGCGAAAAGGGTACGGTGAAGTGCTGATACAAAGTAAAAACGGTGATTTTTTCAAGCAGTATTTGGGTGATTTTGAGCAGTTTTTAAAGGATGAATTGATGTTTCGAAAAGGACTTTATCCACCTTTTAAAAAGATGCTCAGACTCATGAGTTCTCATGTCAAAGATGAAAAAGCCAAAGCGTTGATCGACCAAGTCGCTCTCATCGCACAAAGCTTCCCGCAGGTCGAAGTGGTGGGCTTTGGCAAAGCGAACATCTCCAAAATCGCGAATAAATACCGCTATGAACTCTTAGCCCGCAGTGATTCTAGCAAAGCGTTACTGGAATTTGCACATGCTGTGAAACTCTTACATGTTGAAGCGGATATCGATCCGTTATCTTTTTCTTAAATGTAGAAAGCTTCATAAAACTTGTTTTATGAAAATGATGCATTTTTTAACATTAGTTCTTAAATCTACTCGTTGTATAATCTTCTAAAACTATATGTTGGATTTAAAAATGATAAAACGATACCCAACCAAACAAATTTTTGTCGGCAATGTGCCCATCGGTGGCAATGCCAAAATACCTGTCCAATCGATGACCTTTTCAAAAACCCATGATGTGGAAGCAACTGTAGAGCAAATTAGACGGCTTCATTTTGCAGGATGTGACATAGTGCGTGTGGCAGTGCCTGATTACGATGATGCCCATGCCCTTAAAGCGATTAAAGAGCGCTCCACGTTACCTATCGTTGCAGACATTCACTTTAATTACCGTTTGGCACTGATCGCTGCGGAAGTGGTCGATTGTATTCGCATCAACCCTGGCAATATTGGCAACAAAGATCGCGTTAAAGAGGTCGTTAAAGCGTGCAATGAGCGAAAAATCCCCATTCGTATTGGCGTGAATAGCGGAAGTTTAGAAAAAGAGTTTGATGAAAAGTATGGACCTACCGCAAAAGGTATGGTCGAATCGGCACTGTATAACATCAAATACCTTGAGGATTTGGGCTTTACCAATATGAAAGTCTCTTTAAAAGCAAGTGATGTTGCGCGTACCGTTGAAGCGTACCGTATGCTTCGCCCTTTAGTGGAGTATCCGTTTCATCTTGGTGTTACGGAAGCGGGAACGTTGTTTCACTCTACGATCAAATCTTCCATTGCTTTAGGGTCACTTTTGCTTGATGGCATCGGCGATACGATGCGTGTTTCTATTACAGGAGAGCTTGAAGAAGAGATCAAAGTCGGACGTGCTATTTTGAAAGATAGCGGTGTAGAAGCGGAAGGTATCAATATCATTTCATGCCCAACCTGCGGACGTTTAGAAGCCAATCTTGTCAATGCTGTCGCCGAAGTTGAGCGTCGTACAAAGCACATCAAAGTCCCTCTGAATATCTCAGTCATGGGTTGTGTGGTCAATGCCATTGGCGAAGCCAAGCATGCCGATGTCGCCATTGCTTTTGGAAAAGGGCAAGGACTAGTCATGGTCAAAGGCGAAGTCATTGCAAAACTCAAAGAAGAAGACCTTGTCGATAAATTTTTAGAAGCCGTTGAGCTTGCCGCCAAGGAGTATAAAGCATGAACAATCTGCACAATGTCAATATAGAGCGTTCGGTTTTAAGCTCGATTTTATTTAATCCAGCAACGTTTGAAGATATTGCTGCTGTTATATCTGCGAAAGATTTTTATCTACCCAGCCATCGTTATATTTACGAAGCGATGGAGGCATGCGAGCGTGAAGATCTACCGATTGATGAGGAATTTATCAAGAAAAAGCTCAATCAGTTAGGTCGTTTTGATGAAGATGCGATGTTGGAAATTCTCTCTACAAATCCTCTTCCTGCCACCAAAGCGTATGTCGAAGAGATTCGTGAAAAAGCAATCAAACGTGAGTTGGTGCAACTCACCAGTGACATCAAAGAGATTGCCGTTGAGAAAGATTTACCTTCGAATGAAGTGGTGGATCTGGTACAACAAAAGCTCTATCAGATTACACAAGAGAATGGAAGTAAAGAGTTTCGTGAATCGCCTGAAATGACGCATGCGACCATCGCGCACATTCATGAGATGAAAAAGCGTGGCAATTCAGGAGTCATAGGTGTCGATACAGGGTTTGCTGAGCTCAATCGTCTCACCTCTGGTTTTGGAGAGGGTGACCTTGTTATCGTTGCGGCGCGTCCTGCAATGGGTAAAACAGCATTTTGTCTTAACTTGGCACAAAATGCACTCGATCACAGTCGTGGTGTTGCGATCTTTTCACTCGAAATGCCAGCAGAGCAGTTGATGCTGAGGATGCTAAGTGCTAAAACCTCTATACCGCTTCAAAAGCTCAAAGTAGGTGATATGAGTGATGAGCAGTGGGGAAGACTTACGAGTGCGGCTGATGAGATGAGCAAGCGCAAATTTTTTGTGGACGATAACGGCTCTGTGGATATTCATAAAGTGCGCGCAAAGCTTCGTAAACTTAAAAGCCAACATCCTGAAATATCGATGGCGATTATTGACTACTTGCAGTTGATGAACTCAGCGGGCAATAAAGATCGTCACTTAGAAGTCAGTGATATTAGCCGTGGATTAAAGCTTTTAGCACGTGAATTGAACATTCCAATTATCGCCCTTTCTCAGTTAAACCGTGGACTTGAAAGTAGGAGTGATAAACGCCCAATGCTGAGCGATCTAAGAGAATCGGGTGCGATTGAGCAAGATGCCGATATGATCTTGTTTGTTTACCGCGATGATGTCTACCGCATTCGTGAAGAGAAAGAAAAAGAGCAAAAAGCACGAACAGAAGGTAAAGAGTACAAGAGTAACTTCTTTGAAAAACCTGAAGAGCTTGCCGAAGTCATTGTGGGTAAAAACAGAAATGGACCAGTAGGTGTTGCCAATCTTGTTTTCCAAAAAGCGTGTACGCGCTTTGTCGATGGCGGTGGCAAAATACCAATTGAAATTGTCTATAAAGAAGCCAGTTTGGATACCAAAGAGGCGAAAATCAGTATGCCTGCACTTTAATGTTAAGCGTACCACTCTTTGTCAGCAAAAAGGAATTTTTTCTGACAGTTGCAGTGGTGCTTTGCATTGCGTTTATCTCCCTGTTGATTGAATTTTATCAGTTCAAAGAACTTACCAAAAATACTTTACATGTAAACACAGCGACGGTACAGAATCATTACACTAAAATGAATGAAAAAGGGCGAACGTACGACGTTTTCAAGCTCAAACTCGATGGAACTGGCGCGGAAGTTTATACGACGTCATGGCGTGTTACATCCATACCTCTCAAAAGCCGTGTGAAGGTGAAACTCAAAGTGGATAAAGTCACCTTTTTAGACTACCTCAAAGGTTTTTTTGCCCCTTCTTTAGCGTTGTATGAAATCTACGAAGATGACCCACCGTTCGATGTAAAGCCACTCTATCGCTGGATCGAGCATCAACATGACAATGAAAAGATAGCAGAACTCTATAAAACACTACTTTTTGCCACGCCTATCTCTAAAGAACTTCGTGATGAAGTCCAGAAGTGGGGGATTTCGCATTTGATTGCCATTAGTGGCTACAATGTAGGCGTGATTTCCTTTCTACTTTTTTTCTTTTTAAAACCACTCTATCAATTTTTTCAAAGCCGCTATTTCCCATACCGAAATCTTACGGCTGATTTGACGATGGTGGTGTTGGTCGTTTTATTTGTGTATATGGTTGTGATTGATTTTGTACCTTCTTTTTTGAGAGCGTTTGCGATGAGTGTTTTAGGCTTTATTTTCTATTCCAGAGGTATTAAAGTGCTTTCGTATGAGATGCTAGGACTGACATCCCTTGGGCTTTTAGCTCTCTTTCCAGCGCTTATTTTTTCACTCTCTTTTTGGTTTCTCGGTTGCAGGTGTTTTTTTACCTTTTTCTTTTTTTTGCACCATTTTGAAAGTCTCAATCGCTGGGTATTGCTCAGCATGATTGATCTAGGAGTGTTTCTTTTAATGGTGCCAATCGTGCATATATTTTTTCCAGTATTTACCTTTTTACAGCTGACCTCACCGATTTCTAGTTTGGTGTTTATTGTATTTTATCCATTGGGCGTATTTTTACATGTAATCCATTTAGGAGGAATTTTAGATGGCTACTTACTTGATTTTTTACATGTCAATACACAAAGTTACTTACTGAGTTTTCCGTGGTGGATTTTGGTGTTATACGTAGGTGTTTCACTCATGGCTATACGTTATAAACAAGCACTCTATGCCTGTTTAGGCTTTGCTTTTCTCAGTCTCTTTTTCATTCAATAAGAAGCAGAATTTTAAACCATACAGATAGATAAACCATGAAAAATAAATCCATAAAAAGAAAAAAAGCAGGATACTAAAAGAGCCATAAATGCTCAGATAGGTTTTGTTGTAAGTGACATAATAAACAAAAAGAATTTTAGACACATACCAAAAGAGTGAAGCGACAAAAGAAGAAAGTAGGGCGCTTTTGAGGTGAATTTTTGTTTTAGCGGAGATGAAATACATAATGAAATACAAAAGCCAGATGATAAAATAGGGTGAAAAACGCACTAAATTGATGGAATTGGTCATAACATTTTTTTCTAATAATTCTTGCACCACCGCAGAACTGTAAAAAAAGATGATGAGCCCAAGAGGCATCAGCGTGACCATTGTCCAGTAGGTTGAGAGCGCTTCCCAAAAACCTCGTGAGGGAATTTCGAAGATTTTGCTCACGATTTTTTCATAGTCTAAAAAGAACATGATGGAGATGTAGAGTACAAAAATAATACCTACCACACCCATATTGCTTGTATTAGCAATAAAATCTCGTAAATAGCCAATCATCACATCTTGTTGCGTTGGAATGAGCGAGCTAAAAATAAAACCTTGAAGCTTTTCATAGTAAACCTCAAAAAGAGGCATTTTTGTAAAAATGCTAAAGGTGATGAGTAAAATGGGGATCAGCGCTAAAATCGTGTGAAAACTAAGGGAAGAGGCGTAGTGCGCAAGTTCTACGTCTCTTAGTTTCCTGAAAAATTCAACACAATTTTTAGTGCTTAACAATTAAAGTCCCATTTTAGATGGGTTTAAGATATTATTTGGATCGAATGCTTTTTTGACAGAGCGGAAAAGTTCCATCTCTGCATCACTAAAGGCTAAGTGCATAAATGGTGCTTTACTCAGTCCTATACCATGCTCACCACTCAAAGTTCCACCCAATGTAACGGTTGCTTTAAAGATTTCTTCGATGGCTTGGTGCCCGATCTCAAGTTGCTTAGGATCACTGCCATCTACCATGACGTTGGTGTGAACATTGCCATCACCTGTGTGTCCAAAACATGGTACGGTAACGTTGTATTTTTTTGAAACTTCACCAATGGCTTTAAGCAGTGCAGGAAGTTTGCTACGGGGAACGGTGATGTCTTCATTGAGTTTTTTACTACCGTAAATCGTAATAGACTGACTGGCATTGCGTCTAGCAAACCAGAGGTTTTTAGACTCTTCTGCACTTTCTGCTCGTTTAAATCCACTGCATCCATTTTCGGCAAATGCTTTTTCAATGATATCCAGTTGTTGTGTAAGCTCTTCTTGTGTATTGCCATCAACATCGGTGATTAAAATAGCACCAGCATCTTTTGGCAAGCCTTTATTGAATTTTTGCTCAACCGCATTAATGGAAAGATTGTCTAGAAATTCCATCGCTACAGGCGTAACACCTGCGGCCATCGTTTTATACACAGCGTTCATTGCATCTTCAACACTGGGAAAAATACCCATGGCTGTTTGAGACATTTTAGGTTTAGCAATCAACTTAAGGGTGATTTCGGTAATACACGCTAATGTACCTTCACTAGCGATAAGAATACCTGCAATGTTATACCCTGCAACGTCTTTAATGGTACGTTTTCCCGCACGAATAATCTCACCATTTGGTAAAACAGCACGCAACGCCATCACGTAATCTTTGGTAATCCCATATTTTGCTGCACGCATACCACCTGCATTTTCACTGACATTGCCGCCGATGGTTGAGTATTCTTCACTAGCAGGATCTGGCGGATAAAAAAGACCTTGTGCTTCAACTGTTTTTTGCAAGTGCATATTGATGACACCAGGTTGCACGACGGCAACCATATTTTCCATGTCAATTTCTAAGATTTTGTTCATGTGTTTTTCAAAGGCTAATATAATGCCCCCATTTGCAGGCAATGCGCCGCCTGTAAAGCCACTTCCAGCCCCTCTGGGTGTGATGATAATGCGGTGCTCATTACAGTATTTTAAAATGTCACTGACATCTTGCTCATCGCGAGGAAAAAGTACGGCATCAGGCTGATAACGTGTACGTGTTGCATCATAACAATAAGCGATTAGGTGCGCTTTATCATCAAAAACATTGTCGTTTCCCAAAAGAGTTTTAAAATAGTCAATGTGTTTTATTTCCATAGTGAGTCTTTTCTTTCTACAACATCAAATGGTAATTTTATAAGAATACCATCAATTCCAGCACCTTTTAGTGTATTGGTTTGACCTAAGAGATACGCATAATAATTGTCATATTCTGCAATTTTTCCACTGCTCCAATTAAACCAAGAGGAGTCAATTTGTTTATTGATACGTGAATAAAAAGGAAGCATCGTTTCACCGCTGCTTTTAATATCAATGCTTTGAACAATATGAAAATTATGACAATCGACAAAAAAGCCTTTGTTCTCAATACCAAAGAAAATGATTGATGCAGCATTTTGATAACATGCTTGTTGAAAGATCTTTTTATCTGGATTTGGACGATACAGTTTTGCTAAATAGGCAGCAACGATATCAGGATGAATCCATGTGATTGTGTCAAAATTTTTAGTGACTTCATTATAAACATTTTGGTTTGGTGTAATGATAAGCGCACGGTCATAAAGATAGTTAATGATGACTGTATCTCCCGCAGCTGGCTTGACACCTGTATCGGGGAAAGCACCTTGGGAAAGCATCTCAAATTTTTCAATGTTTAAAACAGCTTTAGTACCATCTTTACTGACAACATCAACTCGCGCAATAATCGTTGCATGTGTTGCATCAAATTTATGGCTGACAACACCACTCGCACCAACGACAAATTCGGGAGAATCAGTAATCACTATTTGTTTCTCATTTGATTCTAAAACATTCGTTTTATACTCTTTAAAAAAAAGATTGGGCCTCTGCAAAAGAACCAAACAAAAATAGACACACAACCAAAAATAGCTTGTTCAACGGGAACTCCTTGAAGGGTACATGACACCCCTTTTATTTTTATAATAGGGATTATACTATAACTGTTTTAAAAAAACTTCTTTTTTGCAAGTGAAGTGTTTTAGGCATTTTGTAAGATTTGTTCAGATAAAATCGAAAAAGAACTAGGGGGAAGAATGGCTAAAATTCTATCATTATTATTACTTTTTTTATCGTTTATGTCAGCTTCTTCTGTGGAAGAGCTGAAGTGGCCTAAGGGTGAAACATTTCTCTCATTTTTGGATAGAAACCATTTACCATCATCGATTTATTATACATTAGATAAAGAAGAACAAGAACTTGCAGCTGAGATTGTGGCAGGGGTTAAATACTATGTTCTTAAAAGTGAAGACAATCAGCTAGAGCAAGTTCTAATTCCTATTGGTGAAGAACTCCAAATGCACATCAAGAAGAAAGATGACAAATTTGTGATGGAGATTATTCCCATCATTCTTCAAAATGAAAAGCGTACCTTAGCGATTGAAATTCATAATTCTCCGTATGTTGATATCTTAAATGCAACCAATAGCTATGCGTTAGCCAATGAATTTTCCCAGTCTTTTAGAGGTGAAGTCAATCTTCGCAATCTTCAAAAAGGTGATAAACTGGTCTTGCTGTATGAGCAAAAAAGGCGACTTGGCAAACTGTTTGGTTCTCTTAAAATCAATGTTTCCATGGTTGAAACAGCGAAAAAGAAAAACTATATTTATTTTTATAAAGAAAACTATTATGATCCAAAAGGGCAAGAATTAGATAGCTTTTTACTCTCCAATCCTGTGAATTACACGCGTATTTCTTCTCCCTTTACCCAAATGCGTTGGCATCCTATTTTACAGAAGTACCGTGCACATTTAGGTATAGATTATGCTGCAAGCGTAGGCACTCCCGTTAAAGCAGCAGGCAATGGAAAAGTTTTGTTTGTCGGTGAAAAAGGTGGATATGGCAATACGATTGAAATCAACCATGATAGTAGTTTTAAAACGCTTTATGGACACCTTAATGGCTTTGCAAAAGGGCTTCGTGGTGGACAGAGCGTCAAACAAGGTCAAGTGATTGCTTATGTGGGTAATACAGGACTGAGCACTGGTCCGCATCTCCATTTTGGTCTCTACCGCAATAATGTAGCGATTGATCCAGCGAGTGTGGTTAAACTAGCGAAAAGTGCATTGAGTGGGCATGAACTTAAAGCTTTTATAGATTATACTACGGAGCTTAGAAAAAAAGTTGAAAGTGCTTTGGAAAACGAAACAGCGCCACAGAGAGAGGAGAATTTTAATCTTTCTTCGCCTCTTGAGAAAAGTTCGAGTTAGTCTTTACATGTAAACAAAATGAAACTATTTTGCGATAAAATAAATTTCTTGCAAAATGGCGATAGCTTTTAACCTTTTTGAAGGTAAGTGTTAAAGCCATAACAGCTTAGATTTTGGGTTTTGCCTAAAAATAATGACAAAATGATCAAAAAAAGAGTCTACCATGATAAAATGTTTTTTTAAAAATAGTAATAAATTAGAAGTCATTACCGATCTGAGCGAATTCGATGGCAATGAAGATAAAAAGAGCAAAGTTGTTTGGCTTGACATGCTTTTACCTAGCTCTGAAGAGATCTCTTTTGTTGAAAAGACCTTTGGTATAGATTTCCCTACAAAGCAAGAGAGTGAAGAGATTGAGATATCTTCACGTTACTGGGAAGAGGACAAGAAGATTGAGATTAACAGTTTTTTCTTGATCTCAGAAGATGAAAATGCGCACAATGAGACGGTTTCATTTATTTTACAAGGCAATGTACTTATCTCTATTCGTTATAAAGAGTTGAAAACTTTTGATGAATTTAGCAAGCGTTTTTACTATGCTCCTCGAGAATTTAAAAATGGGTATTATATCTTTTCACAACTCATCGACATCAGGATTGATGCCGATGCGGATGTTATTGAAAAACTCTCTAAAGATATTACGCGCTTGCGTAAACACGTTTTTACAGACTATACGAATGATGATGCTGAGATGTTGGAAAAAATCTCTTCTTTTGAAGATTTAAATATGAATATCCGTGAAAACCTGATGGATAAACAACGCATCTTAACCGCATTTATTAAATCAAACAAATACGATGACAGCGCTCTTCGCGCCGATATTGTCATTATGCTTAAAGATATTAAATCGTTGATTGATTACATTGAGTTTAACTTTGAAAGGCTCGATTACTTGCAAAATATCTTCTTGGGTGTTTTGAACATTGAGCAAAATAAAGTCATCAAAATCTTTACCATTATGAACGTTATCTTTTTACCACCAACGTTGATTGCGAGTATTTATGGGATGAACTTTGAGATTTTACCAGAGCTTCATTGGGATTATGGATATGCCTTTTCGCTTATTTTGATGGTTCTCTCAGCCGTAACACCGATCTTGTACTTTAAGAAAAAAGGGTGGATTTAGGCGATGAAACATACCATTGAGGTACTTAAAGTTGAAGAGTGTCTGCACTCAGATTATATTAAACCTAAAAGTATGTACTATCTGCACAATAGTGTAGAAAAGCGCTGGGATATCGTCGATACGCATAACAGTGTTGCCATTCTTTTGTACCACAAAGATTTGGATTCGTTTGTCTTTGTAAAACAGTTTCGTCCTTCTATCTATGTTAAAAATCATGATGGTTTTACCTATGAACTGTGTGCTGGTATTGTTGATAAAGATAAAAGTCTTATCGAAATTGCTAAAGAAGAAGTATTGGAAGAGACGGGTTACGATGTTCCTCTTGATAAACTTGACAAAATATCGTCTTTTTATACTGCCGTTGGTTTTGCAGGAGGCAGGCAAACGCTTTACTATGCAATTTTGGATGACAGCATGAAAGTGAGTGAAGGTGGTGGTATAGAAAATGAAAATATCGAAGTCATTTACCTCAAACGCGATGAAACACTTGAATTTATGTTTGATGAGAGTATTGCGACCACTTCAGGTTTGATGTTTGCATTGATGTGGTATTTTAAAAATTACGAAAAATAGTTTTACATGTAAAGCAAACCCCACAAAGGGGTTTGCTTACGATTTAGTTTGCGCCTACTAAAATGCTTGAAGCTTTGATGATGGCATAAACGCTATCGCCTTTAGCAAGTGAAAGCTCTTTTTTTGCATCTTCCGTCACGATGGCTGTAACGGTTAAGCCAGCAGGAGTAGAGAGGATGACTTCACAATTCACAGCGCCATCTTTGATCTCAGTTACCGTGCCTTTGATTTTATTGCGAGCACTAACCGCTAACGCGATATCTGCTTTTGCAAGAAGAACACTTTGTGCTTTAAAAATACAGAGGGCTTCAGAACCAACTTTTAAACCCAATGACTCAACAGCACCATGCGTAATGACAGAAACGATTTTATCGCCACCTTTAGTTGCAACAACAATTTCACTGTTCACAGGGCCATTTTTAATCTCTGCTACTTTCCCCGTAATTTGATTTCTTGCACTGATTTTCATAACATGCTCCTTGATATTTATTAAAAGTATGTCACTAAGTGTTATGTAATGTCAATTGCTAACGGTATGTTTTTTTACTCTTGATTGTCGCTCAGCTTGTGCAATCTTGTCAAAGGAAATATACGAGGCAAAACATTTATACGTTAGGTAATAGATACTCCCAATAACCGCAATAATGCCCGTCGTAACGATAAAACTTGAGAAAACGGCTGATAAAAAGATAGAATAAACTTCACTCATCTTAATACTCCTCAATAAATTAAGGATATTGTACCGTAGTATTTATAAAAACATAACGATAAGATGATTTGTTTTTCATCAATTAATGAAATTAAATAATCTCTAATTGCTCTAAGATGTCTTTGGTAAGTTTTGAGTGATTTCTTTTATGAATATCTTTTGTATGTAGATAATTACAAAATACGAAATTTTTTACTTCTTCCTTTGAATATCCTAAGTCTTTATAAAAACTATCGTATAACTCTTGGATTCTATCTTCATTATAAACTTGTGCTTTATTCCAAATCTCTTTTGCTATGTCATTATGTTTTTTGTAGATTGTATCCAATTGAAATCGGTCTATTGAAGCCTTGCATTTATCATCACTTGTCGTTAAATTGACTTCTAATTCAATATCGCTTGTAATTCCTCCTAAACTCTTCACATTAACGCTAAATGTTGCATTTGTATCGAAGTCGTCATAGTAAGGATGAACGATTTTTCCTTCATGCTTTTTTCTTCCTTTGAATTTGCTATTGCACGTACTGCATGATGGTATAAGATTGAAAAAAGAGAGGGAAAGATGAGGGTGTTTAGCTTTTGGATAATAGTGTTCCAATGTCGCTAAAGTATTTACTTTACCATCGCCTTTGGTATAAAAGTAGATATAGTTATTATTGCAAAATGGGCAACTTTTCAGATCTAACTTTTTAAAGTGTTCCATAAAATCTTTGTTTTCTCTATACCCAGAATAATCAAAAGCATTTTCTACTTCTTTTCTTTCGATCTTTGAAAAACCATCGCAAAAGTTTAAATACTTTGTTTCAATATCATTTATATTGGCTGTAATCATCTCTTCAATATTATCTACAATAGATTTGTATTTATGGTTTGTTAGAGCACTTTTGATTGCAGTAACGTTGATGGTTTTTAAATATTCTTTTAAATCTAAGCAAGATAAATCAAATTTTTCTCATTGGACTTAGCTTTCTCTTTTTCTAGTTTGATAGCTTTTTCTAGCTCTTCTTTTTTGTCGTTTTAGCTTCTCTAATTTTGTTTCTTTGGAAAATAACATAGCTTGAAGTGTTGATTTTAAAATGGGTTCTCCGATAATTGAGATAATGTTTTCACAATAAGCTATTTCTTTCTTTGTAAGTTTTTTTCTTATCAAGATATTTAATGGCATTATTGATTTTTTTCTTTCGCAAATTCGCCCATCAGCCCCTCTTTCATAAAAAAAACCATGAGAGAGTAGAGTGTGAATATTTGCTCCAAAAGTTTGTGGTATATCTGGATTATCTTGTTTGCCATCTTTTAAAAATATTACATTTTCTTTTGGAATATCTGAAAGCAAAAATGGAGAATGTGATGCTAGCATGATATTAAAGTCTAAATCTATAGGCTTTAATAAATCAACAATATTTTTCAATAACCTTTTTTGCCAATTTGGATGCATCGAAAATTCAACTTCATCTAAAAAGAAATTCATAGTATGGTAGATTTTATTTCCTCCATCATCTTTTTTGGTTCGAATTTGTTCTATTTCATATGCCATCATCATCAAAAATTTTAGATAAGTTTTTTCCCCGCTACTTAATTTGTCTAAGGATTTCCCATTTTTCGTTGGATCACCTTCAAAATAAGTTTTTGTTATCCACATAGGATATGCTAAAAGCCTTTTACTTTGAGTTGTATTTTCTTTTTGAATGATTTCTATATTAGCTATTATGTCTTTTTTTTGAATAGTATTTTCTATTTCTTGAAAACGTACGCAATAGCGCAATTTATCTTTTGTTGAAAATGTTAATTCCGAAAGATCTTCGAGTTCATTATATATTGTTTGCATTCCTTGTGTGTCTACAATAGTGATCAATGACATGAGAATATCTTGTTGAGTATTGCTATCTAGAATCATCTTTACTAACTGTCTCCAAATTGGAATATTAGTTAACCCCTCATTTAATAAAATTTTAAGGACAAAATAAAGTTTATTAATGGCTGAATAATTACAGTTATTAAAAAATTCATCTATTTGTTTTTCTGAATTTTGAACAAATTGCTCGAATATTACCTCTAACTTTTCAATAGTCATATTTTCTAGGAGTGCATCCTTAAAAGTTAAAGCTCCTATAATAGGATGTTTAAATCTTATCCCTACACGAAGTTTTTTCAATTTTGATTTTAATTTTTCTGTATCTGCATTAATTAATACATGTGTTGGATGGAAAAACTTTCGAATTACTTCATGCGTTTGACCTGTTAAAAATTGCCAATCAAACCGTTGTGCCATCAGATAGTCTATAGTGTTTAAGTCTATTTGATTATTCTTCTTATTTGGTTCTAGTAAAATAGGTGTAGCGTAATTATCGTGTCGATAGTAGTAATTATCAACCCACGTTTCGCTAGCATCATCTTTTAAAGAATCTAGCATATAATTCACATAAATAGAATAAGCTCCTATCTTATTCTTTTGAATTTCATTACAATCCTCAAAAGATATATCTTTTTTAGTGTTATTTATATAGTATAATTTTTCTTCTATTTCAACAATAAGGAAGCATGGTATTAGCCCATCAATGTGTAAATCAGGTTGAATTGTACCAGATGGATTAGTTGGTTTAACAGGATACTTAATAGATTGAAGGATACTTTTAAATAAACTACTCTTTCCACTCCCATTTTCCCCGACAATTGCCGTGATATTGATATTTTCAGGAAAAACAGTGATAGGTTTAGGTTCTTTTCTATGAATAGTAAATATGTCATTTTCGTATTTACATGTAAACCTAAGTGAAAAATTAAACCCTTGTTCTTTGATATTTTTATACTTCTCAATCCACAAATAAACCAGTTCCATGCATACTCCAAAGGTTTACATGTAAAGTCAAAAATCTTTACATGTAAAAAGGTTTTAGTCGATAAATCGTTTCGTCAAATCCCCGTAAGTCTCAATTCTGCGGTCACGTAAAAACGGCCAGATGCGTCTGACGTGTTCGCCTCGGGCTAAGTCCACATCGACGATGAGTATCTCTTCTTCATCGTGACTGGCGCGTGCGATGATTTCACCTTGTGGGCCTGCAACAAAGGAGTTGCCCCAAAATCGGATGCCATCTAACACGCCGTGATTGTCTTCTTCTTTGCCGACACGGTTGACACTGATGACGGGTAAACCATTGGCGATGGCGTGACCTCTTTGGATGGTCTCCCATGCGTCACATTGCCTTCGTTGTTCATCTTCCATGTCTTCATCGAACCAACCAATGGCTGTGGGGTAGATGAGCATGTCAGCGCCTTTAAGCGCCATCAAACGTGCTGCTTCGGGATACCATTGATCCCAACAGACGAGAAGACCGAGTTTTCCGACACTGGTTTGAATGGGGGAGTAACCTGTATCGCCTGGAGTGAAGTAAAATTTCTCGTAAAAGCCTGGGTCATCAGGGATGTGCATTTTGCGGTATTTCCCTGCGATCGTACCATCTTTTTCAAAGACAACGGCGGTGTTATGATAAAGACCAGCGGAACGCTTTTCAAAAAGAGAGGTGACTAAAACAACATTGTTCTCTTTAGCGACATTTGACCAAAAAGCGATGTCAGCTTCCCACGAACTTGCAAGGTCAAAACAAGCAACATCTTCGTTAATGCAAAAGTAGCGATCTTGGTGAAGCTCTTGCAGTACGACGAGCTGTGCTCCTTCAATGGCTGCTGTTTGGATGAGCGAAACGGTTCTTTGAATGGTTTTTTCTTTGGTACTTTCGACGGCATGTTGGATGAGTCCGACTTTCATAAAATCCACCTCATAGGAGTTATTTTGAATAACTTATTCTACATTAATAAGGTTTTAATACGTTTTAACTTACAATCTTGATCAGCATTATCAATTAAGGAAAATTATGATTAAACTTTCACAAATGAATGCTGGAGACAAAGCTGTCGTGGTACGAATAGGTGCTAACGAAGAGCTTAAACAAAGATTTTTTTCCTTGGGACTTCATAAAGGAAGCCAACTCCAAATCAAAGCAACAAGCATCGCTAAAAGCACTATGGAAATTGAAGTAGGTACAACGCTTCTTGCCCTTCGCTATGAAGAGGCAAAAAGCATAGAGGTCGAAAGAGTATGAAAGAGCTTGTCATTGCGCTGGTGGGACAGCCCAATGTGGGCAAAAGTATGCTCATCAACTCCATTGCCGATGCACGCTTAAAAGTCGGCAACTTTTCGGGTGTCACGGTTGAAAAAGCGGAGGTACGTTTTAGCGCGCAAGAACATTTTATTAAAATCGTTGATTTACCCGGAACGTACTCGCTCAATGATTACACTCAAGATGAAAAAGTTACTAAAGATTTTCTGGAAAATGAGCCGTATGATCTCATCATCAATGTGGTCGATGCCACTAATTTGGAGCGCAACCTTTACCTTACGACACAGCTTTTAGAACTGGATAAAAAGATGATTGTAGCGTTAAACATGATGGATGAAGCGCAAAAAGAGGGCATCTGTGTTGATCATGAACAACTCAGTTCCATTTTGGGCGTTCCCTGCGTGAAAGTCTCTGCCTCAACCAAAAAAGGCATCGGCAAACTTCTCAATCGTTCCATCGATATTTTCAATTTCCCGCATGAAAAATCAAAACTGATTTACAGTGATGTTGTGGAAGAAGAGATAGAAAAACTCTCGTTCTTTTTGAAGCAAAAACGTTATAAGACAGAGCTTGCTTATCGCGATTTGGTGCTTAAATTGTTACAAAACGATCCTAAAATATATCAGAAAATGCACGATGAACCGATTTGGCTGGAGCTGTCTTTCTTGCTTAAAGAGGCATTGGAACATCTGTATTTGCACCATGAGACAAAAGATGTCAGTGAAATTTTTGCAGAAGAGAGAGCTTCTTTTGCTAGAGGTGTTGTCACGGAAGTGCTTACATGTAAAAAGAGTATTTCTAAAACGATTACCGAGAAAATCGACGCGCTGTTGATTCATAAGATTTTTGGCATTCCAATTTTTATTGCTTTAATGTGGGCGCTTTTTCAACTGACATTTGAGCTGGGTTCCATTCCTATGGATTGGATCAATCTTTTCTTTGTTTCGCTTGGCACGTATGCCAAAACCATTTTTGGCGATGGTGAGCTTGGCTCTATGATCGCCGATGGTGCTATTTCGGGCGTGGGTGCGGTGGTCATGTTTTTACCAAATATCGTCATTCTCTTTTTTGGGATTTCTCTTTTAGAAACAACGGGGTATATGGCGCGTGTCGCGTTTTTACTCGATGGCTTTTTCCACCGTTTTGGATTGCATGGTAAAAGCTTCATTCCACTTGTGACGGGCTTTGGGTGTTCTGTTCCTGCGTATATGAGCGCTCGTACGCTTAAAAACAATAAAGACAGGCTGATTACCCTTTTCATCATTGGTTTTATGAGTTGTGGCGCTAAACTGCCTGTATACGTTCTTTTTTCAGGGGCTTTTTTTGCTCAAGAGCATGCGGGCAATGTGCTTTTTCTCATTTATATTTCTGGCGCACTCATTGGGCTTATTGCGGCTAAATTTTTAAAAGTATTTGTCTTTAAAGGTGTGGATGAACCGTTTGTAATGGAGATGCCAAAGTATCGTTTGCCTTCAATGAGACTTATTTGGCACACGGTTGTGAGTAAGGCGATTATGTATCTCAAAAAAGCGGGAACATTTATTTTGGGTGCTTCATTGCTGATTTGGTTTGCGAGCAACTATCCTAAATATCCCGATATTGAAAAAACATTTGCACAAAAAATTGAGCTTGCTCAAAGTGCAGAAGCCAAAATAGCCCTTGAAAATGAAAAAGCACAACAGCTTTTAGAAAAGAGTTTTTTAGGAATGCTGGGTAAGTCAACCGACACACTCTTTCAGCCCATTGGTTTTGATTGGAAGATGACGGTAGCGTTAGAATCTGGACTGGCGGCGAAAGAGGTTGTTGTTTCAACACTCGGTGTTTTATATGCACTTGGTGCTGGCGTGGATGAGGGAAATGAGAGTTTGATTGGCGAGCTTCAAAAACAGATACCTTTTGCTTCGGCAGTTTCTTTTATCATCTTTGTGATGTTTTACTTACCGTGTATGGCAGCAAGCATTGTCTTTACGAAAGAGACGGGTAGCTATAAATATCTTTTTTATCTGTTTATCTTTACGACGGTTGTGGCGTGGGGACTTGCTTTTGTAGGGTATAGAATAGCGCTTTTGTGGTGAGGGAGGATTTAACCTTCCTCATTTGCCACGTATTGCTGATCGTTTATCTCTGAGTCGTCATAAGGGTCGAGGTGAGCGTTAATAACCCATACTTCATCGGGAATAAGATCTTTGATCTTCTCTTCGATGCGATCTCCCGCATGGTGTGCTCGCATGAGTGAAATACCAGGACTAAAGACGAGATGGACATCGACAAAGTTGGTGTTGCCCGATTTGCGAGTTTTAAGGTAGTGAAAATCGCTAATCTCTTTTTCTTCTAAAATAATGTCACGCATTTTTTCAACCATCTCTTCATCAAGCGATGCGTCCAGCAAAATATAAACACCATCACGAATAATCTGATAGGCTGAATGAATAATGTAAATGGAAATGATCACACCCATGATCGAGTCGATCATCTCAAACCCTGTCATCTGAATGAGTACCAACGAAACAAGGATAGCGCTATTGCTTAAAACGTCTGTTTTATAGTGAAGTGCGTCTGATTTGACGACCATACTTCGTGTTTTTTTAGCAGCATAGTTCAAAAACAGAACTAAAGCAATGGTGATTGCCAAAGAGATAACCATAACAATGATGGAGTAGCCGAGGAACTCAACAGTTTCTTGGTTGATTGCTTTTTTAATGGCGGTATAGAAAATGAAAAGACCTGAAACGGTAATCACCGTACCTTCAATGACGCCTGCTAAAGCCTCAATTTTGCCTTTGCCGTAGTTGAATTTTTTATTGGCGGGTTGTTCCGCTTTGGTGATGGCAAAGTAATTAAACGCGGATACAATCAGGTCAAGTACAGAGTCAATCGCAGAAGCTAAAACGGCAACAGAGCCACTCATAACTCCCACAAAAAGTTTGATAACAATAAGGAGCGTTGCCGTTCCACTGGAAATAATCGTTGCTTTTTTTTGTAAAGTCATTCGTCGTTGTCTCTTTCTTTATAAATATTCATGGAAGCGCAGTGCAAGCTTCCGTGTTCGCGAATCAGAATTGAAGATTCAATGCCGACAATTTCACGCTCTGGAAAACATCTGGCAAAGATAGCTAAAACTTCTGCATCGTAAGGATCACTGTAGGTTGGAACTAAAACAGCATTGTTGATGAGAACAAAGTTCATGTATGTCGCTGGAATGCGGTGATTATTGAAATATTTAGCCGATGGAAGAGGCAATGGAAGCAGATTGAACTCTGTTTTTTGAAGCTCTTTTTCCATCTTGCGTAGCTCTTTGTAGTGTTCATCTTTTTTGTCATAACATTTCACATACGCAATGGTTTTTTTGTTGATGAAACGGGCTAAGGTGTCGATGTGCGAGTCGGTATCGTCACCCATAAGTGCGCCATGTTCTAAGATGATCAGCTCTTTGAGTCCAAAAAGTTCCATAAGTGTTTTTTTGATCTGTTTTTTAGAAAGATGGGCGTTTCGGTTCTCTTCAAAGAGACAATAAGCGGTTGAAAGCATGACGCCATGACCATTTGAGTCAATACTACCGCCTTCAAGGACAAAGTCTAAGCTTTTAAGTTTACCTTCTAAGTAGCCTTGTTCAAAGAGTTGACGTGTGATGCTATTGTCTAAATTGGCGTCAAATTTATTGCCCCACGCATTGAAGATAAAGTCGTAGGTTCTGCGTTTATGATTTTTATAGATATTGATGCCACCAAAGTCGCGTATCCAAGTGTCATTTGTTACCATTTCGATCAGTTCGATATTTTGGAGGCTTGGTAACATGGTCGCCAGTGCCTTTTTATCTTCACAGATCACAAGGCATTTTTGAAAATGTGCAATTTTGCTGATGAACGTTAAATACGTTCGATGGATTTCATCAATGGAGTGTGCCCAATCACTCTGTTTGGGGGGAAATACGACGATGAGTGCCTCTTGTTCTTCCCATTCGGCTGGTATTCTAATTTTCATGTTAGCTCCATGTAGTTCGTATTTAAATTAAATTATACCAAAAATGGTTTTGATCTCCTCTTTTGGGCGGAAAATTGGTAAAATAGCTTCTATTAGCTTTTACATGTAAAGGATGAGTGTGCTACTTAAAAAGAAAGATAACAAGAGTATCAACCAGATCAATTTTATGGCGATTCTTTTTGCAGGTCTTTTTGCATTTATCTCTGCATGTTTAGTCATTGTCAATGAATATTTAGAATTTCAAAAAGAGATTAAAGTCATTGAAGAGAGCTATATTCAGACACAAAAAAAGAGTGCATCGGATCAATTAAATCTTCTTCTTAATATCACCGAATACCGTTTTCAGCAAAGTCAATCGCTTCCTAAAGAAGCAATGTATCAAAAACTTAAAGAAGATATCTCGGCGCTCATTAAGCATCGTGATAAAGAACAAAACTATCTCTTTTTAGAGCTCTCTTCGGGTGAGATGCTGTATCGCTCTTCGCCGATTAACGAAGAAGATACCACCAAAGATATTGTTGTTACACAAGCATATGAACCGCTAGGGCTGATTTTGGGTAGCGGTGTGAGCACTCGTAGCATTGAAGATGTTTTGGCTGAAAAGAAAAAATCATACCAAGATAAGATCATCAATTTTGTCCTCAAAATCTATATGCTGACACTTTTTTTATACATGATTAGTACCATTGAGTATCGCTATGTGAGCGATATTATGAAGCGTGAGATTCGCTTTATTGTCTATTCGTTTAAGAAAGCCTCTTCTAGCTACGAGTTCATTGATATGGAAAAGATCAAGTTTACCGAGTTTCAAGAGATTGTCACGCACGCCAATGTGATGATTGAAGAGATCAAAAATAAAAATAGTGCACTGGTCGACCTTAACAGTAACCTTGAAGGGATTGTTGAGCAAAAGACAGTGGAGTTAAAACGCTCTATTGAATTTACGCAAGAGCTGCTTGAAAAGCAAGATCAGTTTGTCAAAAACGCGATTCATGAGATCAACACGCCACTTTCGATCATTTTGATGAATATTGATCTTTACAATCTCAAATTTGAAAAAAATCCGTATCTGCTTAAAATTGAAGCCGCAGTTAAAGTGCTCGATAATATCTATGAAGATTTGGCCTATGTGGTTAAAAAAGATCGCGTGGTGTATGAAAAAGCGATGATTGATTTTTCCAAGTTTTTAACCGAGCGTGTGGAGTATTTCGAAGATGTGGCAGAGGGCAATAAACTGCACATCAGTACCGACATTGTGCCCGATCTGTTTATTCTCTTTAATGAGACTGAATTGCAGCGTATTTGCGACAATAATCTCTCCAATGCCATCAAGTACAGTTATGAAAAGCACCCTTTACATGTAAAGCTTTTTGAAGATAAAAATGAAGTTGTTCTTGAGGTGGAAAATTGTGGAGAAATGATCAAAGCACCTGATCAACTGTTTAATCGTTATTATAGGGAAGATGAAGCGCGTGGAGGATTTGGCTTAGGGCTTAATATTGTTAAAGAGATTTGTGATACAAATGGGGTATCTATTGAAGTTCTATCCGACGAATTAAAAACACTTTTTCGCTACCGATTTGTAAAAGGATAACCTATGAAGATTTTATTGCTTGAAGATGAGTTGATGCTACGAAGTTCTATTGAAGAGTATTTGGAAGCCCTTGGACATAAAGTCATCTCTTTTGGTAACGGCGAAGAGGCGTATGAAGCGATCAAAAAAGATCTGTTTGATCTGTTGCTCTTAGACATCAATATCCCAAAAATGAATGGACTGAGTCTTCTCAAAGCGCTCAATGAGATCGAACATGCCTTCCCCACTATTTTTATCAGTGCCAATGTCGATATTGATGACATCAGTCTGGCGTTTGAATTAGGTGCATCGGATTATTTGAAAAAACCATTTCATCTCAAGGAACTGGGGCTTCGCATCGACAAGATCAAAAAAGAGTATGAGATCAAACACCTCAAACACATCATTTTAAGCTCAAAATATGTCTTTTCAAAAGAAGAGCAGATGCTTTTTTACAACAATAACGTGCAAGTGCTCACCAAGAAGCAGTTACAAATTGTGACACTACTGTGTGAGAATATGGGCGTAGTGGTTGACTTCGAAAAATTTCGTAGTTATGTGTGGAACGATGAACCGATTGATAATGCCTCTATTAGGGCTGAAATGAGCCGTCTTCGCAAGCTATTAAAAGAAGATTTTATTATCAATCTCAAAGGCGTTGGGTACAAGATAGAGAAGTATTTTCCCGAAAAAAACCGCTAAAAGTTACATATTTACACATATTATCCGAAAAAAATATCCACTTTCCTTTTAACTCTCAAATGCTACGATAATGCTATGTTACTTCTTTACAATACCTTCATAGCTACCACATAACAAAAGAAGGAGCATTTATGAGTCAAAATGTCTATGACAGAGTACGAGCCAATCCAAAGTTTACAGAACTCGTACAAAAACGAAGTAGTTTCGCATGGAAACTCACCATCATTATGTTGGTTGTTTATTATGCGTTTATCCTTGTAATTGCTTTTTCACCTGCTACCTTTGGACAGACCATAGGAAGTGGCGTCACCACCGTTGGTATTCCCGTAGGATTTGGCATTATTATTTTGTCATTTATCTTAACAGGTGTTTATATCCAAAGAGCCAATGGCGAATTTGATGAGTTAAACAATCAAATCAAAGAAGAAGCAAGGAGCGAAAAATGAAATGGGGATGGTTGCTTTTAGCATTAACCAATGTTCTCTTTGCCTCAGGCGCAGCAGAAGTTTCAGGAAAAAGTGAAGTCAATATGTCTGCCATTGTTATGTTCTTAGTCTTTGTGGCTGGAACGCTTGGCATTACTTATTGGGCGGCAAAACGTACAAAAACTGCGAAAGATTTTTACACCGCAGGTGGAGGCATAACAGGCTTTCAAAATGGTTTAGCCATTGCGGGCGATTATATGTCAGCAGCATCGTTTCTTGGAATTTCTGGCTTAGTCTATTCCAAAGGATTTGATGGACTGATCTATTCCATAGGCTTTTTGGTTGGCTGGCCGATCATTCTTTTCTTGATCGCGGAGCAACTTAGAAATCTTGGTAAATATACCTTTTCAGACGTTGCATCGTACCGTTTAAAACAAACACCTATTCGTACCCTTGCCGCGTTTGGCTCACTGGCTACGGTTGCGCTTTATTTGATTGCTCAGATGGTAGGTGCGGGTCAGTTGATTCAAATTTTATTTGGACTTGATTATGCGTACGCGGTTGTTATGGTGGGCATCTTGATGATCTTATACGTTACGTTTGGTGGCATGTTGGCAACCACGTGGGTACAAATTATTAAAGCAGGTCTTTTACTCTCTGGCGCAACCTTTATGGCTGTGATGATTATGTACAAAATGGATTTTAGTGTTGAGACACTCTTTTCCCAAGCGGTTGCTGTGAAAAAATCTGCGGCGATTATGAGCCCAGGCGGTCTGGTCAGTGACCCTATTTCAGCGATTAGCTTAGGCATTGCCTTGATGTTGGGAACGGCAGGTCTTCCACATATCTTGATGCGATTTTTTACCGTAAGTGATGCAAAAGAGGCTCGAAAATCGGTCTTTTATGCAACTGGATTTATAGGTTACTTTTATGTTTTAACCTTCATTATAGGATTTGGTGCTATCGTTTTATTAACAGGTCATCCGCAATATTTTGATGCTGTTAAAAACACACTCATTGGTGGCGGTAATATGGCAGCGATTCACTCTGCTCATGCCATTGGTGGAGACCTTTTCTTAGGCTTCATCTCAGCGGTTACGTTTGCAACGATCTTAGCGGTTGTTTCTGGTTTGACACTAGCAGGCGCAAGTGCGGTCAGTCATGATCTTTATGCGAATGTTTTTGCACGAGGCAGAGTGGATGAAATGACAGAGATGAGAGTTTCTAAGTATTCAACGATTGCTCTTGGTATCGTGGCAATCTTCTTAGGCATTGCGTTTGAAAAACAGAACATTGCGTTCATGGTAGGTCTTGCATTTGCGATTGCAGCCAGTGCAAACTTCCCAATTCTTATCTTGTCGATGTTTTGGAAAAAGCTGACAACCAAAGGTGCTGTTTATGGCGGAGGCTTAGGACTTTTCACAGCGATTGTGTTGGTTATTTTGAGTAAAGCGGTTTGGGTTGATGTTTTAGGCAATAAAACAGCTATCTATGCTTACGGTAACCCAGCACTTTTCTCCGTAGCGATTGCTTTTATCGGTATTTGGATTATCTCTATAATGGATAACAGCGAAGATGCCGTAAACGAAAGAGCTGCATATGATCATCAGTTTATTCGAAGTCAAACGGGTATTGGAGCAGAAGGCGCTTCAAGTCACTAAACGTTTTACCTCTTTCGAGGTATATCAAAGATAACTCTGCTTCACAAGAGTTTAGCGCATAGCGCAGCGTAGCCTTGTAGCTTTGCCTACAAGGCGTTATAAAATGATAAAAAAGGATCGTAACCATGTCACAACTTTTCGAACCAAGTAGAGCTTTAAGCAAAGAAGCCAGAATTAAGAACATGTGTGAGTACAAGGAGCTTTGTATCCAAGCAGATGAGGATTTTGAAGGATACTGGGATAAGCTAGCACGTGAAAAAATTGAGTGGTTTAAGCCTTATGACAGAGTATTAAATGAAGATAATGCTCCGTTCTACAAATGGTTCGAAGGTGGCAAATTAAATGTTACACATCAATGCCTAGGGCGTCATCTAAAGAGTCGTAAAAACAAAGCGGCGATTATCTGGGAGGGTGAGGACGGCAAACGCCGTATTATTACCTATCTTCAACTTTTCTACCGTGTCAATCGTCTCGCCAATTTGATGCGCAATCAATTTGGCATCAAAAAAGGCGATCGTGTTGTCCTTTACATGCCAATGATCCCTGAAGCGGCATTTGCGATGTTGGCGTGTGCGAAAATTGGTGCGATTCACTCTGTTGTTTTTGGTGGTTTTTCGGCTGAAGCTTTGCGTGATCGTGTTCAAGATGCGGAAGCAAAATTGGTTATTACTGCTGATGGTGCATTTCGTCGTGGTAAGCCTTACATGTTGAAGCCCGTTGTGGATGAAGCGCTCAGTGTTGGGTGTGAGTGTTGTGAAAAAGTATTGATCGTTCAGAGAAACTTTGAGGACATTGAGTATGTTCCAGGACGCGACTATGTTTACAATGAGATCATCATGAACGAATCTCAGTATTGTGAGCCTGAGTGGATGGACTCTGAAGACCCACTTTTCTTGCTTTATACTTCAGGCAGTACAGGTAAACCAAAGGGTGTGCAACACTCAAGTGCTGGTTACATCTTGTGGGCACAGTATACGATGGAGCATGTCTTTGACGTGAAAGAGAATGACACCTTTTGGTGTACCGCGGATGTTGGCTGGATTACAGGACATACCTACATTGTTTATGGACCGCTTGCAATGGGTGCAACGACCATTATGTACGAGGGTGTTCCAACCTTCCCAGATGTAGGCAGATGGTGGAGTATGATTGAAGAGCATCGTGTCAATCAATTTTACACCGCACCAACAGCGATTCGTTTGCTTCACAAAGAAGGAGCGGACGCACCATCTCGTTACGACCTAAGTTCACTTAAAGTGCTTGGAACCGTTGGTGAGCCGATCAACCCTGATGCGTGGATGTGGTACTATGAGCAAATCGGTGGTGGAAACTGCCCGATTGTCGATACATGGTGGCAAACAGAGACAGGTGGTCATATGATTACGCCACTTCCGGGGGCAACGCCTATCAAACCAGGGTCTGCAACTTTCCCACTTCCGGGCATTAAAGCAGAGATTATCGACGAACATGGTAATCCAACACCTCGCGGTGAAAAAGGATTTTTGTGTATCACTAAACCATGGCCTTCCATGATTCGAGATATTTGGGGCGATAGTGACCGCTTCGTGAAGTCTTATTTTGGAGATTGTAAGAAAGACGGTAAACCGGTCTACTTCTCAGGTGATGGTGCGATGTACGACGATGATGGCTACATTATCATTACAGGACGCACCGATGATGTTATTAACGTTTCAGGTCATAGAATTGGAACAGCAGAGATCGAAGCCGTTCTTGGCAATCATGAGAACGTTGCGGAAGTGGCTGTTGTCGGCCGTCCTGATCCGATCAAAGGGGAGGGCATCTTCGCGTACATTGTTATCAAGGGAATGGATAGCATGAGTGAAGAGGTTTACATGATCCAAGAGCTCAACAAACTCATCATGAAAGAGATCGGTAATATTGCCAAACTCGATGCTATTCGTTTCGTTCCAGGGCTTCCAAAAACAAGAAGCGGTAAAATCATGCGAAGAATTTTACGCTCCATTGCGAAAAAAGAGCCAATTACCCAAGATATCTCAACGCTTGAAGATCCAAGCATCGTTGAGAAAATCCAAAACCTTATCGAATTTTAGTTCCCAAACGCGGTTACATGTAAAATGTGACCGCTTCTTCTCCAAACTAAATCACAGTGGAAATTTGCAGTTAAAATGTTATGATACGTGTCCTATTACTATCCATCAGAGGAACATAACATCATGGCAATGCATATTATTAATCAGCCGCAAGATCAAACCAAAGCCGTCAATGACACCGTCAATTATCCAAACCTAGAAACGATGATAAGTGTCCCTTTAGGTATTGGAGAGTTTTACGAAGCATGTAAAGATTATCCGATTTTGTTTACTAAAAATCAAGAAGGCGATTGGCTTGCCATTGCGCTCCTTGGCTTTAACGATAAAAATGTTTATTTGGATGAGAATCGTCGCTTTAAAAAAGGTAAATATCTTCCCGCTTTCTTGAGACGCTATCCGTTTATTTTGGTTCAAAATGAGGGTAAAGAGAGCTTTTCTTTAGGTATTGAAGAGGAAGCTTTGGAAGCATTAAATGAATCCAATCAACAACGAGCTCTCTTTAAAGAGGATAAAACACCAACGGATTTGACGAAGAATACATTAGATTTTTTAGTACGTTTTCAAGGTGAGTTGCAAGCATGTAGCGCTTTTATTAAAGAGTTAGAATCATGGGGACTATTAGTCGAACAAAGTGCCAATCTTCTGGATGAAGAGGGCAAAACCCATACGATCAATGGATTTTTTACCATTAACGAAGAAAAACTCAGTCATCTCAGTGAAAAGAAACAGCTTGATATTTGCAAAAAAGGTGCAACGCCTTTCATGACAGCCCATCTCATTTCACTCAGCAATATTAGACGATTAGGATTGTAGCAACGAGCTTTACATGTAAAGCTAAATGACTTTACATGTAAAGATTTTCTAACACTTCATTTGAACTTTTAGACCTATTGAATGGGCAATTATTGGCAATCCATCGCGTCATGCAATTTAACGAGGTTCTCTTTCATGATGTCAATATAACCAATCCCTTTTTTACTCTCAGCAACGGTAATATTCTCAACAGGTCTGAGCGCGTCTGTTTTAACATTCGCCTCTTTGGCGATGGATTTTGCGACTTTATCGCTGGCAAATTCTTCAAAAAAGACGGTGGGGATCTTCTCTTTTTTGGTTAGATCAATCAACTGTGCAATCTGTTTTGGAGAAGGTTTGGTCTCAGGCGTCATGCCTGTGATGGAGTATTGGGTGATGCCATACTCTTGGGCTAAATACTCAAAAGCGTCATGGTTGACAATAACTTTTTTGTTTTTACAACTTTTAAGAACCTCATAATCCGTTTTTAATGCTTCTAGCTTTACAAGATACGCCGCTAAATTGGCTTCATACAGTTTTGCATTTTCGGGGTCTTTGGTGCTCAGCAAAGCCGCTACTTCTTTGGCGACATTCATGTAGTTATCGATGCTCAACCAGTAGTGTGGGTCATAACTGCCTTTGTGTTCATGCTCATGCTCCGAATGTTTCATTTCGATGAGTTTGACTTTCTGGCTCATATCAATCGTTTTATCTTGAATTTTTAAAGAGCTGATAATCTTGGTACTCCATGTCTCAAACACGGGACTGCTGATGATGAAATAATCGCTCTTTGAAAGAGCCGCAATGTCTTTAGCTTTGGGCTCAAATTCATGCGCTTCAACGCCAAAGGGAACCAAATTGGTAAGCTTGACGTTATCGCCTCCAATATTTTTAACAACATCATAGAGTGGAAATATGGTTGTGGTGATCGATACATCTGCAAACATGACCGAACTGAGGGCTGCTGCTAATGCAAATTTTTTTTAACATACGTGACTCCTTCGTTTTAATACACAAAGCATAACATTATGCAACTGAGTTGCATATAAAAGAGCCACTCTAAAAAAATTAATACTGCTTTTTCTTGCAGACAAGTGAAATTATAAAAAAAGCACAAGAGCAAAACAACGATGGTCGCACCGCTAGGCAAAGAAGCATAGTAGGAAATAAACAGACCAAGAATGACCGATACAATCGATATAAAAATCGCATAAACCACGGAGTTTTTAAAATTTTTACTAAATTGCATGGCAATGATGGCAGGGATGATCATCATCGCACCAATCAAAAGCGCTCCCACGATTTTAATCGAAACACTGATGACGACTGAAACCAAAGAGATGAGCATATAGTTTAAAAATGTGGTGTTGATGCCAGACGCTTTCGCACTCTCTTCATCAAACGCGATGTACAAAAAGCGTTGAAAATTGGCGTACAACGTTACCGTACAGACCAATCCTAAAAGCATGATAATCATAATATCCGTGTCATCGATCGCAACGATTGAACCAAAAAGATAGTCAAACAAAGAGGTATTAAACGATGCGGAAGCCGATACGATGATGATGGCAAGCGCTAAAGAACCCGATAAAAAAATCGAGAGGATCGAATCAGAATAGAGTTTATTATTTTGCCTTAAATACTCAATGATCCATGAAGCGACAAGGGTAAAAGCGATGGAGCTGTAACTCGGTGCAATGGAGGTTAAAAAACCAATCGCCACGCCGAGGAGCGAAATATGGGCAAGTGCGTCTGAGAGCATTGAAAAGCGTTTGACGACCACAAACATACCAAGAGAAGAGGCAATGGCGGCGATTAAGGTGCCTGCTAAAAAGGCTTTGAGCATAAATGTGTATTGAAAAATTTCCATATCAATCCTTAATGATGGTGACAAACCATGTGCGCATCGACGCCATAGAGCTGATTTAACTGTTCTGAATGATAAATTTGGCGCGGATCATGGCACGCTAAAAGTGTTTGGTTGATGCACAAAACTTTGTTGATGTCATCGACAATGACACCCAAATCATGGGTAATAAAAAGAATTGTAATGTTCTCTTTGACATTTAAATCTTTCAAAAGCGCATAAAAATTGATTTGTGATTGCTTATCAACGCCCGTGTTGGGTTCATCAAGAATGAGGATTTGTGGGTTGTTGACCAGCGCTTTGGCGATCATGACGCGTTGGCGTTGTCCGCCTGAGAGTTCGCTGATTTTGGCATCTTTCAAATCTTCGATATTCATCTTGATTAAAGCGCGATCAATGATTTCTAAATCGCTGCGATTGATTCTTGCAAAAAGAGATTTATTGGCGATTAAGCCTAATTTCACGACCTCGTGAACGCTGATGGGAAAATTTTCATCCAATTTTGAAATACCTTGCGAAACATAGCCTATCTTTTTCAATGCACTCAACGTGGGTGTTTTTCCAAACAGTTTGATTGTGCCACTGTCGTAGGGAATAAGCCCAAGGATGAGTTTAACGAGCGTACTTTTTCCACCACCGTTTGGTCCAATAATAGCGGCATAATCGCCCCGTCTAATCTCAAACGTCACATTTTGAATAATGGTTTTAAAGTTTAAATTTTTTGCTTCAATGACATTGTCTTTAAAGTTTTTTAATACCACGGTGTACCTTTTTTGAGCCAAGTATCTTAGGTGTTCTTGCCTCAATGGAAAATGGTAAGAAGTGTACCATGATGCAACTAAGTCGTACGTAAAAATTTTGAATTTGTTTGAGAAGCTGAGAACAGGCGTTTACATGTAAGCTTAAAGGGCTTTACATGTAAACAGAAAATTCTTATTAATGGGGTGCATTTTCACACTCATACGTTGCGGCAACCCCTTGTGTGACAAATCGTACTCCCATATCGTAAGCTTTTTCGCAATCTATTGGGAATATCTCTTCGCGTCTTTTTGCTTTGAGGGATTCACTAAAAGCGGTTACTTCGTATTTTGAGTAGTCTTTAAATTGATAAGTATCGGTGACATAGAGTGCTTCAGAAGAGCCAAAAATACTGCCAAGTCTTTTTTCAAGACCTTTGAGTGCTTCAACATAGCCCCATTCTTTCATTCTTTTTTCATCTAAATTCATCGTATACATCAAACCGATGGGGATTTTTCGAGGGAAGAGGGAGGAGTAATTGGCATCGTAAAGGGTGTATTGAAAGGCTAAACGCTCTATAAAAGAGCGCATCATCCCCGTAATATTTCCAAAGTAAATGGGTGAGCCTAAGAGAATGGCATCGGCATCTCGCAGTTTTTCTAAAAGCGGCTGAAGATCATCTTTGTGGGCGCATTTCCCGTATGATTTTCCACCTGTTAGTTTACATGCAAAACAGCTCACGCATCCTTTGTAATTCAAATCATAAAGATGTATGAGTTCCGTTTGAGCACCTTGTGAGTCCGCCCCTTTTAGGGCATGTTTCAGTAAGGTTGCTGTGTTGGCATTTTTTCGGGGACTTCCATTGATGGCTACAATTTTCATATATTTATTCCTTGTTGTTATTTTGATAAAATATTCGCTGTTTACATTAACGGTGAAATAGATGTTGGTAACGCTATCATATTTGTAGCCATTATAATCTCTTCAGGGGCACCTTTTGGTGGCCAAATTCCTTTTTGATATAATTCTTGTCTCACATTAAGTCTGAATTCAAAACTTTTATACGCTATGATATGCACTATCCGAGCGGGTCCATCTAAGGCATACATTGCTATGATTACAGGTGATATTTTTTGCCGTGCGGGCAACGCTTTTTCCCAGGCATCTATGCTTTTTTTAATACCCCCTACCGCCAACTGATACTCTCTGAATTCATATATTGGCCCCAATTGACCAGTTTTTATTGGAGGCATAAAAGGAAATGGCATAAAGGACTCGATCTTAAATCCTTTTATTAAAATATCACTTATACCAAATGGATTATTATTGAATAAGAATTTCTCCCTTTCTTCCATCAGCTCTCCTACAGTACCAAATTCCCGTAATATAAGCAAACAATCAGGCCCAATAGGACCAATTTCGACTTTCCAACATCCCAATAATCTTCCATGACTTTGTGATGTCTTTTTATAGTTTAAAATACTTTCTACAGCTTTGTTTGTTCCCCAAAGATGAAGATGCATAGTTGTCAGTTCATAAACCATCTTTTCTTCCTTCCGATAATTTTTTGATCTCTTATAGATAGTAATATGCATTTGTTTACTCATGGTAAAAAAATTTATATTATCATCTCCCTATTTCACAATGTCCCTTTAATAGAATTATAGAACAATATACAACTTAAGTATAGAATGAACTTTTTAGTTATATACTAACTAAAAGGGAAGTAATGGAGAAAACAGTGCAAAATTTTGGTGATAAATACGAAAAATGCCCAATGTATTATACGATGTCGATTCTTGAGGGAAAATGGAAGTGGATTATCCTGTGGGAAATTAGCAGAGCCGGTGTCATAAGATACAATCGATTAAGAGAGTTACTCAAACCGATTGCCCATAAGACATTAAGCCAACAACTCAAAGAGCTGGAGAGCAATAATATTATTCACAGAGAACAGTACAATGAAGTTCCCCCCAAAGTAGAATATTCGCTCACTAAAGAGGGAGAATCTGTCATCCCCATTCTAAGTTTGATGTATCAATGGGGAAAAGAGCATAGGTTAGAGGGTGAAGTATTGGATGATGGGTCGTGTATGAATGCGTAAAGAAGTAAATCTTACATGTAGAGATTTATTTCTTTACATGTAAAGATTTTTAGGAGACTAATGCCGCGTGGATCAGTGTCTCGTCTTGTTCAAAATGAATCGTACAGTTACTTTTAATACCAATCTCTTCAATACTCTTTTCGTAGTTTCGATCTCTGTTTTCGCCTTTGATGGAGATTGAAAAAATAGGGTATTTTTTAGTATTAAAGCGAATATATTCACCTGTAATAAGCGCTAAGCGCGTGGTGATAACGGGTGAGTTGATATGTGATTGGTAAACTTTGGTCAGCAGTTTCATAAAGTCTTCGACTTTGAGACGAACGTCAGGGAATGTTGGATCAAACTCTTTTTTAAACTTGATATTGGCGTTGGTCGAAGAAGCGCTGATACAAAGATCTAGCAGTGCATAAATATTGACACTTTCACCATATTCTTCAACGTTAGCAAATTTCTTTGTTGCGCTTTTATACAGCTTGATACCAATCGATGTCTCATCATCATAACCTACCGTAATAGCATAGAACTTGTACGAACTAAACGAGATATCTACGATGGTTGTTTTAAACCCATAGGTCATACTCGCATAGGTTTGGGCAATATCAAAGATTTTTTTATGATTCACCTCACCAAGAAGGTATTGTGCTTCTTGGTTGAGGGAAATAATCTTCCCCGTGTTGTCAAAAACAATAAAAGGATTGTAGTCGTGTTCAATCCACGCTTCTGCAAAACTACTCATTGCTTAGCTCTCGATATAGTTTTTAAGTTTTCGTCCAACTTTTGGATGTTTCAATTTTTTTAATCGCAGAGCTTTCGATTTGACGAACACGCTCACGTGTAACGTTAAGCTCTTTACCGATCTCTTCAAGTGTTCGATCGCTCTCATCGTGCATCAAACCAAAACGCATACGAATAACCGCTTTTTCACGATCATTGAGTTGATCAAGCACTTCATCAATTTGATCTTTAAGATCTGATTTTAGAATGTAATCAATCGGTGCAATAGAAGTTTTATCTTCAACGAAATCACCAAATTTACCATCATCTTCATTACCAATAGGCGCTTCCAACGAAATAGGCTCTTTCGTGATTTTAATGACGTTTTTAACTTTATCCGCACTCAAACCAACTTCTAAAGCAATCGTTTCGATGTCAGGCTCTTTTCCCTCTTCTTGAAGGTGTTTACGAATGATTTTGTTGATACGGTTGATCGTCTCGATCATGTGGATCGGAATACGAATCGTACGCGCTTGATCGGCAATGGCACGTGAAATGGCTTGACGAATCCACCATGTCGCATAGGTCGAAAACTTGTAACCTTTTTTGTACTCAAATTTATCAACGGCTTTCATCAGACCGATGTTACCTTCTTGAATCAAATCCAAGAATGGCAAGCCTCTGTTGGTGTAACGTTTGGCGATAGATACAACCAGACGAAGGTTACTTTTTGCCATACGGGTTTTAGACTCATCGGCGATTTTTTTACCCCGTTTGATCTGCTCAAGAACCTCTTTAAGTTTTTCAGGATCAAGATCAAACCCTTGTTTACTCGCTTCCTTAGTTTGGAACAGTTTTTTGATCTCCATGTAAGTAGAAACCATCGTGGCTTCTGGTACCATTGTGGTAATGTCTTCTTTGGTTAGATCAACAATATTCACAAGAAGTTTGACGTGATTTTCTCTCAGTGTATCATTAAAAAGTGGTAAACGATACTCTAAACGTTTAAGCTCTTTATCGAATTCAAAGTCACTTTTAAGCGCTGTTTCCATAGATTTGACAAGCTCATTAATCAACTTACTTGTAGGTCCTAGATCCATAAGTGCATCTTTAAGAAGTTTCTTTTTATACGCAAGTCCTAGATCGTAGTTCATCATCTCTTCAGGATCTTCAAGGTTTTCTTCCGGTGGTCTGGTAAGACTTTTGAGCCAATCTTTTTTCGCTTTTTCTAACGATTTGAAGCTCTCAATAACTTTTTCAGTTCGTGTGTTGTCTTTTTTAGAGAAGGTCTTTTTCTCTTCGCCTTCTTCACCTTCTTCATCGTCAAATTCATCTTCTTCGCTATCATCATCCGTGTCGTCTTCAAAAGTTTTGAAAAGCTCTTTTACACGACGTTCGCGGTTAATCAGCGCTTCTTTATAGTCTAAAATAAAGTCGATAAGGTAAGGAACGGAGCAGAATGCATCGATGATAATATCTTCACCAAATTCAATTTTTTTGCTGATGTCGATCTCTTCATCTTTGGTTAAAAGTGAGATTTGTCCCATTTCGCGAAGGTACATTCTCACAGGACTATCACTGCGTGACCACTCTAAAAGTTCTTTTTCGCTGGCAAGGTCAAACTCTTCTTCTAGGGCTTCATCTTGGAGTTTTTGACGCTCTTCTTCTCTTTTTCGTGCTTCTTCTTTATTGCGCATTTTGGCAATTTCAGCAGAAGAAATTAAGGTAACTTTGTATTTTTCTAAAAGACTCATCAACTTTTTGACATTTGCAGGTGTTGGAGGTTTTACAAAAAGGTCCATAACATTTTCGTAAGTAACATGTGCTTTTTCATTTTCTGCAAAAAGTTCTTCTAATGCGGTATAGAGTTCTTTTGAAGCCATAAGTGTAACTCTCCTTGAGTAAGGTGTGTGGAGGTAGGAATTTCTAAATTTCTTAATAAAAGATGTGGATTATACCGAGTTTTTTTTTAAATAGTATTAAAAGGGTAATTTTTGCAAAATGGAACGGGAGTTGCTTAAGTAGTACATGATTCTAAATACTAGTGGGAAAAACGATGCAAAATAGCTACTATGGCGTTACCGGAGCAATGGTTACTCAGTTTAATAGACTGGATGTCATCTCTAATAACCTTGCCAACTTAAATACCACAGCGTATAAACGTGATGATGTGGTTGTAGGTGATTTTAAAAGAATTTTTCAAGAATATAAAGATGAGATGCCACTTAAGGACAATACGAAAGAAGCAAGTAAATTTATGAATGCTTCCATTGTCAGAGTCCCCCAGATCGTTGAGCAGTATACGAAATACGATCAAGGTGGTGTTAAAAATACAGGCAATCCTTTGGATTTTGCACTTAAACGGGAAGATGCTTTTTTTATGGTTGAAACTCCCAATGGCATTCGTTTAACGCAAAATGGCTCTTTTTCTATCAATAATGATGGTGTCTTAACCACCAAAGAGGGTTATCCTGTTTTGCCTTCGACGTATTTCCAAAACAAACAGTACATTACCATTCCAGAAGACGGTGAACTTCGTGTTGATCAGAGTGGTGGCGTTTATAATCGTGAAGATCAGTTGGGAAGTTTGTACATTGTTCAAAGTGATGATGTTAAATCATTGCTCAAAGAGGGTAATAACCTCTACAAATTTAAAAGCACTGATGAATTAACACAACTTGGAGAGGGCAATTTAGTAACACAAGGCTTTTTGGAAACCAGTAATATTAATCCTGTCAGTGAGATGGTAGGTTTGATTGAAACCAATAGGCTTGTCGATATGTATCAAAAAGTGATGAAATCACATATGAACGATCTCAACACCGAAGCAATTTCTAAACTTGCATCAACAAAAGCATAAATTAGGTAAGGAATAACGCATGATCAGATCACTTTATACAGCCGCTACGGGTATGATCGCTCAACAAACACAGATCGATACTACTTCAAACAATATTTCAAACGTTAATACGATTGGTTATAAAAAACAACGTGCTGAGTTTGCGGATTTGATGTATCAAACCATGACGTATGCTGGAACTTCAACCAGTGGTACAACGGTTTCACCAACAGGCATTGAAGTGGGACTGGGTGTTCGTCCTACAGCGATTGCCAAGATGTTTACGCAAGGTAACTTTAAAGAGACCGGCAATTCATTAGATATGGCGATTACGGGAAATGGTTTTTTCCAAATTTTGCTTCCCGATGGAACAACAGGCTATACCCGCAATGGTTCATTTAAACTCGATGCCGATGGCAATGTCATCAACAGCGATGGGTATCAAATGATTCCACAACTGGTGATTCCTGCCGATGCAACGCAGATTACGATTGGTGTGGATGGTATGGTTTCTGTGCTTCAAGCAGGACAAACCGCAACACAACAAATTGGTCAAATTGAGCTTGCAAACTTCATCAATCCAGCGGGCCTTCACTCTTTGGGGGATAACAATTACATCAATACTAATGCGTCAGGCGATCCTATTGTGAGCAATCCAGGCCTTAATGGTCTTGGACAAACCAGACAGAACTTTGTTGAGATGAGTAACGTTCAGTTGGTGGAAGAGATGACCGATCTTATTACGGGTCAACGTGCGTATGAAGCGAACTCAAAAGCGATTACGACGAGTGATCAAATGCTGCAAACCGTTAATGCTCTCAAAACGTGATTTGAGGTCATTATGCTTTTCTTGCTCCCCATTCTGATCTTGGTCGCGCTGGTTGTCGCGATCGATCAGATCTATTTTAGCGATGTTAAACCCAATGATACAGCTTCTAAAAAAGAGTTGCATCAAAAAGCCAGTGATAACAACGCAACACAGAAATATTTGGATCGTTATATCAAAAAATAGTCTATTTTATGGCGCTGCCTCCTTTGAGGCAGAATACTTTACATGTAAAAGAAAACGAATGAATTTTTTGGCAATTTTTAAACTCACCGTCCCGGTGATGATGGGCTATATACCTCTTGGAATGGCATTTGGACTGTTACTGTCTAAACTTTTGATTCCGTGGTATTATGCTTTTTTTATGAGTGTTTTTATCTTCGCAGGTTCGGGGCAGTTTTTAGCCCTCACACTTTTTGCATCGCAAGCCACTATTCTTGAAATCGGCATTGCTACTTTTTTGCTGAACCTTCGTCATACGTTTTATGGGCTTTCAATGATTTCAACCTTTAAAGCGTTTTCATGGAAAAAACATTACCTCATTTTTGGGCTGACGGATGAGACGTTTGCACTGTTAAAAACCAGTGAAGTCCCTGAAGAAAATCGTGAACGTGCGTACCTTTGGATTACCTTTTTAAACCAATGTTATTGGATTATTGGCAGTGTCGTAGGTGCGGTACTTGGCAATATTTTACCGTTTAATTACAAAGGCATCGAGTTTTCGCTGACGGCACTGTTTGTGGTGCTTTCCATTGAGCTATACAAAAAAAATAGATTGCATAAGCCTTTCTTTGTGGCTCTGATTATTGGGCTGTTTGGCATGATTTTATTTCCACCACAAAAGATGCTCATTTTATCGCTATGTGCGGCAGCATTTGTGTTAATCGTGTTTAAGAGGAGTATGGAAAATGGAAAGTAGTTACATCATTGGAAGCATCATCGTAGCAGCCCTTGCGACCTATGCGACACGTATCATTCCTTTCTTGCTTTTCCGTACTCGTGAGCCTTCACCGTTGATTAAGTATATTGAGCTCAATATGCCTTTAATGATTATGGTTATTTTGGTGTTTTATGCGCTTAAAGATGTGAAGTGGGAAAGTTATCCTTATGGTTTGGCGGAAATCATCGGTGTGTGTGTTGCAATCGCTTTACATGTAAAGTTTAAAAACGCCCTTTTGAGCATTTTTATCGCAACACTCACGTATATGGTTTTAATTCAAAATGTCTTTTAAACGCTTTCATCGTTGGATTCGCTCGATTTAGAATAGCTAAACCTTCACGAATCCGCCTCGAAATCCTTTAAAATTCAGTCTGAATAGCTATGGTTAAGCTTTTTTGACAAATTCCGATTTGAGTCCCATAGCGCCAATGCCTTCAACTTTACAGTCAAGGTTATGGTCGCTCTCATAGTTCAAGCGAATATTTTTCACTTTGGTACCACCTTTAATGACGGCTGATGAGCCTTTAAGTTTCAAGTCCTTAATGACAACAACGGTGTCGCCATCTGCTAAGATAGTACCATGTGCATCTTTAATGACAGTAACACTCTCTTCACTGGTTGTGCCATTTTTAGGCCATTCATGGGCACATTCAGGACAGATGATCATATCGCCATCTTCATAGGTATATTCACAGTTACATTTAGGGCAGGCAGGTAGTTGCATCGTATTCTCGCTTCATTATTAGAATTTTTCTGCCTCGAAAGAGGCTATTTTTTCAAAGAAACATCGGGTTGGAGCCCTTGTTTTGTGCCACAGTGGCTTAGCGTAGGCTTTTAGGCTTTGCCTAAAAGACGTGATACAAGAGTTCTTGCAGAGCTCTTGTGAAGATAAGTATGCCAAAACTCGCCTCAAAAAAAGCTAAACAGTTCTTAGCGTCTTAATAGAAAGGGAAATTCGCGGTCTCTTTCATAGCGTTTGACTTTTTCGTCATAGCGATCAATAGCGGTAACCATATCGCGGGCAAATTCATAATTGATAATATAATCTCTTTGGTTTACATGTAATGTTTGCATTCCCTGCAAGCCTGCATTGTACATGAGGGCATCTTTGATCGTTTCAGCATTACCATTGGTAAGGCGGCGAAGGTCATGACCGAGTCCTGTTACCCACAAATCCATAAATTCGACCCGAAATGGCAAGACTTTACCCCATGTACGTTCAACAAGAACAGCATCTTTCAGTGAAAATTCATGGAATATAATCGTATCTTGGTCTGGATTATACACAGCAATAATTTGATCTGGCTTGGGTTGAAGAATAGGATTAATGGATGCCAAGTTTACCTCTTTTGGGGCACAGCCACTGAGCAAAAATGTTGCAAACAGAAGGAGGGTCGTCATAAGTGTACGCATAAAAAATCCTTACATGTAAAAACAAGATATGCTATTGTACATTAGAAATGTTAACGAGGATTGAAGATTAAGAAGCCCCCTCTAAAGGGCTTCTTAAAAATTATAGGGCAAAGAGGTCGCTAAATTCATTGAAATGCATAGCTTCTAGGCTTGCTTGATTCTCACATGCACGCTCTATCGTTGCGCACTGTTTGGGACTAAGTCTTCCTGATAGATTGTGCTTGAATTTAGAGATCAAAAGCGGAATTCCATCTTTTCGTCTTCGTTTATGCCCTATAGGGTATTCAACTTCGACTTTCTCGCTTTGTGTGCCATCTATATAAAAAATTTGCACGGCATTGGCGATGGAGCGTTTATCGGCCTCAAGGTACTCTTTGGTGTAGCGAGGATCGACGACCACTTCCATTTTATTGCGAAGTTGATCGACACGAGGGTCATTGGCAAACGCATCTTCATAATGTTCCGCTACTAATGTCCCATGAATGAGTGGAATCGCCACCATATACTGAATGCAGTGGTCACGGTCCGCTGGGTTGGCAAGAGGACCTACTTTGTTGATAATGCGATGTCCTGACTCTTGCGTCGTAATCACAATGCTTTCAATTTTATCGAGCTTATCTTTGACTTCATTGTGCAATTTTACGGCACATTCAACTGCTGTTTGGGCATGAAATTCAGCAGGAAAGCTGATTTTAAACAGCACTTGCTCCATGACATAGCTTCCAAACGGTTGAGGAATGGTGAGTTTTTTGCCGCCCATCTTAACATCTTCGTAGCCCCAAAATTTTGCACTAAGCGCTGAGGGATAGCCCATTTCTCCAGCAAGTGCTTTAAGCGCTAAATTCACTCCACGACTGCTTGCATCGCCTGCCGCCCATGATTTACGTGAACCTGTGTTAGGGGCATGACGGTAACAACGAAGTGCGCCACCATCAATCCACGCATGCGAAACCGCATTGCGAATCTCTTCAAAACTTCCTCCTAGCATTGCCGCAGCTACTGCCGTAGAAGCGACACGCACTAAAAGCACGTGATCCATTCCCTCTTTATTGAAACAGTTTTCAAGCGCCAAGATGCCTTGAATCTCATGTGCTTTGATCATTGCGGTTAAAATGTCTTTGACTTTAAGGGGGGCTTTCCCTTCACTGATATTGCGACGGCTGATGTAATCGCCCACCGCCCAAATAGCGCCTAAGTTGTCGCTTGGATGTCCCCATTCTGCTGCGAGCCATGTGTCATTAAAATCAAGCCATCGCACCATTGCTCCGACGTTAAACGCGGCGCGTTCTGGATCAAGTTGATACGAAGTACCCGGCACTTTTGCACCCAAGTGAGGCATAGAAGCTCCTGGGACAACAGGTCCTAAGAGTTTAGTACACTGTGGAAATTTGAGCGCTAATAGACCGCATCCGAGTGTGTCCATGAGACAATAACGCGCCGTCTCATACGCATCATCGCTTTTGATGACAAACTCTGAAGCATAACGTGCAATATCCGTTAAAAGTGGGTCAAACTCAGGTCTTTTGGTATCTAAAATACCCATATCTGTACTCATACGATTCCTTTAATTATCTATTTTTAATATCAACATAGGCACGATTTTCTGGTCCTATGTACTCTGAACTTGGGCGAATCAGTTTGTTATCCCCTCGTTGTTCGACCACGTGCGCTGCCCAACCCGCGGTTCGGCTCATGACAAAAATCGGGGTGAAATACGCTGTGGGAATGCCCATAAAATGGTAGGTGGATGCACTGTAAAAATCGAGATTTGGAAAGAGTTTTTTCTCATCCCACATGACTTTTTCAATGGCTTCGGAAATGGGGAAGATGGTGCTGTTGCCCACATCATCGGCAAGTTTGCGTGACCACTCTTTGATGACAATGTTACGTGGGTCATTACTGACATACACACGATGTCCAAAGCCCATGATTTTAGCTTTTGCTTCCAATTTTGCATGAATGCCGCTAGTCGCTTGAGACGCTGAGGTATACTCAGAGATAAGCTCCATTGCCGCTTCGTTTGCTCCACCGTGTAAAGGACCCCTTAGAACACCAATCGCCGCGGTGATCGCTGAGTAAATGTCAGAAAGTGTTGATGCGCCAATGCGTGCCACAAACGTGGAAGCGTTAAACTCATGCTCAGCATAAAGAATTAAAGAGACGTGCATCGCTTTGATCCACAGATCGCTCGGTTGTTTGTTGTGGAGTTTCTCTAAAAAATAACCACCGATGGTATCTTGCGTGCTATTCGTATCGATCTCTTTGCCATTGATATGATAGTGATGCCAATAGAGTAAAATGGAGGGGAAAATGCCCATCAATCGTGTTATCTTAGCATCTTGGTCGCTAAAATTATCGGCTTCGGGCTCCAAACAGCCGAGTGCTGAACAGCCTGTACGCATAATGTCCATTGGATGAGCATTTTTAGGCAAATTTTTAAGCACAATCTTAAGCGCCTCTGGCAAAGCACGTGCTTTGATGAGTTCTTTTTTATAGGCATCAAGTTCACTTTGTGTAGGCAAAATGCCCTTAGTTAAAAGGTACGATACCTCTTCAAACGTTGCGTTTTGAGCCAGATCGTAAATGTCATAGCCTCGATAATTGAGCCCATGCCCTGTTCCTACGGTACAAATTGCTGAACGCCCCGCCACAATTCCCGCAAGACCACCCGTTTTTTTGTCTCTTTTGCTTGCATTTTTTATCCTTTATCATTTTACACGGAAAAGAAACAAAGCTCCTTTTCCTACGTTAGCCACTAAGGCGCTAAAGCTTGCCAACGGTGTTGGCAGAAATGTTTACATGTAAACAGTTATTTTTTATCTTTACATGTAAACAGTGCGTCAATCTTCTCTTCAAAGGCGTGGTAGTTCAACATATCGTAAAGCTCCGTGCGCGTTTGCATCAGAGGGATCGAATTTTTCTGGCTACCATTTTTCAAGATGTCTTTAAAGACCGTCAATGCGGCTTGATTCATCGCGCGAAACCCTGAGAGTGGGTAGAGCACCATAGCGATGCCAACGGATTCTAACTCTTTACATGTAAAGTACGGGGTTTGTCCAAATTCGGTGATGTTGGCAAGCACAGGCACTTGAATAATCTTGGTAAATTGTTTGTATTCTTCGAGGGTATGAATTGCTTCGGCAAAGATCATATCAGCCCCAGCTTCAACATACGCCTGAGCTCTCTCAAGCGCAGCTGCTTGACCTTCCATGGCGTGTGCATCGGTGCGTGCCATGACGACAAATTCATCATCAATTTTACCATCCATAGCAGCTTTGATGCGATCACACATCTCTTCTTTGCTGACAAGTTCTTTGTTCGGGCGATGACCGCAACGCTTTTGCGCCACTTGGTCTTCGATGTGACATGCCGCCGCACCTGCACGGGTCAGCTCCTTGACGGTACGAGCGATGTTAAAAGCGCCTCCCCAACCGGTATCCGCATCAACTAAAAGGGGCAATGAACTTGCACTCGTAATGCGCCTGACATCAATGCAGACATCTTCTAAATTAGTCATACCAAGATCAGGAAGTCCAATGCTTGCATTGGCAACACCTGCACCGCTGAGGTAAAGCGCCTTATGCCCGACACGCTCTGCTTGCATCGCGCTGTAGGCGTTGATAACGCCGACAATTTGAAGCGGATGGTTCTCATTGACCGCTTTTCTAAAGAGTGAACCTGCACTGACCATACTCATTTTTTTCCTTTTTTAGGGATGGGGTATCCCAGTTTTTCGATTGATTGTTGAATGCCAACTAAGACACTTTCGTCTTCAATGGTGGAGGGCATACTCCACTCTTTACCATCGACCATTGAACGCATCGTGGCTCGTAAAATCTTACCGCTACGGGTTTTAGGAAGTTTTTCAATGACGGTAGCAAGCTTAAGTCCTGCCACTGCACCAATCTCTTCACGCACCAGTTGTATAACGCCATCCGCGATGGAGCGATTGTCACGCTCAATGCCATCTTTGAGCACCACAAATGCCATTGGCACTTCGCCTTTAAGTTCATCATCCACACCAATGACTGCACACTCTGCCACATCGGGATGTTTTGAGATGACTTCTTCCATCTCTCCCGTGGAGAGTCTATGTCCTGCAACATTAATGACACCATCCATACGTCCCATAACCCAGACATAGCCGTCTTCATCGATGTAACCGCTATCCCCCGTGAGGTAGTAGCCAGGGTAGAAATTGAGGTAGGATTTTTTATAGCGTTGATCGTCCGACCAAATGCTCATCAAGCAGGAAGGCGGAAGCGGGAGTTTAAGGACCAAGTTGCCCAGTTGATTCGGTTTACACTCATTGCCTTGTTCATCCAAGACTTTGAGGTTAAATCCCGGCATGGGTTTAGTGGGTGATCCTGCTTTAATAGGCATTGGGTCAAGTCCCATAGGATTAGCGGCGATTGCCCAACCCGTTTCGGTTTGCCACCAGTGATCAATTGCTGGTTTATTGGTGATTTTAGTGATCCACTCTAGCGTATCGCTGTCACAGCGCTCGCCGGCTAGAAAGATGCTTTTGAGTGCGCTTAAGTCATACTTTTTGACCCATTCGCCTTTGCTGTCCTCTTTTTTAATGGCACGAAATGCGGTAGGAGCAGCAAAAAGTATATTGACTTTGTACTCATCGCAGACTCTCCAAAACGCCCCTGGATTTGGCGTTCGTACAGGTTTTCCTTCATAAACAATAGTCGTACATCCGTTCATCAAAGGACCATAGACGATGTAAGAGTGTCCTACAACCCAACCGACATCACTGGCTGCCCAAAAAACATCGCCTGGTTTAGCGTTGTAGACATTGTCCATCGACCATTTCATCGCAACGGAGTGACCGCCATTAGAGCGAATAACGCCTTTAGGTTTGCCTGTCGTTCCTGAAGTGTAGAGAATGTAAAGCGGATCCGTGGCATCCACAGGAACGCACTCAACCAAGCCCGCTTTTTCCTCTTCGACTTCCCAGTCAATGTCACGCCACGGAAGCATATTGGCTCGCTCTTGCGGACGTTGCCAAATCAGGCAGGTGGTTGGTTTGTGTGTGGATTGTTTGATGGCTTCATCCAAAAGAGGTTTGTATTTGATCAGCTTGCTGATCTCAATACCGCATGAGGCACTAATGATGACACGAGGTTTGGCATCATCAATGCGTGTAGCCAGTTCGTGCGCCGCAAATCCACCAAAGACAACGGAGTGAATGGCTCCGATGCGGGCACAGGCTAACATCGCGATCACTGCTTCTGGGATCATCGGCATATAGATGACGACACGATCGCCTTTGACGACACCTTTGTTGACTAAGATCGACGCCGTTTTCGAGACTCTTTGGCGAAGTTCCCTGTACGTATAGGTTCGCTTAGTATCAGTAACAGGCGAATCATAAATAATGGCAAGTTGGTCACCTCTGCCATTGTCAATGTGTAAATCCAGCGCATTGTAACAGCTGTTCATGCACCCGCCAACAAACCATCTATAGTGGTTATCGACGACATCTAAGACTTTGTCCCATTGGTGATACCAATGCACTTTTGTCGCCGCTTGTGCCCAAAATTTTTCGGGATTTTCAATGGATTCTTTGTAAGTTGACTCATACTTCGATGACACGTGGATCTCCTGTAGTACAAATTTTGAACAATTATATAACGACTTAAGGTTTAATTCAGTGTACTAGTTTTGATTTTTTAATGCAATTTTCAGACATAGATGATAGACTCGTACAGTTTTTATACAAAATGTATCAAAAAAGTACCAAGGTGGGCTCTATGTACGATAATGCTATTGAGAAAATAGTTGCGATTTACAACCGTTCTGGTCTCAGTATTTCCAAGTTTGCTGCCATCATCAATAAAGACCGTCGTACCCTTACGGCATGGATCGACAAGCTCGTCACCAAAGAGCCTTCCCATGAGGTGAAAGTTTCCATCTCTAAATTCTTTCGCTATCCTCAGACTATTTGGGAAAAAGAGTGCAATGGTGTTGATTTTGAAGATATGTTGGAACATGTTCCCAAAGATGAAATACGCATTATCGATCAAGGTTATGAGGGTGGACTTCGGTATATCTTAGATAAAGAGGCGCAAGATCGTTTTGTGATTCATCCGCAGTTTCCTGGACCTGCATATAGGGATAAAGTAGTTCCTACGCCCTATAAACGAGTGATTTCAGCCGAAGTGGTGGAGCTAAAAAAATTGCGCTATGATCAGATTTCAAACTATGCGTTTGAATCCACCGAATGGTATTCCATCGAATCGTTGTTGCGTTTTGCGTTTTCGCGTATCGGAAATTTCTATACAAAGAGTGAAAAAATACAGATTTTGGAGTTGATGCATGATACGTTTTATGACAACTACAACAAAAGTCTCTACTTTTTTGACTCGCACTCGACCAAGATTTATGGCATGGATACGGCTTACTTTTCGATTAATGTCAAACAAAATTTTATGTTTTTTAAAATGCCGATTGACTCTTTAATTGTGGAAATTCAAAACAAAAAGCTGATTTACCGTATGCACCGTTATTTTACCTCTGCTTCTCAAGCGCCAGCGCACATTTCACGGACGGATGCCGCTAAAATTTTGCGCATCATTAAAGGAGCAATCGTTTCGGATAAAACACTCATAGAGTGTTACTATGACATTGAAAAGCAAACACCGTATGGAGCTCTGTTTTTAAACAATATTTCTCCGTTTGAGCCGCGAGCTGATCTTCTCTAAATCTTTACATGTAAAGAAAGTGTAAAGGAAAGGTCAATCCTAAATTGACACTGTTATTCTAAAATTTCGGTATCAATTTAGGAGTTAGCCATGAAAAAAATAGTCTGTCTGATAGTGTTATCACTCTCGTTGCTGAATGCCAAAGCGTTTAATGCGCCGATGCAAACCTACATGAACGAATTAAGCGCGGAAGCAAAGGCACAGGATCCAAACTTTACGGGCTTTGATGCCGCGCGTGGTGAGAAACTTTTTTTCTCTAAACACACGGGCAAAAAAGGAGGCGAGATGAGTTGTACTTCGTGCCATACCAACAACCTCAAAAATGGCGGGCAAAATGTCAACACCAACAAGCCAATCACCGCTCTTGCCCCTTCAGTAAATGCGGCTAGGCTCACGGATGTTGCAGAAGTGCAAAAGTGGCTGAGACGTAATTTTAACGATGTGTTTGCGCGTGAGGGGACTGCGCTTGAAAAAGGTGATGTACTCACGTATATCATCAACCAATAAGGAGAGACGATGAAAAAGATACTTTTAATGATGACTGTACTTGGACTTACTTTTGCGTTTGCGGGGAGTGTTGCGCCAGTGAATAATGCGCTGTATCAAAAAGAGTGTGCGAGTTGCCATTTTGGGTATCAGCCTGCTCTTTTAAATAAAACGTCATGGGAAAAAGTGATGGAAAATCTCAGTGACCACTTTGGAACGGATGCCTCTTTAGGTAAGGCGGAGCATGATCAGATTTTAGCGTATCTGATAAGTAATGCAGGAAGTGGTAAAATAGCGGCGAACAATACTTCAATGCGTATTACCGAGTCGCCTAAGTTTATCAAAGAGCACCGCGAAGTGCCTGTGCGGCTGATAAAGCAAAAAGAGGTTGGTTCACTATCAAATTGTAGCGCCTGCCATACATTGGCCGATCAAGGTAACTATTCGGAACGCGCTATTAAAATACCAAATTACGGGAGATGGGAATGAAAAAAATCTTAGTATGGGGGCTGTATACCAGAGTCTCACATGTTCTCTTAATGGTTATGATGCTCGCGGTTTTCTTAACGCCTGAAGTCAAACGATTATTAACATTACATGTAGCGCTTGGCTACACATTAGCCTTACTGTTTCTTTTTAGAATTTTGTGGGGTTTTATGGATGTCAAGTATTCTAAATTTAAAGATTTTAACTTTAGTCTAAGAGATTTAAAAGAGTATATGTTCTCCATTTTTGGGAACAAAAAAGAGCATATCGGGCACAACCCAGCGTCGAGTTATGCCATTATCGCAATGATCGTTTTAACGTTTTTAGCGGTGATTACGGGGGCTTTAACGTATGGCGTGAAAGAGGGCATGGGCATATTTTCCTTTATGAACCATACGATGTTTCGAGACATGAAACTCTTTAAAGAGGTGCATGAATTCTTCTCGAATGTCCTTATGGCGGTTATTTTTGCGCATATTGCAGGCGTTTTGCTCGATAAATTTCTTCATAAATCACGCGCCTTGGAATCGATGGTCGATGGTTATAAGATGGGCAATGAAGAGGGTGTCAAACTCACTTTGGTGCAAAAAGCTTTTGGTGTTGTTGCCATTTCGCTTTCTCTTTTTGCCTTTGTGTATATGCTTGTCGCGCCCAATAGCCTTTTAATCGCCGATGGCAATGTGAAAATGGACTATGCCAAAGAAAACCCAGCGTTTTATAAAGAGTGTATCAGTTGTCATACACTCTATCCTCCCTTTTTACTTCCACAAAAATCGTGGGTGAGCATGATGGATACGTTGCAAAATCACTTTGGGGATGATGCTTCACTGGACGCGGCAACCACAGAATCTATTAAAGCATTTTTAGTGAAAAACAGCGCAGAGACTTCCACAAAAGAGTCTTCATTGCGGATTCTTGCTAGTTTAGACAAAGAAAAAACCTATCTTGCGATTACTGAAACACCTTTTTGGAAAAATCGCCACAAAGAGATTGACAAAGCGGTGTTTAAAAGAGCAGATATTGGCAAACCATCGAATTGTAAGGCATGCCATGATAATATTGAAAATGGACTCCTGAACAATCGTGACATTAAACCTATATAGGAAAAGGTATGAAATTACTTTTGATCTTTCTTCTCACCCTTTCACTGTATGCTGATCATGATGGCAAAAAAGAGCATCAACTCAGCAAAGACCTCTCCTATTTGGAATTATCACACGATCAAAAAGAGCGTGTTAAAGGCATTTTGAAACAGTACCGCGTGAATTTGAAGGGATTTCGTGAGTTTAAAGAGAAGATCAAAGATCAAAAAGAGAGCGTACTTTTACAAGAGAGCGTGAATGAGGAAGATTTGCAAAAGCTGAGCCAAGCGATCAACCAAAAAGCCACCATCATTGAAAGTCATTTTTTAGTGCAAATGCACGCCATTTTAACGCCCGAACAGCGCCAAAAATTTGCGCAAAATCTTGAAGAGTGGGAAGTGGAATGAGCGAGAAAATTTTACTCATCGAAGATGATTTAGAGATGCAATCACTCATAAAGGATTACTTGCACAATTATGACTTTGAAGTTCACGCTTACGACAAACCCAAAGACGCGCTTGTCGACCTTAAAGCTGTCCCGACACAGTACAAAGTAATTGTCCTCGATCTGATGCTTCCACAAATGGACGGTTTTGATGTCTGTAAAGAAATCCGCTCCATGAGTGATGCGCATATTATTATCTCCTCGGCACGCAATGAACTGAGCGATAAAATCTTAGGCTATGGCGTGGGTGCGGATGACTACCTTGCAAAGCCGTATGAACCTAGAGAATTGGTGCTGAAAATCAACTCCCATTTGCGCAGAAGTACCCAATCCAAAAAGAGAGTTGGGGAGTTTGAAATCGATGAAGCGAAGATGGAAATCACATTGGAGGGTTATTTACTCGACCTTACCAAAATTGAGTTTGACATCTTGTTGCTGTTGCTTTCCAATCAAGGCAAAGTCTTTTCCCGTGAAGTAATTTTTAACGCGATTAATGGCATTGGCTACAACTCCAAAGATCGCACGGTGGATATGCACATTAGCAATCTCCGAGCTAAAATAGGCGATGATTCCAAAAATCCCAAATACATCAAGTCCGTTTGGGGCATTGGCTACAAAATGGTAGGTTAAGATGTCCATCTTTACGAAGCTCTTTTTACTCTTTTTGGTCAGTCTTTCACTGATGCTCTTTGTCTCGCGTGAAACGAACCAACTTACCCAAGCTAAAATAGAGATGCTCTTAAAAGAGAAATACCTTCAAGCTTCCACCGAACTCTTTCGTGACCTTGCCAATAATGACCAAACAGCACTTACCAAAAGGCTTCAATCCTTTAATTTCGAACTCATTGCAGAGTCCCAAAGCGTGTTGGAAGGCTCTAAAACGATTTATGAAAAAAGCAGCTCTTTTGGTGAAGTCAAAATTTTGATGGACACCAAAGGCAGATACCTTTTACTCATGAGCTATTTGGATGAGAGCTTACTGGTGCGCGATCGTGCGCAACAAGAGGGTTTTTACCATCTAGATACCGTGAGTTACCTCATTTTCGCCGATATTTTTGTGCTTGTTTTGACGTTTTTGATGGTTATCAAGCTTATTTTTCCGCTTAAACAGATCGCCTTAACGCTTCAAAAATTTGGCGAAGGTGCTTTACATGTAAGAATGAAGCGCCTTGGCTCTAACGAACTTGGCAAGCTCTCCGATACCTTTAATGCGATGGCGTCCAACATCGAAGCACTCATCCTCTCTCGCCAACGTTTGCTTCGTGACATCGGGCACGAGTTAAGAACGCCACTTGCCAAATCCAAACTGGCTTTAGAGATGTTAGGCGAAGGAAAATATCAGACAAGCCTCAAAAAAGCGATTTCCCAGATCGATGAGCTGACCAAAGAGCTTTTAGACATCGAGCGGCTGAATGCCAATATGGAGCAACTAAACGTTAGCACTTTCAATGCCGAAACACTCATCTCCGAGTCACTTTCACGCGCACTCATTGAAGATGAAAGTTTGGTGGAGCTTCACATCGATGATTCGTTTGAGATCAAGGGTGATCTCAATTACCTTTCCATCGCACTTAAAAACTTAATCGATAATGCCCTCAAATACACCACACAAAAACCCATTGTTATCGAAGTCAAAGAGCACACGATTAGCGTTAAAAGTAGAGGCGAAATACTCGAACACACTTTAGATTACTACTGCGAACCGTTTGCCCAAGGAGATGATGCCAGGGGCGTAGAGGGCTTTGGTTTGGGGCTTAGCATTGTTAAAAAAATCGTGCAGAAGCACGGGTTTGGATTTGAGCTTACATGTAAAGAGGGGTGGAATAGTTTTTCACTGCGGTTTGCATGAATTTGATTATGCTGATTGATGGAGTTGATAAATGGAAGTTAAAAGTTTAGTTCTTTACAATTCCTCTTTCCAAAAATTATCTTCATTTGCAAAAAAATCTTCTGCTATTTTTTTTGTTATTCTTTTAACATTCAAGATATGACTTTTTACGCCATTTGTAAATTCTTTACAACCTCTTTTATCATATTCTTTGTACTGACTTGGAAATGATAAATCTATATATTTTAAAATCGTTCTATATGTACTATCCAAATTTATATAATCTTTACCAAAACAGTTGCCACCTATATATTCAGGGTAATTTTTTTTCAGCTTCATCGATAGGTATAAAATCAAACCCCCAAGATGTTCCATCAGTATATAAAAAATGCTTAACATAACATCCATCTTTCGGCTTTATTCTTGTAGCTCTTTTATAAATTAACTCAACTTCATATTTTGGTAACCACTTTTGTAATGCACCTTCTTTGTAAGCCCAAAAAAACCAATCAGCATCCTCAAAAATTATTTGAGGTAATGTTCTATTTTTATACTTTCCAAACTTAACAATACTCCAATCCATACAAGTCACTCCTATATGATTTTGCTAAAGTTTTAACTTCTTGGCAACATGTCCAAAAAACATAGTACAATTTTTCAGATAAAATCTTTACATGTAAAAAGCTTCACTAGCGCTCACCTCCGCATCCCCATTCGATTCTTTAAATAAAACTTAGGTACAATAGAGACATTAAGATACATAAAGGATAGAGATGTTATTTGAAAAGCTAGGCTTGATTGCGCCACTACAAGAAGCAGTAACTGAACTTGGGTACACGAAACCAACGCCTGTGCAGACAAAGGTCATCCCTTTGGTATTAGAGGGCAAAGATGTGATGGCAACGGCGCAAACGGGGACGGGAAAGACGGCTGCGTATGCACTGCCACTCTTACAAATTCTTGCTAAAAAAACACAAAAATCAACTACAAAAAAAGTCGTACGTGCGCTTATTTTAGTGCCAACGCGTGAGCTTGCTTCTCAAGTGAATATGAACGTGCAAGAGTATGGAAAAAACCTTGAGTTAAACATTGGGGCAATTTACGGTGGGGTGAAGTTTACACCGCAAGTGAAAAAATTGGAGAAAGGCATCGATGTATTGATCGCCACTCCGGGACGACTTTTGGAGCACATTAAAATTTCTAGCGTTGATCTTTCCCGCGTTGAAATTCTTGTCTTTGATGAAGCCGATAGAATCCTCGATATGGGTTTTTGGGATGAGGTCGAGTTACTGCTCTCTTTGCTTCCTAAAAAACGTCAAACCTTGCTTTTCTCGGTTGGACTCTCTAAGTCGGTCAAACGCCTCTCCGAAGTGAGTTTGAAGAAGCCTATCACCGTTGCTATCAACAATCAAGGTGAATTTGCCAAAAACGTTCAGCAAACCATTTACGTGGTCGACAAAGAGCGCAAATGCGAGATGCTCTCTTTCATGATCGGTACGGAAAACTGGCATCAAGTGTTAGTCTTTACCAAAACGAAACAGAGTGCCGATGAAGTGGGCGATTACCTGAGTAAAAGTGGTTTGAAAACATTGGTCTTGCATGGTGACAAAGCGCACTCTCAGCGTACCAAAGCGGTTGCGGCATTTAAAGAAAACTCCATTCGTGTGTTGGTCGCTACGGACATCGCCTCTCGTGGACTTGACATCGAAGATTTGCCACATGTCATTAACTACGAACTCCCTGGTGATGCAGAAGATTATTTGCACCGAGCGGGGCGAACAGGGCGTGCGGGCAAAGAGGGGCGAGCGATTTCGTTTGTCTGTCAAGAAGAGAAATTACGGTTAAAAGAGATTGAAAAGATTTTAAAATACACGCTGAAAACAGAGTTTTACCCCGGTTTTGAGACGCAAGCATGGGTTGAAAAAGAGGCGAAAAAACATACGATTCAAGCGAAGATTGACCGTGAAAAAGCCAATAAAAAACCGATGAGTCTTCGCAAAAAACGCGAAGAGATCAAAACCAATAAAGCTAAAAAAGCCGCTAAAACAGCATGTGGTATTGGTGCTAAAAATTGTAAAGTTAAATAAGTAAAATTAGTAGCTTAAAAGGGAAATTTTATGAAATTATTTTTTGTTAATGTTCAAATGCTACCAACAAAAGGTGAAGCGCAAGAGCTTGGTATTGAAGGATATTGGAACTTATTAAAGCTACTATTTCAAGACTACAATGATGAAAAATTTGGAATGTTAAGTCACGAAAAGTATATTGAATTTTATTCCATTGATGAAAAAACAAGTGAAAATTTTTGCAAAGGGCGATTAAGAATTTGCAAAAAAGCAAAACCATTTAAAGATAAAGAAACTCGTGAGGTAACGGCAATTCCTTCTAAAAATGATGTACAAGAAGACCCAAAATTTGGACATTTTTTCTTTGATTTAGAAAATCATATTATGGCTGTGCAAAAGATTCCAAATGAGATTAACAGCGGAAAGACACTGGAAACCAAAATTAGAGCATTATTTCAAAAAAGAATCAATGCAACTAATCAATATAAGGATTATTATTTAGATATAGTCATATTAACTCAAATGTCTGAGCTTGAAAAAAATTTTAGATGTTGCAAGAGTTTCATATCTAAATGTAAATCTATCATTCCCAAATAGTGAGCAAACTCAGGATCAGTTGCTTGAAGAACTGAAAAAAGAGCGATCAGGCATTGAATATAAAGAGAAAGCATTCCCAGAGTCAGAAATGAATGGAATTAGTTCGCTAGGAAAACAACTGGCATTGTATGCAACAAAATATGGTAATGTTACTATGAAGTATTTTGATGAATCAAAAAATAAGTTAACAAAATTTATTTTAAGAGATCAACCAATCGAATCCAACATCAAAAATCCAGAAAATGAACATCTTTTTACAGATGTTTTCATGCGCGATGAAATACAAAAAGCCCTTGATCAAGCTTGGAAGAAAAAAGAATGAAATCATCCTATTTATTAAAGATTCTTTGGCAAACAATCGTTATTTATTCAAATAATGGAAAAATAGATAGTAAGTTTTCAATACGTAATTTTTATAATACAGTATTAAAAAAAATTTTTGAAGCTTTATTCTGGAGTACACTTTTTTCTTTTTTAGCTAGCATAGTATTTGATGTAGATTTTACGAAAGTAAATATTTCTAGTGATGCGTTACAAGTTTTTTCAGGAATTTTAGGTTTTGGTATTGCTGCATATACAATCTTAATTAGTTCTTTTGATAAAGTGACAAAGTTTTTTTCAAAGCCGTAAAACTGATTTGAATTCAATTAATATTGATACTATAAATGCAAATATGTTATATCCATTAGTAATGATTACAATGATAATTTTTTTGTCTTTTTCTTTTATTTCTAGTCTTAATGATAACTTTATTAAATATTTTCTCTCTATTTTTTCTTTCAGTTTATGGAATATTGCTAACACTAGAGTTACTTTTTTGAAGTATATCTTATTGCTAATATGATAATTGTTGATGTAATTAAAATGATATACCTAAATCAAATATTGAACAAGAAAGTCAAAAGGAATTAAAAAAATGATGGTTGAAATGCAAAAATTGCACTATTTTAAAGAGTTTATTGAGAAAGAGGAAAACCCGATTGGGAAGAACCTGTATGTGATGGTTTTGGCCGTAGAAGCGTACTATGAGTTTGTCGCAGAAGTGCTCATTCCTGGTACTTCTCGCAGTATGACACAGTTTAAATTACTCGAAGAGTTACGGGCGTTAAAAGTGATTAACGAGCAAGAGTTTGTCATTATGAATGAGACGAGAAAGCTTAAAAATGAGCTGACACACCGTTTGGATTATCAAGTCGATTTGAAATATGTCTATGATTTTTGCAACAACTGTACGGTTAAAGATAAGATCGTTCCTGAAAATAAAGAAGATCATAACGAGCTTGAAGCGTCTCTTTTGGATGCCCTTTTGAAAAGCTATAAAATCGTCGATCTTAAACTCTACTCCAGAATGCGCAAAGAGCTTGAAAAGGTGCATGGAGTCACGGAGTGAAATTTAAAGTAACAGGGAAACAGCACATCTCCAAAAACTGTTTGGTGTGTGGTATTGAAAACCCTTTTGGTTTGAAAACGAAGTTTTACGAGCTTGAAAACAAAGAGATTGTGGCATATTTTACACCGCATACGTATCTTCAAAGCTATCCTGGCATATTGCATGGTGGTATTTCGGCGACGATTCTCGATGAGACGATTGGGCGAGCGATTATGGCGCATTACGGTCAAAAGAGCTTTGGCGTGACGATAGAGCTAACGCTCAAATATAAAAAACCCGTTCCTTTGGATGTAGAACTCAAAGTCGTTGGGCGTATGACCAGTGATAAAGGGCGCATTTTTGAGGGAACTGGGGAACTCATTTTACCAAATGGTGAAGTCGCCGTTACCGCATCAGGTCGCTATATGAAACGCAATGTGACGCAGATTGTTGAAAATGATTTTATCGAAGATGAGTGGTTCCCTAGCGATGGAATCGATAAAGACGAGATAGACCTTTAAGTGACTGAGCCATACCGCATTCTTCACAGTGTCTTTGGGCATCACAGTTTTAGAGCCTATCAAGAAGAGGCAGTCAATGCCATTTTAGCGCACAAAGACCTTATGATGATCTTGCCAACAGGGGCTGGAAAGTCTTTGTGCTATCAGCTTCCCTCTTTGGTGATGGACGGCATGAGCGTGGTGATTTCGCCACTGCTCGCGTTGATGCACGACCAAATCACCGCACTTTCCACCTTTGGCATTAAAGCTTCTATGATCTCTTCGATGCAGTCACCCCAAGAAATTCAAGAGACGATGCACGCGTGTCGTAAGGGTGAGCTCAAGCTTTTGTATGTTGCCCCTGAGCGCTTAAAAGGGGAGTCGTTTTTTAAACTTTTTACAAACCCTTCCTATCAATTTTTTGTCATCGACGAAGCGCACTGTGTAAGTGAGTGGGGGCATGAATTTAGGGAAGATTACCGCCAACTCTTTCGCCTCAAACTCTATTTTCCACAGACTCCCATTGCTGCTTTTACGGCGACGGCGACGAAGATCGTTGAGCATGATATTCTGCATCAGCTCAGTCTCTCCAACCCTCTTATCATTCGTGCCAAAGTGGAAAGAGACAATCTCACGATCAAAGCGGACTACCGCAACGCCAACGGACGCGAACAACTTCTTACGTTTTTGAGTGCCTTTGAACACGAGAGCGGTATCATTTACACACTTAGCCGCAAAGAGACCGAAAGTCTAGCGCAGTTTTTAAACACTCGCAAAATCCTCGCGCGCGCTTACCATGCGGGACTTCCGACCGAAGAGAAAAATGAGACCTTTCGCGCTTTTTTAAACGATGAGATTCAGGTCGTTGTAGCCACTATCGCCTTTGGTATGGGCATCGATAAGAGCAACATTCGTTTTGTGGTGCATATGTCACTGCCTAAAACCATCGAAAACTACTACCAAGAGATTGGGCGCTCCGGCCGTGATGGCTTGCCTTCTTCGACGCTGCTTCTTTTTTCCAACTCCGACATCGTGGAGCATAAACGCCGCATCGGTGAACAGCCTGCATCTGAGTACCAAAAAGTGGCATATGAAAAACTGGATGCTATGGCAAAATATGCCTCATCGCAAGTCTGCCGCCACCAACACATTGCGAGTTATTTTGACGATACGATTCTTACATGTAAAACGCGGTGCGATAACTGCATCGATGGAGAAAAGCAGAGTATTGACATCTCCCATGAGGCACTGAAGCTGTTATCGAGTGTTTACCGCACAGGGCAGCGTTTTGGACTGCAATATGTCGTAGATGTGTTAATGGGCTCCACCAATGAAAAAATCGTGCAAAACGGGCACCAAAGCCTCTCTGTGTTTGGCATTGGCAAAGATAGAACCAAAGCGCAATGGCTAAGTATTGGCGACAGGCTGATGGAACTAGATGCTTTTAAGGTCGGGGAATACCGTGTCATAAGCCTCAGTGAATACGGTGCTAAAATTATTAGAGAGCGTTTATCGGTGAGCATTCATGCCAAGCGTTTGGAAGAGCGACAAAAAGTTAAAAAAACTAAAAAAGTTCTGTTAGGAACGTTTGAGCTCTCCATTTTTGAGAAGTTGCGCGCTTTGCGATCCGAAATTGCCAAAGAAAATGGCATTCCGCCGTATGTCGTCTTTAGTGATAAGACTCTTAAAGAGATGGCAGAGAAACTACCGCACGATAAAGAGTCGATGCTCGATATCAGTGGTGTGGGCGAAGTGAAGTTTGAGCGCTATGGCGAAGCCTTTTTGGAGCTGTGCGTTACACTTTCGTAGCATTTACATGTAAAGAAAAATGTGCAATAGGGTACAATACACTTTTACATGTAAAGGATAGCAATGAGTGCAGGACAGAGTCGCAGTAACATTCAAAAAGGCGTGAAAGTTTTGATTGTTTTAAAAGAAGATCAACGCAGTGGCAAGCTCACCGAAGGTGTCGTTAAAGACATTCTGACCAATTCGTCAAACCATCCTCATGGCATTAAAGTACGTTTGGAAAGTGGCGAAGTTGGACGCGTGAAAGAGATTATTCTCTAACTAAACAGGTTTTACATGTAATGCTTGAATCTATTCAAGATTGAGTAAACGATCGTATAAAGAGAGTGGTTTTTCCTCAAAACCTGCAATGCCTGCTTGCGTTGCTTGGGATGGATGAAAGGCTAAAAGTAGGTCATGGATTTTTGCGATTAGCGCTTTATTTAAATGGTTGGAGGCGATCATGGCATCGTAGGGTATCTCTTCGGTGGTCGCTAAAATACGTATTTTTTCCTGCTTCTCTTTGGAAAGCTCATAGTATATACCATCATAAACGGCTCCTGCATCAATTGATTCCTCCAAAATTGTATCAATGATTTTAGAGTGTTTTTTGATCATATAGACCTTCCCTAGGTCTTTGTTGGGGTTGATGCCATTTTGCTGCATGATAAAGCGAGGGTAGAGGTATCCTGAGGTTGAATCAGGATCGGTAAAGCCAAAACTCTTCCCTTTTAGATCGGCAATATTTTGAATGGCACTTCCTTTAAGAGTTAAAATCAAACCGTGGTAACTGCTTCGGGTACCCACTTGTGCATTGGCAAATTTGATAGTTGCTAAATAGTGCAGTTTTGGCTCTCTTTGCCGCAAGATAGCAAGAAGTTTGGGGGAGACAGACGCAATATCCACACTGCCTTGCTCTACTAATGTCATGATCTGGTTATAATCTTTAGCCACGACAAAGACAATCTCTCGATCAAGCGCTTTTTCAAGATACGCAATGAGCTCTGCATGGATCACACGGAGTTCCTCAACACTTTTGTAAGGATTAACCCCAAGAATCAGTTTTTCTTGGGCAAAAAGCGACATACACAGAAGTAAGAAAATGCTCATAAATTTTCTAAGCGTCATGTTCAACCCTGTTCCTTCCATTATTTTTAGCGCGGTAAAGGGCATTATCTGCACGTCTTAGAATGCTATTGGGTGTGTCGCCTTTATGATAGTGTGTCACGCCTAAGCTCATACTCACACGCTGGGGATAACGCTCAAATGTAAAGTTGTAAATCTTTGAGCGCAACTGCTCTGCCATTAACAGGGCACCTTCAAGATCGGTTTGCGGTAAGATGAGTAAAAACTCCTCTCCGCCCCAACGACCGAGCAAATCACTCGTCCGCATGGTCTCTTGCATCAGATGTGCCATGTGTGTCAAAACGTGATCACCGATTTCATGCCCGTAGGTGTCATTAATCGTTTTAAAGCGGTCGATATCAAGCATAATCACGGAAAAGAAACTGCCTCGACTGGCCTCTTTAATCTTTTGCTCTAAGCACTCTTCTAGTTTACGTCTGTTGGAAAGAGAGGTGAGTTGATCGGTACTGCTTAAGAGTTCCAGTGCCTTTTGCGTTTCGGCTACTTTTTGGCTCATATTAAAAAGTGCTTCTGAAATTTTTTTGACTTCAGGCGTAGTGTTTTTTTGGGTGGTTTGCTCTATGGTGGTTATGACTTCTTGAATATCCAGGCGATCTTCATAAAAATCAATCAAGACTTGAGAGAGTGCTTTATATTCTTTGAGTGATTTGATCAATGTAAAATGAATGGCAAGCACCAGAAGAACTAAGGCAAATGCAATGCCAATAAAAAAGTTGGTACGTGCCTCTTTGAGCGCTATGAGCTCTTTTTCTGAGGCTAAGCCAATCGTGAAGGAAACATCTTTGATACTTCCTGATTCTAATATAACATGTAAGGATGAGATATCGATTAGTTTTTGGTCTTTATTGGAAGAGAGTGTTTGATGTTCGGAATGATATGTAATGTTCATCATGGTTCCTTGCACCAGAACAGAGAGTAACTCTTGGTCAATCACTAAGGCAACGCTGATGATACCAATAGGTTTGGTTCCATACTGTTTTATGCGTTTTGCATAGATTAAACACTCTTCACCATCGATGAGATCAATTCCCAAGAATGTATCATTTTTAAGGGTTTGTTGGATGTAAAACCGCTTTGAGACATCGTCTGAAAAGCGAAATTCCGACTCACCTCGGCTGATAATCATGCCGTCCATATCCATGAAATGAATTTTATTGATGCTTGAAGAGAGAAAGAGTTTACTCCAATTGAAAAGCATGTCGGTATCATTGCTGATAATCCCTGTGACGACTTCTTGGGAGTTGGTGAGAATTTCAGCCGTTTTTTGAAGCTGGTCTAGTTTTTCTTCAAAACGTTTTTGAATCATCTCCATTTGCAACAGTTTATTTTGATCGAAGGCTTTTTTTTGGGTAAGATAGAGCGATTGCATCTCATAAATACCAAAAATAAAAATGGCTGAGAGTTGAATGATGGTTAAAAAAAGAATCTTATTGTAGAGTTTCATTCATCGCATCTTTTAGGATTTTGCTAAAGGTATCGTAGAAGTGTTCATCTTCCTTGATGAAACCAGCACTTGGCCAGCCTAAATACTCTTTAAATGCTTTATTGGAAGGCGAATCCATTGGAATGTCTTCCAGCAATAAAGCAATGCGTTCTGCTTCTTTGTTTGAAATAGTTTGCGTAGCGACAATAACATCCAGAGGAATGGGCTTTGAAGTTGCAAGAACATTGAATTGATCGCCGTATTTTTCTAAAGCGTTATAATACGTTCCATCGGAAATCGCGCCAATTTCAATGGAGTGCTGCATCAGCGATTCGATCACTTTGTCATGCTTTTTGAGAAAAAAAACTTTTTTAAAAAAGCTGTCGGGGCTGATACGATGTTCTTTTAAGAGCACCATAGGATAAGCATAGCCTGAGGTTGAATCTTTATCGGTAAATGCAAAGACTTTTCCTTTTGCTTCTTCAAGTGACGTGATATTGGACTCTTTGAGTGTTACGATATAAGATTGATAATAAGGGGTAATCTTCCCACTTTTAGAATGTTCAAGGTAGGTTACAAGGTAGCGTAGTGAAGGCGTTCTCTCTTTGAGCAAGACAAAACTTTTGGTATTAAGCCATGCAAAATCAACGCTTTTTTCTTCAATACGTGCGGCAAGCTCTTCGTAGTCTTTCGTAATAACAAGACTAAAGGTATCGCCACTTTGCGCGGTTAAATATTCCATTAAAGGGGTAAAAGCTTGTCTTACTTTGATGGGATCATTGGAAGGGTAGGTTGCAAAACTATACTCTTTAGCATGGAGTGATGTAAATAACAAAAGGCAAAAAAGGGTAAGTTTTATAAGCATGGTATTCCCAATTTGGTCGTTAGAGTTTCATTTGATTTTTATTTTAACATAATCCTTTGGGATAAACCATAAAGAGAGATTCTTTGTAATACTTTTGCAAGGATTAACGAAGTGATGTTATAATGAAAAAAAGGATGAAAAATGAGTGAGTTACTTCAACACGAGTGGTTTGGCTTATATGGCATTCCTATTTTAATTGCATTGGCACGGATTTGTGATGTCAGCATTGGTACGCTGCGTATCATTTTTGTTTCCAAAGGGTTGCGATTATGGGCGCCTATTTTAGGATTTTTTGAAGTCACAATCTGGCTTTTAGCCATCTCTAAAGTCATGGAAAATCTGACCAATCCTATCAATTATATTGCCTATGCACTTGGGTTTTCAATGGGAAATTACATTGGAATGTTTATTGAAAATCGTTTGGCGATTGGTATGGTGGTGGTGCGTATTATTACGAAGAGAGATTCACATATTTTAGTTGCCGCGTTGCGTGCGCTTCGTTACAGCGTGACGGTTGCGGATGCTGAAGGTAATGCTGGATCGGTTAATATCATCTTTACGGTCATTAAACGCTCCTCCATCACACATGTACGAGAATTGATTGTAATGCACAATCCCCAAGCCGTTTATTCCATTGAAGATGTAAGGCATGCGAGTGATCCAAGTTTTCCGACTGAAATACCTAGACGTTCACGTTTTTCACAGTTTATGCGAGGCATGCGCAAGTAGATGACGTTTTCCCCAAGGCAAACGTGCCTCAGGGTTTTTACATGTAAAAATTTAGCGCACGAAATTGGTCATAATTTTAGCTTCTTGTTCGGGGAAAGGTAGGTTGTTTGCTTTGGCATTTTGAACCATTTTAAGGGTAAATGCCATGTTCTTACCCAAAACGCGTGCAATCTGCATCCCTTCTAAATCTTCATGCACCTCTCCTGGGACTCTTCCATGCGCGACATTCCAGTAGTTGGTTGTTGGCATAATCATCTCAGCATAGGTCAAGTAGTGGTTCATCGCATCAAAGGTACTCACACCACCCGATCGGCGAACGGCTACGATGCTTGCCCCCACTTTATGGCGAAAGAGATTGCCGTTGGCAGAGGAGACATAAAACGCGCGATCTAAAAAGGACTTCATCGTTCCTGCAATGCCCGCCCAATGCACAGGTGTTCCGATGATAATGCCATCGGCTTCTTTCATTTTTTGGATGTATTCATTGACATGCTCATCATCTTTGGCAATACAGCGCTCATCTTTGTTTTTAGCACAACCACCACAGCCAAAACAGCCACGAATGGTTTTATTGCCGATATGCAAGACTTCCGTGGTGATTCCCTCTTGGGCTAATTCTTGTGCAATCGTATCGATAAGCTGTGCGGTATTTCCTTTTTTATTTGGACTTCCGTTGATCGCTACTACTTTCATATGCTTCTATCTCCTCTATTTTTGGTACTTGTTGATTGAATTGTAACGTAAGTGTTGATAAAGTAGGTAGACAATTTAGATACATTTATTGCCTATTACTGTACAATATACTTTTACATGTAAAGGAAACAGATGGACATCTCTGCTAAAAAAAATGAATTGATTCAGCTCTTAGAGTCTTTTTTACCCGAAGAGGGCACGGTGCAAACGGACATTACCTCTCTTAGTCTTTCAAAAGTTTCCAAGACCTCTGAGTTTGCCTGTTCGATGAGTGAACCTTCGATCTATTTTATTGCAAGAGGTGTTAAGGAAGTGCATTTGGCGGAGCAAATTTATACGTATGATGCGTCCACCTATATGATCTCTTCGGTACATTTACCGCTAAGTGGTAAGATCATCGAAGCAAGTAAAGAAGCGCCGTATTTAGCATTGAAACTGACCTTTAGCTTGGATGAAATGATGGAAGTGGTTCAAGAGAGTGGAGATGCTTTTATGCAATCTTGTACAAAAAAATGTGACTGCGCTTTGGTGATGGGAGAGATGGATGAAGCTCTTTTGGATGCGCTGATACGGTTGGTGTCTCTTTTAAAAAATCCAAAAATGATTGCAACCTTGTCTCCGTTGATTGTCAAAGAGGTTTTGTACCGCTTATTAGACCATCATCCACAGATGTTTATTAAACAGTTTGCAACGATGGGAAGTCATGCCTACCGCATTATGCAAGCAATTCATCAGATCAATACCCATTTTGAAGAGCCTTTACGCATTAGCGTTCTGGCACATAGTCTTGGTATGAGTAACTCATTGTTTCATCGACATTTTAAAAATGTGACGACATTAACACCGATTCAATACCAAAAAAAAGTACGCCTGCAAATGGCTCGAAAACTACTTTTAAGCCAACATGTTGATGCTGCTACTGCTTCGTTTCAAGTAGGTTACGCTAGTCCATCCCAATTTAGTAGAGAATACACCCGCATGTACGGATTACCTCCCAAAAGCGATACCAAACGGTACAGTGAAACTTTATAATCTTTACATGTAAAGCGTTTAGAGAGAGTCATTTTATGATCTCAAAATGATGCGACGTTTTCTATAAGCACTATAACGCATTTACAACACATGATAGTTATGATACTCCATAAGAAACTAAATAGGAGTTATCATGAATATTGCAAAGCAGCTTATCGTTATGCTTACAATTGCGATTATAGGTATTGGTTCCGTTTTTGCTATTAGCTTTTACAAAATGGGCGAGGTTTATACCAATACAAATTATGGCAATGAGAATGTCTTACCGAGTATTTTAATTGTCAATGGCATGATGGAGGATTATTACTACCTTCGTGTCTACGCATTTGAGTTTCTCTCCGCAACGGATGAAAAATCAATGGATGAATCAGCCGCTATGATTAAAGAAGTAAGAGAGTTATTAGACAAAAAAGTTGCATCATATTCTGAGTATTTATCGGATGCAAAAGATAAAGAGCTCTATGAAAAAGACAAAGAAATCTTAAATCAATACAATGCCTTACTAGATCAGTTTTTAGCACTCTCTAAAGCCAATAAGAAAGAAGAAGCGCGAACACTTGCATTTGCGAAGAGACCATTTTTAGCAACGATTGGAGATACCCTTCGCAATCATATGAATTACAATAAAGAGTTAGCCGAAACAAAGGCACTTGAAGCTTCCAATACAAAAGATAACGCCAGTGCACTGATGATAGGGCTTTCATTATTAGTGGCTGTTTTAGTTATTATTACCAGCGTTATGATCCGTCGCAATATTCTTCAAGGCGTGCATATTATTCGTGATAGCATGGTCTCTTTTGTGAAAAATAAAATGTTAACATTTAGAATCACCTATGAGAAAAAGAATGAGTTTAAAGAAATTGTTGATAGTTTTAATGCCTTAGTCACCACGCTTGAGCAAACCATTGTGGATGCGAAACAATCATCGACTGAGAATGCTTCCGTATCACATGAACTTAGCTCCACCAGTATGCAAATAGGGCGAAATGCCGCAAAGAGTACGACGATTGTTGAAAATACCATTCAAGAGATTGCAACGATTAAAACCTTTGTACAAGAGACAGCGGCGCTTTCAGAACAGATGAAAAAAAAAGTATTACCGATGCAGGACAAAAAACTGGATAATGCTAAAAATGAAGTGGTAAGTCTTCGCAATGAAGTAGGACTTGCCAGTGAAGCAGAAACAGCATTGGCTTCTAAACTAGAGCAGATGAGCAGTGATGCTGAACAAGTGAAACAAATCTTGACGGTTATCTCTGATATTGCCGATCAAACCAATTTACTTGCACTCAATGCTGCTATCGAAGCGGCACGTGCAGGAGAACATGGAAGGGGCTTTGCGGTTGTCGCCGATGAAGTGCGAAAGCTTGCAGAACGTACCCAAAATTCATTGACTGAGATTAACGCGACCATCAATGTCATCGTTCAGTCAATTGTAGATTCTTCCGAGCAAATGGGACGTAATGCAAAAAATATCAGACGTCTTTCAGATGTTTCAACGGGTGTTGAAGAGACTATCCTTGGGACAAGCAGTGTGATGCAAGAAAGTGTCGTTTCTGTCACAACCAGTGCGGCAAATTCGATTCGAATCGCTAGTGATACGGATAGAATCGTTTCAATGGTAACAAACATTAATTCTCTTACCAGTGAGAATGCCAGAAGTGTTGAAGAGATTGCCTCAGCGGCAGATCATCTCTCAAAATTGGCTGAAAATCTTAATGAGAAATTGAATCAATTTAAGTCTTAACTGCGTTTCTTTCTTCCGCGTTTTAGGAGAAGGTACTTAACGTACTTTTCTCCTTCTTTAGTCTACACATCCTTTTTATAAGGAACAAAGAATCCTCTCACCATCTTTACATGTAAAATAATTTTTATTACTTTTATAAATATAACGCATTTGCAACACCTGAGCGTTATGATTCTTGTAAGAAACCAAAAAGGAGTTTATCATGAGTATCTCAAAACAACTTTTAGTGATGCTTGCAGTTGCAATTCTCGCTACATGTACGATTTTTGGAATTAGCTTTATGAAAATGGAGCAAGTTTATGCGGAGACAAACTACAGCAATGTCAATACGCTTCCAAGCGTTTTCGTGCTTGATGAGTCAATGCAGATTGCTTATAGATTAAGACTTGCTATCTGGCAACATATTTCACAAACAGAAATAGCAGGAAAAGATAAAGTTGAAGCCAATATGCAAACACTCAACCAGAAGTTGAATGTGGCGATTAAGAGCTATGATGCATTTATCTCTGATGACAAAGATAAAGAATTTTTAGACAAAGATCATAAAGCGGTGGAAGCCTACAATGTGCTTCTTAAACAGATCATTACGCTTTCACGAGCAAATAATCACGCTGATTTAAATACACTTCTTGCCAACAGTACAGAGGTAATTACGAATTTTACACAGGTATTTGAAGAGCATATGAAGTTCAATTTTGAACTTGCAAAAGTATCAGCCAATCATGCTTCCGATGTAAAAAATAGTGCTGCTATTATGATGGTTGTCATTGCGATAGCTTCAGCTGTGGCTCTATTGTTATTTGGGTTGATGATTCGTAGCAATATCATCCAAGGGGTGCATATTATCCGTGATAGTGTGGTCTCTTTTGTTCAACACAAAGAGCTCAAATTTAGAATACATTATGAGAAAAAGAATGAGCTCAAAGACATCACAGATAGTTTTAACGACTTGGTTACTACGCTTGAGCAAACCATTGTGGATGCCAAAAATTCTTCAAGCGAAAATGCTTCTGTGTCGCATGAGCTTAGTACCACCAGTATGCAAATAGGGCGTAATGCTGAAAAGAGTACGACGATTGTTGAAAATACCATTCAAGAGATTGCAACGATTAAAACCTTTGTACAAGAGACAGCGGCGCTTTCAGAACAGATGAAAAAAAGTATTACCGATGCAGGACAAAAACTGGATAATGCTAAAAATGAAGTGGTAAGTCTTCGCAATGAAGTAGGACTTGCCAGTGAAGCAGAAACAGCATTGGCTTCTAAACTAGAGCAGATGAGCAGTGATGCTGAACAAGTGAAACAAATCTTGACGGTTATCTCTGATATTGCCGATCAAACCAATTTACTTGCACTCAATGCTGCTATCGAAGCGGCACGTGCAGGAGAACATGGAAGGGGCTTTGCGGTTGTCGCCGATGAAGTGCGAAAGCTTGCAGAACGTACCCAAAATTCATTGACTGAGATTAACGCGACCATCAATGTCATCGTTCAGTCAATTGTAGATTCTTCCGAGCAAATGGGACGTAATGCAAAAAATATCAGACGTCTTTCAGATGTTTCAACGGGTGTTGAAGAGACTATCCTTGGGACAAGCAGTGTGATGCAAGAAAGTGTCGTTTCTGTCACAACCAGTGCGGCAAATTCGATTCGAATCGCTAGTGATACGGATAGAATCGTTTCAATGGTAACAAACATTAATTCTCTTACCAGTGAGAATGCCAGAAGTGTTGAAGAGATTGCCTCAGCGGCAGATCATCTCTCAAAATTGGCTGAAAATCTCAATGAAAAACTGAATCAATTTAAGTCTTAACCTCTCATCAGAGTTCTTAAAGAACTCTGAACACGTCTTTAAAGCAAAGCTCTAAAGACTACGTTAACACTGGGTTCTCTTCGGCAGAGAGCCCACGCATTTTTGGTGCTTTTACTTCTTAGAAAACTAGTTTTACAAACCCAATAACATAAACGCCAAAGAGAGCATCACAATGCCAATGAGCACTTCTAAAATTTTCCACGAAATCGCTTTGATAAAAATGGGTGTTAAGATTCTCGCCCCATAACCGAGTGAAAAGAAAAAGAGAAACGAAGCACTCATCGCACCAAAGCCAAAAAGCGGCGCCAAGCTTCCAAATTTTGTGGAAACGGAGCCGAGTAAAATGACGGTATCGAGATACACATGAGGATTTAGCCATGTAAATGCGAGGACAAGCAGGATGGTTTTGGCAAGTGAAGGTGTGGGTTGATCGAGTGGACTGAGCTCATGAGACATGCTCCACGCCGAGTAAAAACTTTTCAAGCCATAGACAAATAAAAAGGCAAAACCACCATACTTTGCAACGGTTTGCAAGGAAGGAAACTGCTCTACTAAATAACCAAAGCCCGAAACCCCAAAGAAAATCAAAATGGCATCGGAGAGTGCGCAGACCAAACAGATGATAAAAACATGCTCTTTTTTAATGCCTTGTTTGAGTACAAACGCATTTTGTGCCCCAATAGCAAGAATAAGTGAAAAACCAAGACTAAAACCTGAAATAAAAGCGTTCATTGTGTGTTCTTTGTGGTGAAAATAGGGAATGATGATAGCAAAATAATCGTTAAATTCGTTTTTACATGTAAAGATTTTCACGCTAGAGCTACTCTCAAAACATGACGAACTAAATTAAAAATTTTAGGTTTAAGATGAAGTATTTAACAGTGATTTAACAGAGCCTACCTATAGTACCCTCTTTATATTAGGAGAGGTTGTATGAATAAGATAGTGGGTATGTCTTTGATTGTTTCGACGTTTTTAATGGCGGAAACAATAGATTTGGGTGCGATAACAGTGGTAGGAGAAACACTCTCCAAAGAGGTCAAGGATATACGTGGCGATGACCTAAAATCTGCCGACCTTGCAGATGCACTTTCTCGCAATAGTGCTTCTATTACAATGATTCGAGGCAGTGGTGTTGCCAATGATATTATCTTACGTGGGCAAAAGAAAGATAATATCAATATTTTGATGGATGATGCCAAGATTTACGGTGGATGTCCCAATCGAATGGACCCAACCATTACACACATTAATGCCGATAATATTGAAAATGTCAAAATTGTTGAAGGACCGTATGATGTGGAACATTTTGGTACACTCAGCGGTTTAGTGGTCGCCGAAACCAAAACACCAACACAAGAACCAAGTGGCGATGTCAACCTTGGTATGGGAAGCTATGGCTATAAAAAAGCCGCTGCAAGTGCGAGTGGTGGCAACGAGTATATTCGTGCCTTAATCAGCGCATCAACCGAGCAGAGCGATCAATACAAAGATGGCAATGGTAAGACCCTTTCTGAGCAGCTTAACAATGCTATTGCCCAACATATGGGAATGGCGACAAATCGTTATCGCGATGGGGACTTGAAGGCCTACGAGAAAAAAACGTTTATGGGTAAAGTGTTTATCAACCCCGTGGAAAATCAAGAGATTCGCTTAGGCTATACGCTCAATCGCAGTGATAATGTTTTGTATCCGTCACGGATGATGGATGCGGACTATGACGATAGCGATATTTACACCTTTGGATATAGCATCTATGATCTTGGAACGTATTCAAAAGAGATTAACCTTGAAGCATACAAATCCAAGGTTGAACATCCGATGTCAACCAAAGAGAGAGTTGCGGGTGCAACAAATTATATGACAGCTAAAGCAAATACTGACATCGAAGGGGCTAAGCTTAAAAACGTGATGAGTTTAGGCGGCGGAGAGTTCATGTATGGTGTTGATATGAGTCGTCGAAATTGGGATGGTGTCAAATATTCCACCAACGTTGCAACAGGCATTCAAGGTGCTTCAACCGTCTTTATACCTGATGTTGACACCACCAATGAAGCGCTTTTTGCTCAATACATCACTACGATTGACGCGGTAAAACTTCAATTTGGAACACGCTATGACGATACGGAAGTCAAAGCGAATAAAAAAATTGCAGGCAGCAATGCTCGTGATAAAAATGACTATGACGCACTCTCTGCCAATGTTCTTGCCACCTATAAAGTCAATAACAATGTTGATTATTTCCTCGGTTTCGGCAAAGCTTCACGGGTTCCTGATGCAAAAGAGCTTTACTTGGGCACAAACTCGCTAGGCAATCTTGATCAAACCACCAACTATGAAGCCGATGCTGGGTTTAAAACACATTATGACAATTTTGGTGTGAATGGAAAAATATTTTACTCCATCTTAAAAGACTACATTTACTACAACTCTTCCAAATATGTCAACATTGATGCCGTCATTTACGGTGCCGAGTTAGATGCGTATTACAACATGAGTGAAGCATGGACACTTAATTATGGAATGACCTATTTAAGAGGTCAAAAAGACGACCCAATCGCAGGACAAAATGACAAAGACCTTGCCGACATCGTCCCTCTTAAAGCCATTGTTGGTGTAACCTACCATCAAGCAGAGCATACCCTTAAAACTGAAATGGTGGCTGCAAAACGATGGAATAATGTCGATAGCGACAATGGAGAACAAGAGCTTCCAGGCTACACGGTCTTTAACATGAAGTACAACTACCAAATGACCAAGCATTTTGATGTCACACTGGGTGTTGATAACATTTTTGATAAAACCTACGCCGTTTCCAATACCTACAGCGACATTACACTTCTCTCAGGTGGCGGTGACGTGATGCTGATGAACGAGCCAGGTCGCTACGCATATATCAATCTTCATTATAAGTTCTAACAAATCTAACGCCACTCATGGTTTTATTGATGGGTGGCGTTGTTTACATGTAAAGCTTTCCACGCCCAAATTCTTTCCCCTAAAAGTACCACACCAATGGCAACCATGCTATACTCAAACACCCCAGCCACTTTTTGTGCCCAGAAGCTATGAAGCAGTGCAAGAGCAAGGGCTACATAGACCATTTTATGATACTTTGAAAACGTGGCAAAGAGCTTTTTAAACGAGGTGAGTGCCATAAACAGAAGAATGATAAAAGCGATTACCCCGACATAGATGAATGGTTTTTTGAGGCTTTTTTCGAAGATGGTGACGAAGTCAAGTTCACTGTCTAAGATGACAAAAACGCTTACATGTAAAAGGACGTAAAAAAAGCTTAAAAGCCCGATGGTTTTGCGATAACGAAGCCAATTTAGCCCACAGACTCTTTTACATGTAGAAGGAATGAGTGAAAGTAAAAGAAGCGTTATCGCACCGACACCCGTGGTGGTGTAAAGCATTTTAATCGGGTCGATGGCGTTGTCGAGTCGATAATAGGCAATGCCTAAAGGAAGGAGGGCAAGAAGGACGAGGAAGATTTTCAAAAGAATTTCCTTAAGTCCATTCCAGCATAGAGTGAAGCGACCTCTTTTTCGTAACCATTAAATGGCAGAGTGGCTTGTTTGGTGAGTTTCCCAAGCAAGCGCTCTTTTGACTGAGTCCATCGTGGATGATCAACTTCAGGGTTAACATTGGCGTAAAAGCCGTACTCTTTGGCGTTGATGGCTTGCCATGTATTGAGCGGTTCTTTCTCCACGCACTCAATTTTATCCAGTGATTTGATGGACTTAAAGCCGTATTTCCAAGGTACAACGAGACGAATCGGAGCACCATTTTGTGGAAGCAGACGTTTACCGTACATTCCAACAGCAACAAAGGTGAGCGGATGGCGCGCTTCATCCATACGTAACCCTTCAACGTACGGGTAAGGAATGGAGGAAAAAATGCCTTTGGCTTGGTCGGGAAACAAAGAGGGGTCATGTCTCGTGGTGAACTTGACGTATTTGGCTTTCGCATTGGGCTCTAAATAATCGAGCAATTTGGAGAGCGGAAAACCGATCCACGGCACGACCATCGACCAGCCCTCAACACAGCGAAAACGGTAAATACGCTCTTCGAGTCCAAATTTTGCGATAAGGTCGTCTACTTCAAATGTTTGCTCATTTTTGAGTTCCCCCGAAAAATGGACATCCCACGGGGTTGTTTTCATCTTTTGTGAGAGCTTGACAGGGGCTGTTTTATCGGTTGAAAATTCGTAAAAATTGACATAGTTTGTGATCTGCTCCAACGTATTGGGTGAGAGTTTGAGTGGGTTGGTATCGGGTGTGTAATGAAGGCTCATATCGGGCGGAAGATCAGCTAAAAGCTGTGAAATAGCGGTACTACTTACCAATGCGCCCGCACCAAGTTTTAAAAAGTATCTGCGTGCCTCAAAGAGGGCTTCAGGGGTGATGAGCATGGCAAACTCCTATTCGAAAGTTCTCCTCATTCTAACAGAAAAGAATCAATAAAAAATTAATGATCTTTCAGCCATGCGTTGATCATAATGCCTGAGATCGTTGCGAGTTTTGGAAGCTGTGGTAGATTGTCTTTTGTAAACCATTTGGCATCTTCGATCTCTTCAGGTTGTAAGTGTAGTTCGCCGCTTTCGTATTCTGCAAAAAAACCTATCATTAAAGAGTGTGGAAAAGGCCATGGTTGTGAGCCAAAGTAGCGAAGGTTCTTGACGCGAAGGCCGACTTCTTCATAAATCTCACGATGCACGGCATCTTCAACACTTTCACCTGCTTCCACAAAGCCTGCGAGTAGACTGTACATGCCCGATGTAAAGTAGGGTGAACGTGCTAAAAGTATCTCATCACCTCGTGTAATAAGTACGATACAAGCAGGAGAAAGGCGCGGGAAAATCGTAAAGCCACAGGTTTTACATGTAAGGGCAGAAAACTTAGGTGAGTAGCCTATAGGATCGCCACAACGACCGCAATATTGGTTGTCATAAAGCCAGTGTGCAAGCTGTTTGGCACGAGCAAGCATCGCATAAAGATGTGGTGGATGAACGTCAAGAAATTCCCTGAGATTGGTTTTGACGAGGTGTTCTGGAAGTGTAATGTCTTCTTTCCACACAAGCAAAGAGTAGAGATCATCGTGAACTTCGCCGATGTGAAAGCTGTGATGTGGTTTTCCCAATATTTCAAAGTGTTCACGTTTGGGCAAAGAGCCATCGGCTGCCATTAAAAGAGCGTCACCACAAAAACCGATAATGACACTTTGCTTGCCATCTGTTGGCACAAAAAGGGGTGTCAGTTTTACCGAAATAGTATGTTCAAACACATTAAACCTCTTTACATGTAAAGTGCAAAATAATAGCAAAATCTTGCTAAAGTATGCCCAAAAAGGTTGATCTCTCTTTGGGCATAGAAGCTTAGGCTGTTTTAAATTGTGCCAATGTTTGGCTGAGGGTTCCTGAAAGTTTTGAGAGGTGTTCGGCTGCTGCGGCAATCTCTTCGACACTTCTCGCATTTGAGCTTGAAAGTTCATTGATCTCACCGATTTTTTCGATGACAGCTGTTCTAATAAGCTTCACATTGCTGTTTGCTTTACCAACGACATGATCGGTTGCAACAACGCTTTGTTCCAGCATATTGACGGCATCATTGGTTTGTTCGGTGACTTGGTTTGAAAATTCGGAGAGTTCATGGATACGCAGAACATTGTGGTTCATCTCGCCACTGATGTCGTTGATGGACTGAACGATGACATTGACCGTTGCATTGGTCTCAATGAGGCTTTTTTGCGTACGTTCGGCAAGTTTGCGTACTTCATCGGCTACAACGGCAAAACCACGACCATGCTCACCCGCACGTGCCGCTTCGATGGCAGCATTAAGGGCAAGAAGATTGGTTTGGTCTGCAATATCACCGATGACATCTAAAACAGTTTTGACTTGTTCCGCTTCTTGGGCAAGATGGTTGAGATGGTCGTTGATCGTTGTTTCCGCTTGGGCGGTTTGATTGAGTTGTGCAATCGTTGTGCTAAGAAGCGTTTGGGCACTATCAAGGCTTTTTTGAGCTTGTGTCGTGACGTCTTTGACATTTTTGGTTTGAACACTTGCTTCATCAATTTCTACCGCAACCACTTTGGCATCGCGTGTCGTTTGATAAACGACTTTAGACTCCTCTTCAGCCCGTTTTCCGATTTGGAGGCTTGTACTGGAAAGTTCTTCCGCAACAGAGGCATTTTCGATGGCGTTGCTTTTGGCAAGATTAAGTGCTTTGGCAACATCGGCAATCAGCGAATTAACCGCTTGAATAATGTCATTGATCTCATCATGGGAGTGAATGTTGATTTGCATGCTTAAATCTTTGTTCTGGCGCATCTGCTCACAGCCCGCTTTTGCTCGTGCTACAGAATGTTTAATAGAGCGTGTAACAATGAAAAATATAGCCAAAACAATGATCATCACAATGGCTAATGTCATTTGAGAGGCCATCATATTGGTGTCAAGACGATTGAAGTTGTTTGTTTTGACGGAGCTTGCTAAGTCATCCAATTTATCTGCTATGCTAGCAAAACCTTGGGTGCTTTGTTTATGGTATTCATCAAGTTTTTGGGCATCTTCTGGGTTGTTTTGAGCAAAACTTGGTTCATGCAGTGTTGCGCCATATTTTTTATACAGCTGCATTCGTGGGATGTTAATATCGTGCCATTCGGTCAAGAGCTTTTTGAGTGTTTCAATACGCTGATGATTTTGAGAGCTCATAAGCATGAGTTTAAGTGCGTCCAAATCGCTCAAGAGTTTTTGAAATATCTGCTCATAACGATCCAAATTTGATTGTTTAAAATAGA